>CAYSOW010000099.1:1935-4542 GCA_964432715.1 uncultured Bacteroides sp.
AATAGAGGTGGGTCTCATCAATGCGACATCCCTTTACATCTGCCATCTCGCTCATCAACGTAGGAGGCATGGGGAGGTCGAATATCCGATTACAAGATTTACACAACAGATGAGCATGGGGCGACACATCGGCATCATAACACGTCATGCGGTCATCAATGGTAAGTATCTCTATCGCACCGCTCTCCTTGAAAAGCTTCAAGGTGTTATAGACTGTCGTGCGAGATAAAGTCGGATACTCGGGGCTCAGTGCAACGTAAATCTCGTCCACTGAGGGGTGAGTACGATGATCCATCAGATAGGTCATAATCGCCATCCGTTGTACAGAAGGCTTGATTTGATGCCTTAACAATGTCTCATACACAAAATTATTAGCCATAGTTTAAAATTGTAATCGTTTCAAACTTTATTTGGTTGCAAATATATAAAATAGTCCTCGGATTACAAATTTAAAAGGATTGTTTTTCCCGCTTTTAAGCATTTTTTATAACCGGGACGTTGAAATAATCGCGGAAAAAGGTATTTTTGCAAAAGATGCCTTGCGGGAAGCGCCACAAGGCATCAGAAAATAGAAAATATTTAAACATTAAAGATAACACTGATTAAATGATGGGGAAAAAAGGGTATAGCAGTTCGAAGTACAATCACTTCGGTTTTGTAAAGGTGGCTGCAGCTGTACCTGCCGTAAAGGTGGGTGATTGTGCGTTCAACACAGCACAGATTATTTCACAAATCCACGAAGCTGAACAGCAAAAAGTGGAGGTGGTGGTATTTCCGGAGCTTTGCATCACGGGTTACACGTGTGCCGACCTGTTTCAGCAGGAGTTGCTGCTGACCGAGAGCTTGCATGCTTTGGAAAAGATTTGTCAGGAGATCAAATCGTGTACCGTCATTGTGGGATTGCCGTTCGAACATCACAACGTATTATATAATGTGGCTGCGGTGCTGCGTCCCTACCGCATCGCGGGCTTGGTTCCGAAGAGCTATCTGCCCAACTATCGTGAATTCTACGAGCAACGCTGGTTTACCACCGGTGCGGAGGTGGATACGACGGTACAGCTCTCGGGCGAGGAGGTGCCTTTCAGCAGTCGACTGATCTTTGATGGCGGCCGCTTCAAGTTCGGCGTTGAGATCTGCGAGGATGTGTGGGCCCCTATCCCACCGAGCTGTCAGTTGTCGTTGGCAGGTGCGGAGGTGATCTTCAACCTCTCGGCGGATGATGAGAGCATCGGCAAGCACAACTACCTCTGCTCCCTGCTCAGTCAGCAGTCGTCGCGCTGCCTGTCGGGCTATGTCTTCTCTTCCTGCGGCTTTGGAGAATCTACCACGGATGTGGTCTTTGCCGGCAATGGCTTGATCTATGAATATGGTCAGCAGCTGGCCGCCACGGAGCGTTTCTCACTGACTCCGCAGTTGGCGGTGAGCGAGATTGATGTGGAGATGTTGCGCATGCAGCGTCGCGTGAATACCACCTTTGCTGCCAATGCAACGAAACAGGCGGAGGAGATGCGTCAGGCGGGCAAGTCGTTCACGACGGTGCGTGCCTATGACATGGCTCCCAACAACGAGGTTTACACTTATCCGGGAGAGTTCTCGCTGACTCGCTCCATCGATCCGCTGCCTTTCGTTCCCTCCGGCAAGGAGCTGGACGACCGTTGCGAGGAGATCTTTGCCATCCAGGTGTGTGGCTTGGCGAAGCGTCTGGTTCATACGCAGGCGAAGACGGCGGTGATTGGCATTTCCGGAGGCTTGGACTCCACTTTGGCGCTGCTGGTCACTACCCGCACGTTCGACAAGCTGGGCTATGACCGCAAGGGTATCATCGGTGTGACGATGCCCGGTTTCGGAACGACCGACCGCACTTATCACAACGCTATCCATCTGATGGAGGCTTTGGGTGTCACCATTCGCGAAATCTCTATCAAGGAGGCTTGCATTCAGCATTTCAAGGATATCAACCACGACCTTAACGTGCATGACGTGACCTATGAAAACGGTCAGGCACGCGAGCGTACGCAGCTGCTGATGGACATCGCCAACCAGACGAACGGTTTGGTGATTGGTACGGGCGACTTGTCGGAGCTGGCGCTGGGTTGGGCCACTTACAACGGCGACCACATGTCTATGTATGCGGTGAATACGAGCATTCCGAAGACGCTGGTGAAGCACTTGGTGAACTGGGTGGCCATCAATCATATGGAGGCCGGTGCCAAGGAGACGTTGCTGGACATCGTAGACACTCCTATCAGTCCGGAGCTGATTCCTGCAGACGAGCAAGGAAACATCAAGCAGAAGACGGAGGACCTGGTGGGCCCCTACGAGCTGCACGACTTCTTCCTCTGCCACTTCTTCCGTTTCGGTTCGCGTCCTGCCAAGATCTATTTCCTGGCATGTCAGGCCTTTGCGGGTAAATATGACGAGCCGACCATCAAGAAATGGTTGCAGACTTTCTTCCGTCGTTTCTTTGCGCAGCAGTTCAAGCGTTCTTGCTTGCCCGATGGACCGAAGGTGGGTTCTGTGGTGCTGACTCCTCGTGGCGATTGGCGTATGCCGAGTGATGCTTCTGCCGCACTGTGGCTGGAGGAGTGCAAGAATTTGTAGAAAATC
>CAYSOW010000099.1:4642-7120 GCA_964432715.1 uncultured Bacteroides sp.
CTTGACCCAGTTGATTCTCGTGTATAATACGCTTTATTTGATAATATCCAATTGTTTGAAGCAGCGAATCAAGCCCTCGATAGCGCGATCCACCTGCTCTTTAGAGTGAGTAGCCATCAAAGCGAAACGCACCAACGTATCTTGCGGAGCGCATGCAGGGGGAACCACCGGATTGATGAATACACCCTCATCGAACGCCAATTTCGTTACGAGGAACGTCTTCTCCACGTCGTGGATATACAACGGGATGATGGGGCTCTCAGTGTCACCAATCTCGAAACCTGCGTCACGGAAACGCTTCAGTGCGTAGTTGGTAATCTCCCAAAGGTGGTCCTGACGACTCTTCTCCTCCTGAATGATGTGGAGAGCCTCCAACGCAGCTGCAGTGGCAGCCGGAGTGTTGCTGGCCTGGAAGATGTAAGAACGTGCATTGTGGCGCAACCAGTTGATGGTATCTTTATCTGAAGCGATGAAACCACCGATAGAAGCGAATGATTTAGAGAAGGTACCCATGATGAGGTCTACATCATTCGTCAAACCGAAGTGGTCGCAAACACCTCTACCCTGACGACCGAAGACACCCAATCCGTGTGCCTCGTCCACCATGATGCTGGCGTTGTATTTGTTCTTCAGACGAACGATCTCAGGCAGTTTGGCCAAGTCGCCTTCCATAGAAAAGACGCCATCTACTACAATCAGTTTGATAGCGTCGGGCGCACAACTCTGGAGCTGTTTCTCCAAGTCCTCCATGTCGTTGTGCTTATATTTAAGCTGTGTAGAGAAAGAGAGACGACGACCGTCAACGATGGATGCGTGGTCTCTGTCGTCACAGATGATATAATCGTTTCTTCCTGTCAAACAAGGGATAACACCCTCATTTACGGTAAATCCTGTAGAAAACACCAAGGCTTCTTCTTTGCCTACGAAAGCAGCCAACTCACGTTCCAGCTGAAGGTGAATGTCGAGCGTTCCGTTGAGCAGACGCGAACCTGCACATCCTGTACCATATTTACGTGTTGCCTCGATGGCTGCGTTGATGATGCGTTGGTCGTAAGTCAAACCCATGTAAGAGTTGGAACCGAACATCAATACTTTCTTTCCATCCATCATCACCTCGGTATCCTGTGCGCTGTCGATTTCGCGGAAATAAGGATAGACTCCTTTTTCCATGAAAGTCTGAGGAAGTCTGTATTTACTGAATTTTTCCTGTAATAAACCCATACTATTTTGTGTAAAACTAATTATCTATTTGATTTTCAGAAGCCTAACAAAATATGCCTCCAAAACAGTGGGCAAAGGTAATAAATTATGTAATGCCACGTACCGTTTTGGACAAAAAATTTAATGTTTCTGAATTTATTTTTATGAGGGGGAAATTATTTCAAACCAAATGACCCATATTGTCGTTTTCATTTTGTACCTTTGTGCCCGTATGGACGAAAAAAAGAAGATAGTTTTCATTGCGAATCCGATATCAGGGACCCAGAGCAAGAAGCAGGTGATTCAGCGAATACAGAAATGTATTGACACGGAGAAGTACACCTACGAAGTGGCCAGAACGGAATACGCAGGACACGCCACTCTTCTTACAGCGAAGGCTGTGGAGGAGGGTGCGGCTATCGTTGTGGCCATCGGTGGCGACGGTACCATCAATGAGGTGGCACGTGCATTGCTCCATACGAATGTGGCGCTGGGCATCATTCCTTGCGGCTCGGGCAACGGACTGGCTCGCCACTTGCAAATCCCGATGAACGTGGAGAAGGCCATTGAGATTCTGAATCAGGGGAACATCTCTTGTGTGGATTATGGCAAGATCAATCATATTCCTTTCTTTTGTACTTGCGGCGTTGGTTTCGATGCTTTCGTCAGTCTGAAGTTTTCAAAGTCGGAGAAGCGTGGACCGCTGACTTATCTGGAGAATATGCTTCATGAGTTTCTGAGTTACAAGCCGGAGACTTATGAGATTGAGGTGGAGCATGGAACGCTGACTTACAAGGCTTTCCTGATTGCTTGTGCCAATGCTTCTCAGTATGGCAACAATGTCTACATCGCTCCGGATGCCTCGCTGGATGACGGCTTGATGGATGTAACGATTATTGAACCGTTTACGGTGCTGGATATCCCTGCCCTGGCCTACCAGATGTTTACCAAGACTTTGGCGCAGAACAGCCGTATCAAGACGTTTAAATGTAAGCAGATTCAGATTCATCGCCCCAACGAGGGGGTGATTCACTTCGATGGTGACCCTACCGAAGCGGGCAAGGATTTGTACGTGGAGATTGTTCCGAAGGGCATTTACATGGTGACCAACAAGCAATGGAAGCAGGAGACGGGTCCGGTGTCGCTCGTGCAGATTTTCTCTGACTATTATCAGGAGATCAATGACCTCAACAAGCAGATTCTGAAGGAGGTAACGGGCCTTAACAAGCAGATTCTGCAGAAGATTTCCAACACTAATCTGATTAAGGAGCCGAAGAA
>CAYSOW010000100.1:0-7095 GCA_964432715.1 uncultured Bacteroides sp.
GTACGCACATTTTTCGAACCTACAAAATATGGCAAGATGTTGCTATCTAATTTGCTATTATTTGTCTGAAATGGGCAAAATGTAATGGGCACTTCGACCACCTTCGCCACTGTTCAGAAGCATCCCTTTGGAGATTAGGTCACTGATGTCGCGCGAGGCGGTATCTTGGGAGCAACTACAGATTTTAGCCCATTTCGACGAGGAGAGTTTGCCATCGAAGCCATCCCACAGGCGATTGAGCACCTTGCGCTGACGCTCGTTGATAGCTACCTGCGAGAACCGATCCCAATAGGCCGCTTTCTGCAAGGTGCGTTCTATGGTTCCTGAGGCACGGGTTATGGTGCTCTCCAAGCAACCGAAGAACCACAACAGCCATTCCGTGATGTCCATATCGCCCTTCTGGGTCCGTTCAAGGACCTCATAATAACTCTTCTTATTGCGATTGATTTCGGCTGACATGCTGTAATATCGTGCCGACTCTTCGTCAAGACGCGACAGGAACATATCGGCCAGGGTGCGGCTGATACGGCCGTTGCCGTCGTCAAACGGATGAATGGTTACGAACCACAGATGCGCCACTGCGGCCATGATAAACGGCGATAGATTGGCCGTATTGCACCACGCGATCAGTCGCTCCATCTGTGCGGGTACCTCAGCCGAAGCGGGGGCCTCGTAGTGGACCTTCTCGTGTCCCCATGCACCCGATACGACTTGCATCGGCTCCTCCCCTTCTCGCCAGCCGGCTACGGTGATTTTGTACATGCCGCTTCTGCCCGTCGGGAATAGTGCGGCGTGCCAACCGAACAGTCTTTTTTCCGTCAGGTCGGCCCTGCAATTTCTTACCGCATCGAGCATGACGCCGACCAGTCCTTCTACGTAATGGTCTTCGACGAGCATTCCGTCGTCTTCTATGCCCAAATGACGGGCAATGCTGCTGCGCACCGAATTGGGATTGAGCATCACGCCTTCTATCTCGGACGAGCTTACCAGGTCGTCCGTCATATTAGAGAGCAATGAGCGACTCTTCTCCGCGAATCCAAGCATCGACATACGGCCATGGAGCAGACCATGCAAACGGCTCAGTCTGCTTAATGGCTCCAGCAGCGCTTCATGATTCCACCTAAACTGAGGCCAATCCTCTCGCTGCCAGATATAAACGCTGCGTAATCTTTCGTTTCTCATATCGCAAATATGGACTTTTGCGGCGAAATGACCAAATATTCTCCGCAAATTTGCGGAGAATGTAGCGGTTTTTCTCCGCAGGAATTGGTTTTGAGGGGGAAAATGCTCATCGAAGAGCGAATTCCACCTCGGAGTAGGTCGATGAACATTCATTTTGTGCCCCGAGATGGAATCTGTTTGTCGATGAACGCGCGGCTAGGTACTCTGAGGCAGTCGGAGTAGGTCGATGAACGCTCATTTTGTACCCCGAGATGGAATTTGTTCGTCGATGAAGGCTCGGCTAGGTACTCCGAGGCGAGTAGAGTAGGTCGATGAACGCGAATTTTGTACCCCGAGGTGGAATTTGTTCGTCGATGAGCGCTCGGCTAGGTACTCCGAGGTGGGTCGGAGTAGGTTGGTGAGGTGACGGGGCGTAGGAAAGCCCTCAGATTGCAACTAAAAAGTGGGAAAACGGGACGAACAAGATAAATTGATTCAAGCAAATGCAAAAAAATTAAGTAAAAATATCTGCAAATGCTAAGTTTTAATTTACTTTGCTGAAAGATACGGCCCCAACTGTGAAAACCAGACGACAGTCGGTCGGATTAATCAGAATACAAATGACCAATGAAATACGACAATACATTTAAAACCATTGACAAGGTTCTCAGGAAGGAACAAGGTTGCAGTAGTGAGTTAGATTATTTGGAACAGAAATCATGGATGCTGTTCCTCAAATATCTGGATGACCTTGAGACTGAACGTGAAGAAGAGGCCGAACTTGACGGAAAGCCATACAAGCGCCTGGTGACAGGCTCCTATCGTTGGAGCCAGTGGGCGACGCCCAAGAAAAAAGACCCACAAACCGGTAAAATGGTGTTAGATACGATTAATGCCATGAGCGGTGATGACCTTATTCAGTTCGTGGATCAGAAGCTTTTCCCCTATCTCAAAGATTTCCAAAATACAGCCACAGCGACTGATACACTTGAATACAAAATAGGTGAAATCTTCGGTGAACTGCACAATAAGATTCGCTCGGGTTTCAATATGCGTGAGATTATCAATATGATTGATGAGCTCCACTTCCAGAGTGCGGAAGATAAGCACGAGATGACCGTACTTTATGAGGGCAACATCCAACGCATGGGTAATGCGGGGCGCAATGGAGGAGAGTATTATACGCCACGGCCCTTGATTCGTAGCATCATCAAAGTAGTCGACCCCAAGATTGGAGAGACGGTCTATGACCCGGCCTGCGGTTCTGCTGGCTTCCTCTGCGAAGCTTTTCTCTACATGAAGGAAAAGATTCAGAGTGTGAAGGACCATGAGACCCTGCAAAAGAGCACCTTCTTCGGTCAAGAGAAGAAAGGGTTGCCGTATATCATTGCCACCATGAACATGATATTCCACGGAGTATCTGCCCCCAATATCACGCACGGAAACACCCTGGCCATAAATCTGGCAACGATTCAGGAACGCGACCGAAAAAATGTCATCCTTGCCAACCCACCTTTTGG
The DNA here is from genome assembly GCA_964432715.1 of uncultured Bacteroides sp. Taxonomy (GTDB): domain Bacteria; phylum Bacteroidota; class Bacteroidia; order Bacteroidales; family Bacteroidaceae; genus Phocaeicola_A. The sequence continues at coordinate 2,682 of CAYSOW010000100.1, forward strand.
CGGGAACGAGCGCGGCGAAGTCTTGCAGAACTTTGAGATTCGTACCGCCGAAACGGCATATATGTTTATGCAGCACTTCATCAAGATTTTGAAGGCTGGTGGTCGTGCGGGCATTGTCATTAAGAATACGTTCTTGAGCAATGGCGATGCAGTTGCCATCCGTAAGATGTTGCTTGAGAACTGTAATCTTCACACGGTGCTGGATTTGCCTAGTGGCGTATTCACCGGAGCCGGAGTGAAAACGGTGGTTTTGTTCTTTACCAAAGGCGAGCCAACTGAGCGAGTTTGGTACTATCAGGTGGACAAACACTTCACCAAGACGCAGCCCCTTACTGAGGCCAGTTTGGACGAGTTCCTCAACCTGCAGAAGACAAAGGCAGAGAGCGAACATTCTTGGTCCATCAACGTGAGCGACCTTGACGAGAATTTCGACCTCTCGGTGAAGAACCCGAACAAAGTTGAGGTTGTAGATGAACGGACTCCTAGTGAGATCGCAGACTCTATATTCGACCTCAATAGCGAAAACCAGGATTTGATTAACGAATTACGGGAGATGCTAGGATGAAAGAGCTACGAATAAAAGACATTTGTGATAAAGGCTCGTCAAATCTAAAGCAAAAAGACGTTGAAGATGGGAATGGGCTGTATCCTGTATATGGCGCAAGTGGCATTATCGGTCATATAAACACATACCACCAAAATAACAATTATATTGCTATTGTTAAAGACGGTTCCGGCATTGGTCGCGTAACGTTTATGCCAGCCCAAAGTTCTGTAATCGGCACAATGCAATATATACTACCAAAGAATGGATTCAATATCAACTATATAGGATACTGTCTACAAAGTCTTGACTTAAGCAAATACAAACAGGGCGCCGCAATACCACATATCTATTTTAAAGATTACGGAGAGAGATTTGTCAAGGTAGCTGAGGATATGGACGAGCAACAACGCATTGTCGACTATCTCGACGCCCTCTTTGCAAAGATTGACCGAATGAAGGACAATACTTCAAAGGCTCTTGACGAGGCAAAAGCTCTCTTTCAGTCTGCACTCAATGAGGCGATGACACTTAACAATAGAACGAACGTTGTTAAATTGGACTCAATCTGTGATATTCAAAGTGGTTATGCTTTTAAAAGCTCTGACTTTTTGTCTGAAGGCACATATCAGGTTATTAGGATAGGGAATGTTCGACCTGGTCAGCTGCGATTAGATGAAAAGCCCGTATTCTTTAATCAAATAGATTCTAATGTCCTAAATAAATCATTGTTGAAAATAGGTGATATAATTATCACCCAAATAGGGACACGACATAAAAGAGACTATGGATACACTACAATTATTAAAAGAGATAATTTATTATTGAATCAGCGATTAACAAGAATCAGGGTGAGAGAAAAATTATTGAATAAGTATCTGTTGTATTATACTTGGTGCAATATTTTCCGTGATCAATTCTTTGCGAACGAAGGGGGAACTGTAGGACAAGGTAATGTTGGTATGGATGCCATAAAAGGCAATCGTATATCTCTTCCTCCTCTACCAGAGCAACGATCCATCGTCAATCATCTTGACGCCCTCTTTGAGAAGGTAAAGACACTGGAGGCAAACTACACAAAGATAGTCACGGAATGTGACGCCCTTAAACAATCAATCTTAAAACAAATATTCGAATAAACCATGAACGAAAGCCAAACAAGACATGATAAAATAGATCCGAAGCTCAGTGCTGCAGGATGGGGTGTTGTTCCCCAAAGTAAAATCTTGGTAGAACAAAGTGCATATATTGCGCCCGGTCGAATCACAACGACCGGGCACAAGAACCCCAAAAAGGCTGATTATATCCTTGCGTACAAAGGGATGAAGTTGGCTGTGATTGAGGCCAAGAGTGACGAGAAGGATGTTTCAGCAGGCGTAGAGCAAGCGAAGCTCTATGCGGACGCGCTGAAGATACGTTACACCTATAGTACCAACGGCGATGAGATCTACTTCATCGATATGGGCGTCAAGAACAGCAGAGGCGAATATATCCTACCCAGCAAGGAATATGAGGTAGACAATTTCCCATCTCCACAAGAGTTGTGGCAAATGACCTACCCTGAGGACAATCCATGGCGAGACAAATTCAATCTATGTGCACTCAATCGTCAGGGCGGCCGAGAGCCTCGTTACTATCAAGAAATTGCTATCAACAATGTGCTTTCGGCGGTCGCCAAACAGAAGAATCGCATCTTGCTGACTATGGCTACCGGAACGGGAAAGACCTACACCGCCTTCCAGATCTGCTGGAAACTAACCCAGACCAAGTGGAACACGAAGGGGGCAGATAGAGCGCCCCGAATCCTGTTTATAGCAGATAGAAACATTTTGGCCAATCAGGCCATTAATGACTTCAACCAATTCCCGGAGGATGCAATGTGTCGCATTACGCCCGCGGAATTAAAAAAGAATGACTATCGTGTCCCCACGGCTCGCAACTTGTACTTCACGATTTTCCAGACCATGATGACTTCGCCATCCACCCAAAAAGCAGAAGAACAAGGTGCCGCGGCGTCAGACCAAACTCCCGACAAGCCCTACTTATGCAGTATGAGCGTGACTTCTTCGACTTCATCATCATCGACGAGTGTCACCGCGGAGGCGCTAACGACGAAAGTGAGTGGCGCAAAATCCTGGAGTATTTTGACGCGGCTTATCAGTTGGGTATGACGGCGACACCACGACGGCAAGAAAATGCCAACACTTATGCCTATTTCGGAGAACCTGTATACTCGTATTCCCTCAAACAAGGAATCGAGGATGGTTTCCTTGTGCCGTTCAGAGTAGAGGTTTCTAAAAGCAATATTGATGACTACAAGTATGAAGCCGGCGACAAGGTAAAGAGCGGAGAAGTGGATCCTGAAAAGGTCTATACAGAATCCGATTTTTACAACGGCAGAATCCAAATAAAAGAGCGTGATGAGCATCGTGTGCAAGCGTTCCTGAGCAAGATTAATCCGGACGAAAAGACCATCATCTTTTGTGCCACGCAGAAACATGCCATGATTGTTCGCGACATGGTGAACAAGCACAAGGCTCGTCCAGCAAGTAACTATTGCGAACGGGTGACGGCCGATGACGGCGAAGTGGGCGAAGCTACGTTGCGAGCTTTCCAAGACAATGAGAAGTTATTGCCTACGATTCTTACTACGTCCTACAAACTAAGCACCGGCGTGGATGCGCGCAACGTCAGAAATATCGTCTTGATGCGTCCCATCCAAAATATGGTGGAGTTCAAGCAGATTATCGGTCGTGGAACACGTCTGTTTGATAAAAAATATTATTTTACCATCTACGACTTTGTAGGGGCGAGTGAAATGTTTAAAGACCCGGATTGGGATGGCGATACGTATTGCCCGATATGTGGTAATTCTCCATGCACATGTAATAAGCCTAACCCTCCCAAACCGCCAAAAGTGTGTCCGAAGTGCGGTCAGAATCCCTGTGTCTGCACGCCGGAGCCGTGTCCTGTCTGTGGCAACCTACCCTGCACCTGCGACGGCCCTCGAACGAACCTTATTGACATCAAACTCTCTCCCTATAGAAAGCTTTCATTACATACGACCTGGCACCCCCAAATATTCTACGGCGATGAGTGTATCAGTCTTGAAGAGTATGTAAAGAAACTCTTTGGCAAGATACCGGAGTTCTTCTTCGGTGCAGACGATTTACGTGAGAAATGGTCAAATCCGGAAACCCGAGAGCGTCTTCTTCAGACGCTAGATGAAGCGGGCTTTGCCGTAGATAAATTGGATATGCTGCGAAACATGCTGAAGTTGCAGGAGTGCGACCTCCTTGACGTGCTCGAATATATAGCCTATAATTCGACCCCTATTGAGAGGGCGAAGAGAGTCGCGCTTGTTCAGAAACAGTATGTTGATTCTTTGAATAAGGAGCAGCGGGAGTTTGACAATCTGATTCTGCAGTATTATGCACGCAATGGATTCAAGGAACTTGGTGCAGAGAATCTGACGACGTTCATTAATATCAAGTTCAACTCGATGAGTGATGCGAAGCAAAAGCTTCAGATGTCTACGACAGAGATACGCTCTCATTATTTCGAGTTGCAACGAAGATTGTACAGCGCATAGTGAGGCACGGAAGGCGGTGGAATGCCCATTGCTCCCTTGTTCCCAATAAACCACGCCTTATATTGCGGCAAATAACTTTAAATGCACTATGAACGAACAAAACATGGAGCCAATGCTGAATGACCAACAAAAGGCTTTATTTGGCGATTTGTATGTAATGAGAGCTAATGCTCAAAACGCATTTCATCGTATGAGGGATGCAGCATCTGCTAACAAAGAGTTCTCTGCGGAAGAAATCAATGCTGAGATTAATGAGGTAAGAGCAAAAAGATGATTAC
>CAYSOW010000101.1:0-3876 GCA_964432715.1 uncultured Bacteroides sp.
CCCTCCCCCAAAACGCAAACAACCATTAAAAACCAGCTTCAAAAGAAAAATTTTTAAACCATTGAACCCCCAAAGTATAATGAATTTTAAATCTAGGAAGTTTTTGGAACAAATATTTGTTTGTCAAAAAATATTTGCGTTCCTTTGCTAGACAAAAACGAAGAGACCATCTGCCGAAAGGCAGCAGCTAAACGAAAATGAGCGACACACTCATCAACGCGAAGACTATTAGACCTTGAACAACTGAACTAGAGCACCGAGCACTCACATCGCATTTTCACTACTCCCTCTAGCACACGCTGCCAACCGTCTAACGTAATAAGGTAAGAAGATTTAAATTAATAGATCTCTAAATATTACAACTATGAAACTAAATGGATTTATTTGGGGAGCATTAGCATGCACATTATTAATGCCTGCTTGCTCTAATGACGACGACATCACCGGTGCAGGCGCAATCGATGAAACTACTGATGGTAACCTTTACCTGAACGTGAAGATTAAAAACGCTTCTGATTTAACTCGTTCCGCAGAAACATTCTTCGAGTATGGTACAGAAGCCGAGCAAGCCGTATCCAACGGTAACTTCTACTTCTACGACCAATTCGGTAACTACATGACCAACGCATTGTCATGGAATGGTATTAAAGACGGCAAATTAACCGGAAACAAAGCCGCTGACTATCCCGACGGAACTGCTGGTAAGAGCGACAATATTGAGTTTAATTCAGAGACCATCGTTAGCTTGGCAGCCAAGAAAGACAGCTACCCTGCTTACGTAGTAACTGTATTGAACGTACCTAGCAATGCCAAAATCCCTTCAACATTGGCTGACTGGAAAGACGACATGGCAGGTGCTTCTAACAGCTTCAAAGGTATCAGAACCAATGGTGATGATCACAACTTTATCATGAGTACCTCTTCTTATGAAGCTGCCGACATGACAAGCGCAGAGAAGAAGAACGGATGGTTCTTTGTTACCAAGCTGACTTCAGACAACTTCTTCAAGACTGAAGATGAGGCTAAGAACGCTGAAGACGGTAAGAAAGTCAACATCTACGTAGAGCGTTTGGCTGCCAAGGTAAGAGTTAGCATTTCTTCTAGCTTGACACCGGTATCCGGTCAGACAAATGTCTTTGCTTTGGGTGAGCAAGGTACTACCGAAGTAGACGTTCAGGGTGCTGAAACCGGTAAAGATCGTATCTATATCAAGCTGTTGGGCTGGGGCGTAAGTGCCACTACCAAAGACTCTCGTTTAGTGAAGACGATTCAGTCTACATCAACTTGGACGAATGCTACCACTTCTCTCTACTTCGACTGGAACGATCCTAACAACCATCGTAGTTACTGGGGTGAGTCTTACAACTATGGTTTAGGTACTCAGGGTGAGAATACAGACGTTGAATATCCGAAACTCTATGAGCAACCTTCAGAGACCGTTAAAGGTTATACTCAGAAGGGTGGTTACCTGACTTATCTGGCTTCCGGTCAGTTGGTTCGTAACTTCACTGATGATAACGTTGCTTACTGTCCTGAGAATACCAATACTGCTGACATTCTTCAGAAACACATGCCTTCTGCTGCTACCTTCGTAGTAATCAAAGCACAGGCCGTACATGAGGATGGTACTCCGTTCGAGAATCTGGTACGTTACAACAACGTGGTTTACACCGAGGAGAACTTTAAGTCATTCGCATTGGCTAGCCTTTACACTGCAGGCTTGGCTCAGGTGAAAGATACAGATGCTGAAGGTAAAGATATCTTGCGTCAGTTGAAGGCTAGTGAAGTAGAGGTTGTTGACAACTCTTACTTGAACGGTCGTGTTGATGTTCAGTTGACAACAGAGGCTAAATCATTGTCTTTCAGTAATGGTGGTGAGACTACAGTTACTGCTGATGAAGTCAATAAGACTTTGTCAAGCTTTACGCTCAATAACACTGCCAATAAGTATAAGAGTGGTTTGATGTACTACTATGTAGTGGTAAGACACTTGAGAGGTGCAGCTACCCCCGATACTACTCCTGACACGGATAAGATTCCTGAAGGTTTCTACGGCGTTGTTCGTAACCACTGCTATGACATTACCATCAACAAGTTGGCTAACTTAGGTTATGGTATCACCAATGCAGGTAAACCTGGTGATAATGGCGATGAGAAGAAGAATGACCCGGATGATCCTGATAATACGAAGGATCCGGATGATCCTGACGATCCCGACTACCCCGGTGAGCCTATCATTCCGGTTGATGAAGACTTAGATGCATACTTTATTGGTGCAAACATCAATATCCTCTCTTGGAGAACCGTATCTCAGACGGTAGCGCTCTAACGAGCTTTTCATAAAGAACATTACTTTTCATCACAACTGTGTGTATATGGGAAGATCGAAGAATATCATATCATGGGTGACTGGCTGTATAGCCAGTCTCCTTATGGTATCTTGCAACGCGTTCACCCAGGGTGAGGACGGCGATTGCAACGAACCAATCATCCAGCCTACCGAAGAGACTGAGTACCTCGTCTCCTTCCGTTATGACTGGAACTTGAAGAGTGCCGATGCCTTCGCACAGGAGGTGAAGCAAGTGACACTCTATCTGATTGCTTCCGATGGAACCGTTGCTTGGAAAGGTACGGAACGTGGTGAAGCGCTCGCTGAAGAAGGATTCGTAATGAAGGTGGACGTGGAGCCCGGTCAGTATGACCTCTTGGCTTGGTGTACCACGAACGATCTGGATGGCTTCACACTGGGCGACGGTGTGCGCCAGGAACAGCTGACTTGTACGCTTCGTCGGAGCACCAATGAGCTCGGTGAGGCGGTGATTGATCAGGACCTTGACGACCTCTACTATGGTCATCGCACCTCCGTAGTCTTCCGTGACGAACCGGGCGTGCAGACCGAGGAGCTGCCGCTGATGAAGGATACCAACCGCGTGCGCGTATCTCTGCAACATGCGTCGGGCGAGGCCATCGACGAGAATCAATTTAAGATTACCATTACTGCCGCCGACGGTGGTATGGACTATGAGAATAACTTGGTGGACGACCAGCTGCTTACTTACAACCCCTGGCACATGTCAGCGGGTACGGCGGAAGTGGCCGACCAGTCTGCCACCGGCATCAATGTCTGGCTGGCTGAGTTCCATATTGGCCGACTGGTGAAGGGCGACGATGTGCGCATCACCGTGGTCAATCAGGAGACAGGCGAGACGGTCTTCTCCGTGCCTCTCATCGATTATGCCCTCTTGATGAAAGGGTATGAACGGGCGGACATGGACGACCAGGAGTACCTCGACCGTCAGGACGAGTATAACTTGACTTTCTTCCTGGACAACAACAACCGCTGGATTAGTACCTCTATCCTCATCAACTCTTGGAGATTGGTATTGGTGGACGGACAACTTAAGTAGGAGGACAAGACGTGAAAAAGATTTGGATACATAGGCATGTGAAAGACTTCACCGCGATGGTGGGCGGCTTCCTTTGGCTGCTCGCTGTGGCGATGACAGGCTGCAACTCTTCTGATGTCGACGATGCTCTGGACGAGGTTTCGGTGGGTGCTGATTCCATTCGCGTCAGCCTGCAACTTCGCCTCGGGGATAGTACCGGTACCAGAGCATCTTCTTTCGAAGATGAGGCGGGAACAGGCATCGAAAACTATATCGATCCAAGCCGCTTGCGTATTTTGTTCTTTAACACCAATGGCGTTCTTCAGGGGATCTACCGGATGAGGCTGAATATCGAAACGGTGGAGCAGTCGCCGTACGACCCGGAACTCTACTATGTAGTGGGTAAGTTGGTCAGTGTCCATCCGGATGCTCCTTTGATTAACAATTGCGCCATGAGAGTGGTGGTGGAGGCTAACTGGTCGGATGAGGC
>CAYSOW010000101.1:3976-7006 GCA_964432715.1 uncultured Bacteroides sp.
GATCCTATCCCGATGTATGGTGTGAAGTATTTCAGTAACCTGACCTTTGCCAAGGGTAACTTGATTTACCAGCTGGGTACCATTGATGTGCTTCGTTCGGTAGTGAAGATTACAGTACGTGGCGCGGAAGGTATAGATTTGACGGATGTGAAGCTGACCAATACGTATCGTTACGGCTTCTCGGCTCCGCTCGGCATCTATGACAATATGCCCTCTGCCATGGCGTTGTCTTATATGAATGTTCCGATGTATAACTCGCTGATGGTTCCCGCTACCATTGTGAAGGATTATCCCTTTACCTATGATGAGGAGAGCAAGACGTGGGTGGCTTATGTACATGAGTATAACAATGTGAATACACTGAAAGGATCGAGAGTACAATCGGCTGATCACTTTGATACTTCAAGAACCAATTATTTTACAGACCGTGTGAAGGCCGCCGTGGATGCCGACCAGCATGATGGTTTGGGTCACTTGGTGAACTATGGTAAATGGAACACGGATGAAGAGGCGCGAATCTCGCTGAAGATGATCACTAAAACGACCGTTAACGGCAATGAGGTGACCACTACTTCCAGCACGAAGTATTTGCGCTTCAAAGATTATGATGACCCCAATGATGCGACTGCTTGGGACTTGATGCGTAACACGCATTATGATTTCACCGTGGAGAAGGGTAAATTCTCTTACGTGGTGGTTCCTTGGGACAAGCAGACCGCAGGAGATATTACATTTGAATAATGACACTCATCAGCATCGATATAACACGCTTTGACGTGATTGGATGATCTATTGCTGCATGCAGCAAGAAGCAATGATGTAACTTCAATTTCCCGATAAATTGCGTGAATGAGTGTTTGATCAGTTGTTGTCGTTCGGTTCGTGAGAATCGGCGGCGGCAACTGATTTTTTTGTTCTGATGCGTCGGCTCCCGGAAATCTTAAATCAAGTTAAATCGAAAAATTTTAAGGTAAAATAATTTGTCAAAAAGAAAGCGCTGTTGTACTTTTGCGACCGTAAAAAGCACGAATGCGCTATCCATCTCAGGGTAGTAAATAATCTAGACCACCATTTTGTTGTTTATCGGTTGACAATGCACCTGTAACCATTGCCGATAGGATAGACACGTCTCTATATGCAACAGAGATTAACTTATGACAGGCCGAGTGAAGTCCTGCCTTTTGCTGATTCTGCGTCGCTCCGCCTCCGTGTGGAGCGTTCGCAGACAGCAGCACCCCGTCGAAAATTCAAACACGAGTTAGCTTCCCGTAAGCTATTTTTTTGGGGTCGGTACGTTGCTGTCGTCGGTGTTTTCCCTCCCGGCGGCGGCAACGACCTTTTTTATGTGAAATTTATTTGCTTTTCAGCGCCGAAAGTGTAATACATATTAAAAATGGGAAGATTCCGGAAGATTTGCTTGTTTGTAAAGATTTATTTGTGTTTCTTTGTGGTTGCAAAAACGAAATGAACGAATGCCGAAAGGCAGTGTAAACTAAACTGTTTGAGCTTGACACACTCATTCAACACGGAGACAAAATGAGACCTTGAACAACTGAACTAGAGCACAGAGCACTCAATTATCGCATTTTTCACTACTCCCACCTCTAGCCAAAGCCGACAACCTGTCACTGTCGCCTGTTTGCCACATCGCTCCGTAAGAAAAAGCTTAGTTATTTGGATTTAGATGAAATTTTAAAAAGGAATAGCTATGATACGTTTTTTCAATCATTATTTCATGATCTTCGCGATGATGACTTGCGCGTGGTCGCTCTCATCGTGCCAAGATGACGATCTGGTGAGTGGGGGTGCTCCGGAAGAGGGACATCCTGCCACCGTCAAGTTTCGCGTGAATGTGGGTGATATGGAAGCTAAGACGCGTTCCATTATCGACGAACCTGCTCAGAGCTATTGTGATAACCTCTGGGTGGGCATCTACATGACGAGCGATGGTAAGCGCGTCTACAGTCATCTCTTTGAAGATGAATTTGCCTATGTCATGGAGACAGAGGGTATGCCGAACGAGATGCAGAAGCTGGAGGTTGCTGCGGATGTAACTTCGGGCGCTGCGGTCATCGTGGCGGTCTCTAACGTGGACAATGAGCAGGCTACAAGGGATGTGGGCGCTGACCAGGAGTCGCTGCGTACGGCGCTGGAGGCTGCCGACACTTGGGAGGCGTATAAGAAGATTGTGGTGCACAAGGAGAACTTGGGCGAGCCGGCGGTTCGTACCGGTACGCTGATGATGTCGGGTTATTATAGTGGCGCTGATACCAGTGGCGATATGGATGGTGTGCCGGTGGTCTTCATCCAGCCGGGTGTGAACGAATTCTCCGGTGAGGTTGATTTGTACCGTCTGACTTCTTATAACAAGGTGAATATCACGGTGGGCGAGCATATCAATGCGCAGATGCGTTCATGGAAGGTGGGCAACATTCCTACCGATAGTTATCTGTTTGAGCATAATGACGGCTCGGTGTATGACAATGCGGGTAGCTCGGTGGCTGTCGCTGACAATCCTTATGTGGACTCTAACGTTTCGCACACTTTCACGAAGGAGGATGATGTTGAAAATTTCGAGTTCTATCTGTATGAGAACAAACATACGGGTCTGAGTAGTGTTACAAGTTATGAGGATCGTGAGCGGGAGTATAAGAATGGGGATGACACCAATACGGGTATCTACTGCAGTTTGGTGGCTGATCAGAATGATGATACTTCCTTGCTGAACAACAATGCTTCTTACTTTGTCTTTACGGCGGATCTGGATTATTACATTGATGATACGCCCACTAACCGCGCTACGCCGGAGGAGGCTACGCCGGTGGCTTATGATGCGACGAAGGCGTTGATTCACCGTACGGCAACGGCCACTTACACGGTGCACTTGGGCTACTGTGAGAACAAGGAGAACGGGGAGCCTACCGCGGAAACGTGTCAGGACTTTAACTGCCGTCGTAACACGAAGTACACTTACAATGTGAAGATTCTGGGTGTGAACCAGATTATCGTGGAGGCGAAGAAGAACGGTGA
>CAYSOW010000102.1:0-6969 GCA_964432715.1 uncultured Bacteroides sp.
GTAGTTGCAGCGAAATGTTGCTTTCTACTTCCGACAAGAGGTCACTCTTCGCTGTACTCAGGTCGAAGCGCAGGACGGGGTATTCGGTCCACTCCGTCTCCAGCCGCTCCATAGCCAAGCCCGTGAAGAGTTCGCGGTGCGCCTGGAAGTAGTGTTGCAGGGTGCTGGTTAGCAGCGTCTTGCCGAAGCGGCGCGGGCGGCTGAGGAACACGAATTTGTTTTCATGTGTCAACTGGTAGACCAGAGCCGTCTTGTCTACATAGACCGCCTTCTTCTCCCGAATCTCGGCGAAGTTCTGTAATCCGACGGGGTAGCATGGTTTTGTATTCATCACTTTCGTTGTTAATGAGTGGCAAATATAACGCTTTGCGTGGTGTTTGCCAAGGATTTGTGGAATTATGACACTTTTCGAGACGATTCAGGCGCTCCAAGAGGGGAATGGTTACCACGGCGGGTAATTCGGCAATATTCATGCGCTGTACCATCTCCGTGAAGTGCTGATAGTCACCATCCATCGCGAGTCCTTTGTCCACGGCGACGCGATAGATAGATTCGCGACAAAGTTAAATAAATAAGACAAAGTCGTGCACAAAACAACAATATTTTACTCATAAATCTCACAAAACAGGCTTAAACGCTTGAAATTAGGGACATAAACGATACCACAAAGCGAATATTTAATAAATTTGCTGCGACCAAAAAGTCGCAATACCCCACCTAACACCGACCGAAGTATCAAATTGTAACAACGTTCTTAATACCATTATGACTATGGATGCAAATCTTATTATCCTGCTTGTGCTACTGCTCGCCGTGGTTCTGGCGATAGTAGCCTTCATCGTGGGCCGCAAATTAGCGACGCCACAGACCGACAACGGCAAACTGCAATTGTTGGACCAAGCCCTACAAGAGGCCAAACAGCAGGCCTCAACCCTGACGGCGCAACTGCAACAGCAGGCCGAGGAACTCCTGCAAGTCCGCAGCCAACATGCGGCTCAAGAATCGACCATCGCTTCCCTCAAAGAACAAATTGAAACCGAGAGGCAACATGGCCAATCCCTTTTGGAGCAAGAGAAACAACAAAGCCAATCGCTACTGAATCAAGAAAAACAGAAAGGGCAGTCACTGCTGGAACAAGAAAAGCTAAAGGGTCAATCCCTTTTGGAACAAGAGAAAAAAACAGGGCAGTCACTGCTGGAACAAGAGAAGCATAAGAATCAAGAGCAACGCAACGAACTCAAGAATAGTTACGATACACAGCTCCAAAACATCCAAAGCAGCCATGAGGCACAGCTCAAAAGCCTCCGGGAGACGCAAGACAAACAAATCCAGGCGATGAAGGAGACGACCCAAAGACAATTTGAGCAACAGATCAAGACCATACAAGAGCAGATGCAAGCCACCTCGGAACGCGTCTTGAAATCACGTCAGGCCGAATTGGGTGTAGCCAACAACGAACAAGTCTCGAAGATTATCGACCCGCTCAACAAGAGCCTCAAAGACATGGCTGAAGCGCTCGAAAAGTCCAAGCGTGAATATACGGAGGGCATCACGGCCTTAAAGACCTCCATCGACATCAACAACCAGCAAAGCACCAACCTGCAAACGACCGCCGAAAACCTGACAAACGCCTTAAAGGGAACGGTAAAAATACAAGGCAACTTCGGAGAATTGACCTTAAAGCAACTCTTCGATGACTTAGGTCTAAAAGACGGAGAACAATACACATCGCAGGAAATGCTTAGAGACCGAAGTGGCAATACAATTAGGGACGACGGGGGACGCAGACTTATACCGGACTACATCCTTCACTTCCCAGACCATCGAGATGTAATTGTGGATTCCAAGATGTCACTCAAAGCCTATCTGGATTACCTCAACACGGACGATGTTGACCGGAAAGCCGAATATCTGGAAGCACACATCAAAAGCGTGCGGAATCATGTCGAGGAATTGAGAAGGAAGGATTACAGTAATTATTTGGATACCGGCTATAATCGGTTGAATTTTGTCATTATGTATATGCCGGTGGAAGGCGCACTAAATCTCGCACTCGCTAACGACACCGCTCTTTGGAACGAGGCGTACAGGAAAGGCGTCTTGATACTTGGCCCACAGACCATGTATATGAACTTACGCGTCTTGGAGACCATGTGGCGACAGGTACGTCAATTGAAAAACCAGCAAGACATTATCACCGCGTGCGAATCCATTCTAAAACGCGTAAACAGCTTCATCGATCGCTTTGCGGACGTTGAGAATAAATTTGCAGGAGCTTCTGAAGCAATTAAGAAAGTAAAGACGTCCCTCAACGGGAAACAAGGTATAATAGGTGCAGCGCATAAGCTATTGAAAGCTACTCAATTCAATCCACAAAAGTATGAGAGCCTGAGCAAAGCCATCGAAGACAGCGCCCTATTCATTGAGGAAGAGAGCGACCACAACGTCATACCTGACCCTGACGAGATAGAAGCACTTGAGGGCCAAGAAAGCGAACGCGAGGGCGAGACGTCCGAGGACGACGCTGAAGAATAGGCGGTGACGCACCCCGAAAAATGTTCTGGCCGCAGATGCGAAAGATGCATCTGCGGCCAGAACATTTACATAGTTGAGCAATAATCACGCTTCATACAATACACCGCCCGAAATGTCGTAGAATTTAGTAAAGAACTTTTTGAGCAGGTCGAGGACCTTGTCCTTTTTTTCAGCTCTATTCACATCAAACGGGGACATCGGAGGAAGAATATCCGCTATAGCTGTGCCAGTCTCCTTCACACCGGCATCGCGGAACGCTTGAGCCACAAACTTGTGTGTCTCCTCCTTCTTCAAATGTTCCCCCTCGATAATCTGATTCAGTTCGATTTGCTGATGTTCCTTCACAAAGCGATTCCATTCGTCGTTGACGTCATCCTTTGGAGTATATTGGTCAATAAAAGAATCGATCAATTCAGCCTTGTCGCGAAGGTCCGGTGACGAATTAACAGACTTGCGCACTTTCAGCACGACTTCTCGGTCCTTATCCTTGTCGCCGGTCAATTGACCGACTAAGAACAGAATATAGTCAATGTTAATCTCAACGGACTTGACCAACTCCATTTCAAAGACAATATCGTCATTGACAATTACAGCCTCCCCTTGATTCCGGCTCCGATACTTATCGTGCAGGTTGAGATAGATACTCTTATAATCCAACAGTTGTTCCTCCGTGATAATCTCTTGCCCCAAGAATTCATCGAAGGTGGTCAGGATATTTAGCGCCCGCAGAATATTACCGAACAGACTGATGAACCTCTTTTCTGCTTGTTCGCCCATAATAACTCGTCCCAAGGGGAAATTTTGGAGCAAATCCCTGATGAGCGTTTGGTAGCCGATGTGACTTTCACCCTTGTCGTCAGTATAGCCCTCGTAGTAGTCCTTAAAAGGTTTCAGCAGAATCAGACCGCCGGCATCTTTATTGCCGAACAACTGCAGACAGGCATTCGTGGCGGGCTCCAGATTGCGGAAGCAGACTATGTTACCAAACGTCTTAATGGAGTTGAGGATGCGGTTGGTGCGCGAATATGCCTGCAATAAGCCGTGCATCTTCAGGTTTTTATCCACCCACAACGTATTGAGTGTCGTGGCGTCAAAGCCCGTCAAGAACATATTCACCACAATCAGCAGATCCACCTCGCGGTTCTTCATGCGCATAGAGAGGTCCTTATAGTAATTCTGGAACCGTTCGGAACTGGTATCATAACTGGTGCCAAACATTTTATTATAATCCTCAATAGCCAATTCCAAGAAGTCACGGCTAGACTTATCCAATTTCTCCGTACTCTCGTTGTCCTCATCGTCAGGCAACCCGCTGCCGTCTTCGACCTCTTCATTGGCAGCATAGCTGTAGATGGTAGCTATCTTCAGTCGCTTGTCAGAAGGCAGTGCCTCCATCTGCTTCTTTAGCTCCTGATAGTAGAGTTTGGCGAAAGGAATAGACTGCACCGCCAAAATAGAATTAAAGCCCCGTAGCGTCGTTTTCTCTTTCACCTCTTGCACCCCGTTGCGATTCCTAGCTGTGGCCACCTCTGCAATGTTAGTCAGTCGAGAAAAGCTGTAGCCACCCACATCGCGTTTCGTTTTTTGCACAAAGTGGTCCAAAATGTACTTCGACACTTGTATGATACGCTGAGGTGCTGCCAGAGCACGCTCACGGTCTATGCTGGGCACTTGCTCATCTGTAATCTGCTCCTGTTCGTGCATCGTACTGATGTAGTCCACCTTGAAGGGCAGAACGTTTCCATCGCGAATGGCATCCACAATGGTATAACAATGGAGCCGTTCTCCGAAAGCACCTTCCGTCGTCGTAAACTCTACGTTGCGCGCCGCGCCTGCATTCTCGGGGAATATAGGCGTCCCGGTGAAGCCGAACATATGATATTTCTTGAACTTTTTAGTGATAGCCTTATGCATATCGCCAAACTGGCTGCGGTGACATTCATCGAAAATCAGCACGACATGTTGCGTGTAGACATCATGTTGCGCATTCTGGGCAATGAAGTTCGTGAGTTTCTGAATCGTCGTGATGATGATGCGCGCGTTGGGGTCGCCCAACTGTCGGGCCAGAACGGCTGTCGACGTGTTTGAGTTAGCTGCACCCTTTTCGAAGCGGTCATACTCTTTCATGGTCTGATAGTCCAAGTCCTTACGGTCCACCACGAACAGCACCTTGTCAATCTCCGGCATCAGCGAGGCCAGCCGGGCCGTCTTGAACGAGGTGAGCGTCTTGCCGGAGCCCGTAGTGTGCCAGATGTAGCCACCCCCTTCGCGCTTGCCCCAGTTTTTGTAGTTACTGCTTGACTTGATCCGCTGGATGATGGCCTCTGTGGCAGCTATCTGATAGGGGCGCATCACAAGTAACAATTTTTCCGACGTGAAGACGCAATACTTTGTTAGGACGTTCAGTAGCGTATGTTTCGAAAGAAACGTCTGCGTGAAGTCGACCAAATCGTAGATGGGTGTGTTGTCGTTCGCGGCCCAGAACGACGTGAACTCAAAACTATTCGAGGTCTGTTTTCGCCCGGTATGGCCGCCCTGTTTGTTCTGCTCACGGATGTGCGCGTCGCGCGTCGTATTGCTGTAATACTTCGTCAGCGTGCCGTTCGAAATAATGAAAATTTGGACAAACTCAAATAGTCCGCAACCTGCCCAAAACGACTCGCGATTGTAACGGCGTATCTGATTAAAAGCCTCTTTAATGGCCACACCACGGCGCTTCAATTCTACATGGACCAAGGGCAGACCGTTAACGAGAATCGTTACATCGTAGCGATTCTCGTGCGCGCCACCCTCGGGTACATACTGATTGATGACCTGCAGGGAGTTGTTGTGGATATGCTCCTTATCAATCAACACCACATTTACCATCGAGCCGTCCGCACGCTGCAAGACCTTGCGATAGTCTTCTTGCACTGTGCTCGTCTTTTCTACAATACCCTCGTTGGGATTACCCAGATAACAAGTGAAGAACTCTTGCCATTCCTCATCCGTAAACTTGATACTATTCAACTTCTCCAGTTGACGGCGCAGATTCCGAATTAAGTCTGCTTCCGACTTGATGGGAAGATATTCGTAGGCTTGGCGTTGAAGCATTTTGATGAAGTCGGCCTCCATCTCGGCCTCACTCTGATATTGGGCCGCGCTGCGATAGCCCGGCTCAAACTCACTGACTACGGTCGACTCGGCATTCTCCGCGACCATTTTGTATTGCTCGTTCATGGCGTCTATGGTATTTTTACGCTATGCGTTTAAATGTCAACAATTGATTGCGATAATATTCATATTGCTGCTTGCGGGCCTCTATCTCGGCCGGAAGACCTTGGGTTAAGTCGTTAACCAGAGTTTCGAAACGGTCAAGGATAGCGACGATGCGCTCTTGGACTTCGAGGGGCGGGATGGGAAGTTTAATATTTCTAAGATTCGCTTGATTTAATTTGGGGGGAGTTCCTCGCACGATATCAGAAACATCTGTGACCTGAAGAGCGTAATACAAATATCTGAGCATGGCAATATCTGCTTTTTCAGCCAGAATATGAGCATGATTGTTTACCCAAATTTGTCCAGAGGCCCAATTAAGTATCGGTGAGTTATCTGGATTAATCACACTTCCATCTTCACCAACTAGTAAAAAATCTCCATCGAATAGAAACTCTGAAACATAATCTTGAATACCATTGGCGCCATAATAAGGATATTGCCCGCTTATACGTTTTCCTTTCGCAACAGGCTTCCTTTGGGAATCCAAGATGTCACAAACCTCGCCAAGAGTTTTCCAAGAAACCTCGTAATTATGCCCCCCCCAGACAGTTATATCCTTAATCTTTTGCTCATCATTGGTCCCGTAGCCGGAGGCGGAGGGATTGAATGTGAGCAAAAGATTACGATAATATTCATATTGTTCTTTGCGCGCTTGCAGCTCCGCTGTATATTCCGCGAAGCGGTCGAGAATTTTTACAATTTCCTCTTGGACGGCGAGCGGGGGGATGGGGATCTCAAAATCTGTTATGACCTTAGCATCAAGTGTTGGAATTCCCGCATATCTAACTTTGGAAATAAAGTTAGATTCGTGACTTGACAAATAATAGAACAGAAATTTACTATTAAGTTCTGGATTATTTGACAAACAAAAGCATCCATCTGAAGACCAAAACTTTTTATCGCAAAATCCGACAGTACCAGCAGAAGCTCCGACATTAATAATCATAACCGTATTTTCCGAACGATTGTATTCTGTATAATATCCTAAAGGTTCTATACCGCCATGAAATACTGGATAAGCGTTTTCTGCCGATAGCTTATCCTTTGTTAAACGTTTTCCTCTAAGTACGGAGCAAACCACACCCAACTTCTTAAACTCCACTCCATTCGGGCAAAGCTCAGCAATCAGTTCTTGCAACTTACTCATACGTTATCCTCCTTTCTGTACCCTTCATA
>CAYSOW010000103.1:0-6830 GCA_964432715.1 uncultured Bacteroides sp.
ACCCAAGACCCCAACATTAAAAGTGTTGTGCTCTACCAGCTGAGCTAGCGAATCATTCATTTTTCTTTTGCGGGTGCAAAGATAGGCATTATTCTTGAAACCACCAAGGAAGTTTCAAACTTTTTTACACCGAGTTAAAGGATTCCACTCATTCTCACTCAGTTCCGACTTTCAGCCTGCCAACACAAAGTCGACACGTCCCTCCAAGCCCCCATTTTTTCTTCTAAAAAAACAGGAAAAACATTAGGTAGAACAAGACTTTTCTCCTAATTTAGCGACGCAGATTGACACATCGGGGCTCCGGCTCCGAAGACGATACTGAAAGACCAATGAATTTAAACCCTAAACAACTAACTGCTGGTATGATAGGCACAGTCTTAAAGAAACACGGCAGAACAGCCCTATGCATCGGCTTGTTCGGCCTCGCCTGCTCCATGTCGGGCCAAACAGACAAGAAGTTGAGCGACAAAGCGCTCTCCACCATGAAGACCGCCACCCATTATATGATGGATAAGGTGGCTTACAAAGGTGGATTCGTATGGAACTACCTTCCGGACATGTCCCGCTCCTGGGGCGAAATGGAAGCCAAACGCACCATGGTATGGATTCAACCGCCCGGAACGCCTTCGGTGGGCCACCTATTATTAGATGCTTACCACGCTACCCACGATGAATATTATTACGAAGCGGCCAAGCAAGTGGCCCAGGCTCTGATCTGGGGCCAGCTGGAGTGTGGCGGATGGAACTATGTGTTCGACTACGCCGGCGAGAACTCGCTCAAGTCGTGGTATGCCACGGTGGGCAAGAGCGGCTGGCGCTTGGAGGAGTTTCAGCACTACTACGGCAACGCCACCTATGACGATGCCGGCACCATGGAGGCTGCAAAGTTCCTGCTACGTATGTATGTAGAGAAGAACGACCCCACCTTCCGCCCGGCGCTCGACAAGGTGATTCGCTTTGTGTTGGAGAGTCAATACCCCATCGGTGGTTGGCCTCAACGTTACCCGCTGATGTACGACCACCCCTTCCAGGGATTGGCTGACTACTCCTCTTTTATTACGTTGAATGACGATGTCATTCCTGATATCATTGAGTTCCTCACCCAGTGCTACCAGTCGCTGGGCCTGCAGGAGGTGAAGGGCCCCGTGATGCGCGCCATGTATTTGATGATTGCCTTGCAGCAAGGTGCGCCTTATGCCGGATGGGCCGACCAGTACACCGTGGACGATTTGAAGCCGGCACACGCCCGCTCGTATGAGCCGCGCAGTGTCAACACCGGTACGACGGTGCACATGATTCGCCTGATGCTCGAATATTATAAACTGACTGCCGATACGCGTTTCCTCACCGGCATTCCCGCTGCCATCGATTTCCTCGACTCCATGCGCTTGCCCGAAGAAGAGGCATCCAAATGGAAACGTCCGTTCGACCGTCCGGGCTTCTTCCTTGTACCGCGTTTCATTGAGCCGGAGACCGGCAAGCCGCTTTACGTTCACCGCAAAGGTAGCAACGTGGCCAACGGATACTACTACACCGACCAGCACATCGAGAACACCATCGGTCACTACAGCTCTGCGGCTTTTGTCAACACCGACGAGCTGCGCCGGATGTATGAGGAGGTGAAGAACATGCCGAAAGAGGAGCTTGCCAAAGATTCTCCCTTCCTGCAGAACGACTTGGTGCCGCTGCCCACCTATTACACCAGAATGCGTGGCGAGAACTCGGCCGACCATGTGAAAGAGATTACTGCAGCGCTCACCAAGGAGGGCTACTGGCTCACTCCGTTGAAGCACACTTCCAACCCCTACAAGCCGGTGGAAGCGCAGGCCAAGAGTGAAGAGACGAAATATGCCACCACCATGGTGGGTGACGACTTCGACACCTCTCCCTACCCCTGCACCGACGGTACGCTCTGCATCTCGGTAGGCGATTACATCAACAATATGCGTGCGTTGATTAATTACCTCACCAACGAGTAAAGATTCAAATTTCTCTAAACAGCGCTATACAGAAAGAGCGGTGGCTTCCTCTCATCAGGACCACCGCTCTTTCTCCTTATGATATATAGCGAATTTACGCCTCGTATTCATCGCTACAACTTCTCAAACCATCTGACACAGAAAAAGGCTCGCAAGTCTTTCGACTTACAAGCCTTTCATTTGGCGGAGAGACAGGGATTCGAACCCCGGGAACCTCTCAGTTCAACGGTTTTCAAGACCGCCGCAATCGACCACTCTGCCACCTCTCCTAAACTCTTTTTAGGGAGACTTTGTGAAGTGTTATCCTTCAAAAGCGATGCAAAGGTACGACATTTTTTTGAATATGCAAATAGTTTCCCATTTTTTTTGCAATAAAATTTACATGTCGTACTTTTGCATACAGAAATATTAGATAGGAACTAGGATGATTTACCCGCAAAATTTTGAACAAAAGATAGGCTTTGACACCGTGCGTCACTTGCTCACCAACCTCTGTTTGAGCGAGTTAGGCAAGGAACGCGTCGCTGCCATGAGCTTTGAAACCGACTATAACACCCTGCAAAAGCAGTTGGATGCCGTCTGCGAGCTGATTCGCATCATGGAAGAGGCCGATGATTTTCCGGACCAATATTTTTTTGATGTCCGTCCCTCTTTGAAGCGAATCCGCGTGGAGGGCATGTACCTCGACGAACAAGAATTGTTCGATTTGCAACGCTCTCTGGAGACCATCCGCGGCATTGTGCGCTTCCTCTGTCCCGATGAGGAGGGCGCCACTCCCTACCCCACGCTCTCTGAACTTGCCGGCGACGTGAGTGTCTTCCCGCAGTTCATCAGTCGCATCAGTCAGATGCTCGACAAGTATGGCAAGATGAAGGACAACGCCTCGGCCGACCTGCTCCGCATCCGTCGCGAGATTGCGCAGACCACGGCAGGCATCTCCCGCAGCCTCAACGCCATCCTCCGCAGCGCCCAGTCGGAAGGCTTTGTCGATAAGGACGTAGCCCCCACCATGCGCGACGGTCGTTTGGTGATTCCGGTGGCTTCGGGACTGAAGCGTAAGATCCGCGGCATTGTGCACGACGAGTCGGCCACCGGTAAGACCATCTTCATCGAGCCCACCGAAGTGGTGGAGGCCAACAACCGCATCCGCGAGCTGGAGGGCGACGAGCGTCGGGAAATCATCCGCATCCTCACCGAGTTCTCCAACCAGGTGCGCCCCGCCATCCCGGAGATCATGAGTTCGTACGAGTTTCTGGCAGAGATCGACTTCATCCGCGCCAAGGCCCTCTTTGCGCAACAGATTAACGGCATCAAGCCCAATCTGGAGCATACCGAGGTCATCGACTGGACCGACGCCATCCATCCGCTCCTCTTTCTCTCCTTAAATAAACAAGGTAAGAAAGTGGTGCCGCTGGAGATTGAGCTCCACAAGAATCAACGCATCCTCATCATCTCCGGTCCGAACGCCGGCGGAAAGTCCGTCTGCCTGAAGACCGTGGGACTGCTGCAATACATGCTGCAGTGCGGACTGCTCGTGCCGATGCACGAACGGAGCCACGCCGGTCTCTTCCGCAATCTCTTTATTGATATCGGCGACGAGCAGAGCATCGAGAACGACCTGAGTACCTACTCGTCGCACCTGCTCAACATGAAATATATGATTAAAGGATGCGACGAACACAGCCTCCTGCTCATCGACGAGTTCGGTAGCGGTACCGAGCC
The DNA here is from genome assembly GCA_964432715.1 of uncultured Bacteroides sp. Classification (GTDB taxonomy): domain Bacteria; phylum Bacteroidota; class Bacteroidia; order Bacteroidales; family Bacteroidaceae; genus Phocaeicola_A. Next base: position 3,702 of record CAYSOW010000103.1, read on the forward strand.
GCAGATTGGAGGTGCCATGGCCGAGGCCGTGCTGCGCCGATTCCACGCCAAAGGTACCTTCGGCGTCATCACCACCCACTACCAGAACCTGAAGCACTTTGCCGACGAGCACGAGGGAGTGGTCAACGGTGCCATGCTCTACGACCGCCATCAGATGCAAGCACTCTTCCAGTTGCAGATTGGCAACCCCGGCAGTTCCTTCGCCGTGGAGATTGCCCGCAAGATTGGTTTGCCGGAGGAGGTCATCGCCGACGCCACCGCACTGGTGGGCAGCGAGTACATCAATGCCGACAAGTATCTGCAGGACATCGTGCGCGACAAGCGTTACTGGGAAACGAAGCGTCAGAACATCCGCAAGAAGGAGAAGGAGCTGGAGGAGCGCATCGAGCGTTACGAGAATGAGACCGCCACACTGCAGAAGAGTCAGAAAGAGATTCTCCGCAAGGCGAAAGAGGAGGCGGAACAACTGCTGAAGGAGTCGAACGCCCGCATTGAGAACACCATCCGCAGCATCAAGGAGGCACAGGCCGAGAAGGAGAAGACCCGTCAGGCGCGCCAGGAGTTGGAAGCTTATAAGGAGTCGGTGCGCGAGCTGGAGAAGCAGGCCTCTGAGGAGAAGTTGCAACGCAAGATGGAGCAGCTGCGCGAGAAGCAGAACCGCAAGAAAGAGAAGAAGAATAAGGAGGGCGAGGCTGCCAAGAGCGAGACGAAAGTGACGCCCAAGAAGCCCGACCCGCTGACCGTGGGCAGCACCGTGCGCATCAAGGGACAGACCGCCGTGGGCACCATCACCGAAATCAACCGCAACAATGCCAGCGTCACCTTCGGCATGATGAAGACCAGTGTGCCCCTCAGCCGACTGGAGCCTGCCAAGGCACAGCCGACGAGCAACGCACAGGCCAAAAGCTCCTTCATCAGCAGTCAGACGCAAGATCAGGTGTATGAGAAGAAGCTGCAGTTCAAGCCCGACATCGACGTGCGCGGCATGCGTGGCGACGAAGCCCTGCAAGCCGTCACCTACTTTGTGGACGACGCCATCCTGCTCGGCATCTCGCGCATCCGCATCCTGCACGGCACCGGTACCGGCATCCTGCGCACGCTCATCCGCGACTATCTGAGCACCGTGCCCGGCGTGCGCCATTTTGCCGACGAGCACGTACAGTTTGGCGGTGCCGGCATCACCGTAGTCGACTTAGAATAAGCTATTTCCGGAATAAAAATGCTTAAAATTCCTTGGAAGAGAAAATAAATGCGTATCTTTGCAGTGGACTCGTATCAACAGAGACCGCCAAAAGTTTGGGCTTGACTGGATTTGACAGCGGGCAGAGATGGTACGTAAGCATGCAGTGCGTCGGATGTTGGCACTATAATCTCAGCGTTCAAAAATTTATCTGGCAACGAAAATTACGCTCTCGCTGCTTAATCGAAGTATAGTAGATTAGCTTTATTTCCACCACAGTGGTGGAAACGGGATGTCGCTCAAAAGCTCTTGTTCCGAAGCGTTTGGTTCAGCGGCACAGCAAATTCGGGAATAGCGGAAGGTGCTCCTCGCGCCCTTCGTGAAATTTAGAGGATAAGGTGCAGGTTGGTGGCTTTGGTCTTGCCTGCACACGAAAACCAAAGGCAAAGATAAGCATGTAGAAAGCGTATGGTTTCCTCGTTTGGACGAGGGTTCGATTCCCTCCAGGTCCACACGTTATTAGGTTCCCCCTGTTTCATTCACCATGAATGAGGCAGGGGGATTCTCTTTCAGTCACTTTTCAACAGTACGATTAATCTCTTCTGAAGATATCCCGGGTGTAGACCTTCTCCGCCACATCATCCAGCGAAGCATCATAGCGGTTGGCAATAATGGCATCACTCTGCGCCTTAAACGCCTGCAAATCGTTCACCACCCGACTGCCGAAGAAAGTCACCCCCTCTTCCAGCGTCGGCTCGTAGATAATCACCTCTGCACCCTTCGCCTTGATGCGCTTCATCACCCCCTGGATAGACGACTGGCGGAAGTTGTCGCTGTTCGATTTCATCGTGAGTCGATACACCCCCACCACGCAACGGCGCTCCTCCGCCGGATTATAGTTGGCACGGTTATAGTAGTCATAGTAGCCCGCCTTATGCAGCACCTGGTCCGCAATGAAATCCTTGCGCGTCCGGTTGCTCTCCACAATCGCCTGAATCAAGTTCTCCGGCACATCCGCATAGTTAGCCAGCAACTGCTTCGCATCCTTCGGCAAGCAGTAGCCGCCATAGCCGAACGACGGGTTGTTATAGTGCGCCCCGATGCGCGGATCGAGCGACACACCCTCAATGATAGAGCGTGTATCCAGTCCCTTCATCTCGGCATAAGTATCCAGTTCATTGAAATAGCTGACGCGCAGTGCCAGGTAAGTATTTGCGAAGAGCTTCACCGCCTCCGCCTCCGTCAGGCCCATAAAGAGCGTATCAATCTCCGGTTTAAGCGCCCCCTCCTGCAGCAGCGCCGCAAAAGTCTTCGCCGCCTCCACCAGACGGGCATCGTCTGCCGGACGTCCCACAATGATGCGCGAAGGATAGAGATTGTCATAGAGCGCGCGACTCTCGCGCAGGAACTCCGGCGAGAAGAGCACGTTGTCGGTCTGCAGTTTTCGGCGGATATGCTCCGTGAAGCCCACCGGAATGGTACTCTTAATCACCATGATGGCATGCGGGTTCACCGACTTCACCAGTTCAATCACCTCCTCCACGTGCGACGTATCGAAGTAATTCTTCGCCGGGTCATAGTTGGTAGGTGCGGCAATCACCACAAAATCGGCCTCTCGGTAAGCCGAGGCGCCATCGAGTGTAGCAGTGAGATTCAGCTCCTTCTCCGCCAGATACTTTTCGATATACTCATCCTGAATAGGCGACTTACGCTGATTAATCAGCGCCACCTTTTCAGGCAGCACGTCCACCGCCACCACCGGATGGTGTTGTGCCAGCAAAGTAGCCATACTCATACCCACGTAGCCCGTTCCGGCCACCGCAATTTTTATCTCTTTCATGGTTTCAATCTCTTTTCATGGATCGCTGATACGAAGCTCCGCGAGCCGGTTCATACGGACGCAAAAATAACGTTTCGCGGAGATATCTCCAAACATTCGGGAAGATAAA
>CAYSOW010000104.1:0-3176 GCA_964432715.1 uncultured Bacteroides sp.
CTATTATCCGCTCCCCACATCATCTTCTCCCTCAACGTATGAAAGAAAACATGATCAAACCGTTTCGCCACCTTAATCGAATAATCCGCCTTTTGGATTGTCAGGAGCGTCCCCTCCTTACAACTCTCACTTCGGCCATCCACCGCCACCAAGAAATTATGGCTACGGCTCTCCACCTCCAGCGAAATCTTCCAATCATCGCGCAGCACAATCGGGCGCATATTCAAGCTATGCGGCGCCACCGGCGTCAACGCAATCGTCTCCGCGTGCGGCACCATAATCGGACCCCCCACACTCAGCGAGTACGCCGTAGAACCCGTCGGCGTCGCGATAATCAAGCCATCCGCCTGAAACGTCGTCAGCGGGCGACCGTTGATAGAAGTATGAATACTAATCATCGACGAACTATCATGCTTCAGCACCGCAATCTCATTCAGTGCAAAAGGATAGCCCTCCAGCGGACTGCCCCCCTCGCACGACAGCTGCAACACCGAACGCTCCTCCACGTGAAACTGACCCTGCACCATCTCCTGCAGCGTCACCTCAATCTCCTCCGGCGAGATGTCCGCCAAGAAACCCAAGCGCCCCGTGTTGATACCCAGAATCGGAATATTCCGATCCTTCACCCGGCTCGCCGACTTCAGAAACGTACCGTCGCCCCCGATGCTTAAAATCATATCCGCCTCAAAATCATCCCCTTGGAAAGGACGATACGACGGATACGCACGGCGCAACTCCTCCGGCAGCGACCGGTAAAAAGCGTCGTCAATCAAAACCTCCACAGGGTACGCCTGCAGCGCCTGAAAGAGATGACCCACGTGAGCCGACTTTTTCGGCTGGTGAGAATTCCCGAAAAGGGCAAATTTTAGTTCTTTTTTCTCACTAAAAAAAGAGGAGCTTTCCATAAATCCTATTATTTTTGCAAAATATATAGGCAAAGATACACTTTTTAGAATAGAAACAAAAAAATGACAAAGTTAAGTGTAAATATTAATAAGGTAGCCACCCTGCGTAATGCGCGCGGCGGAAACAACCCCGACGTAGTCAAGGTGGCATTAGATTGTGAGACTTTTGGAGCAGACGGCATCACGGTGCACCCGCGCCCGGACGAACGCCATATCCGTAAAGTCGACGTGGTGGATTTACGTGGCGTGTTGAAAACCGAGTTCAATATCGAAGGCTATCCCAGTGAAGAATTCATCGACCTCGTGTTGAAAGTGAAACCCACCCAGGTGACCCTCGTGCCCGACAAACCCGGACAGCTCACCTCCAACCACGGATGGGATACCAAAGAGAACCTCCATTTCCTTTCAGAAGTACTTGAGCGCTTCAAAAAAGCCGGCATCCGTACCTCCGTCTTCGTAGGCACCGAGCCCGAGATGATAGCCTACGCCGCCAAGGCAGGCACCGACCGTGTAGAGCTCTACACCGAGCCCTACGCCAGCAACTATCTGAAAGATCGCGAAGCAGCCATTGCCCCCTTCGTGGAGGCCGCTAAACAAGCACGCTCGCTGGGCCTCGGACTGAATGCCGGACACGACCTCAGTCTGGAGAACCTCGCTTACTTCCACCAGCAGATTCCCTGGCTGGACGAAGTATCCATCGGTCACGCCCTCATCTGCGACGCCCTCTATCTGGGACTGAAGAAAACCATTGAAGAATATAAAAAAGCGTTGAACGTATGATAAACTTAGCTGTATTGTTGGCCCAGGGCGCAACGCAAGTGGCAGAGACCCTTGCCGAGAACCCCGTGCTGACCGAAGTCACCTCGGCAGAGCCGGAGATGAACCTGCTGGATATGGCGATGAAAGGCGGCTGGATCATGATAGTCCTCGCCCTCCTCTCCATCCTCTGCTTCTACATCTTTTTCGAGCGTTGGGCAGTCATCCGCAAAGCCGATAAAGACGACCCCCTCTTCATGCAGCGCATCCGCGACTATCTGCTTAGTGGAGAGGTGAAGTCCGCCATCAACTACTGCCGCGTGGTGAACACCCCCGGCGCACGTATGATTGAGAAAGGCATCTCCCGCATGGGACGCCCCGCTGCCGATGTACAGACCGCCATCGAGAATGCCGGCAACATCGAGATTGCCCTGATGGAGCGTCGTTTGCCCGTCATTGCCACCATCTCCGCCGGAGCCCCGATGATAGGCTTCCTCGGCACCGTCACCGGTATGGTGCAAGCCTTCTGGGAGATGGCCAACGCCGGAAACAACATTGACATCACCCTCCTCTCGGGCGGTATCTATCAAGCCATGATCACCACCGTCGGCGGTCTGGCCGTAGGTATTGTAGCCATGTTTGCCTACAACTACCTCGTAGCCAAGATGGACGGCGTGGTGCGCAGAATGGAGGCCGACACCCTCGCCTTCATGGATGTGCTCAACGAACCCGCTCAGGAGAAAAATAAATAAGCACGCGTATGGCACTGAAACGGAGATCCAAAATATCGACCACTTTTAGCATGGCCTCCATGACGGACATCATCTTCCTGCTGCTCATCTTCTTTATGATCACCTCCACCATGGTGACGCCCAACGCCATCAAGGTGCTGCTGCCGCAGGGAAAACAGCAAACGTCCGCCAAACCGCTGACGCGCGTCATTATCGATAAGGACCTGAACTTCTACGGCGCCTTCGGCAACCAGGACGAGATGCCTGTGTCGCTCGAGGAGTTGCCCGCCTTCCTGCAGGAGTGTGCGGCCAAAGAGCCCGAGATGTACGTCGCCCTCTACGCCGACGAATCGGTTCCTTACCGCGAGATTGTGCGCGTGCTGAATATTGCCAACGAGAATCATTTTAAAATGGTGCTGGCCACTCGCCAACCGGATAAGAACGAATGAGGGATAAGAATCAACTGCAAGGAATCCTTGGCACCATCCTGCTGCATGCGGTGGTACTGCTGATTCTGTGGCTTGTCTACCTACGCAGGGAGGCGCCGCAGGAAGAGAGTGGTGTGCCCGTCATGCTCGGCTCGGTCGACCTTTCTCAAGGGGATGCCGATCCCTACGACTATACGCCGGTGGAAGCGGAGACGCCTCCGCCCCCTGCCGAGAGTGCCCCGGAGGTACCCTCGACCCCGTCGCCTGCCGACCCGCTCATCACCCAGACCGAAGAACCTTCGCTGGTGGTGAAGGAGTCGAAAGCGAAGAAGAAGGAGACGGTGCAGAAGAAGGAA
>CAYSOW010000104.1:3276-6803 GCA_964432715.1 uncultured Bacteroides sp.
ACGGTGAAACCTGCCGAGAAGACGACGCCCAAGACGACGCAAACCACTGCTACCGAAACCAAGAAGGTGGAGGCCTCCGTGCAAACGAAGGAAAAGAGCGAGGCGGAGAAACGTGCGGAAGCGGAAGCTGCTGCCGCCGCTGCGGTCTCTCAGAAGATGGCAGGCGCCTTCGGAAAGGGTAGCTCGCTGGGTAGCAGTCGCGGCACCGGTACCACGGGCTCCGGCATGCAAGGCTCGCCCACCGGCAACGGCAATGTGGGCAAGAGTAGCGGCGTTGGTGGTTTGGGCAACTTCGACCTGAACGGACGCTCGCTGCGGGACGGCGCTTTGCCTACCCCTGCCTACAAAGGTCAGGAGGAGGGACGCGTGGTGGTGACCATCACGGTGAACCCCGAAGGCAATGTCATCGGTACCTCCATCAACAAGCGTACCGACACGATGAGTGCCACGCTGCGTCACGCCGCCGAAGAGGCTGCCAAGAAAGCGAAATTTAATCGGGTGGAGGGTGCCAACAACCAGACGGGTACCATCACCTACTACTTTAAACTGAATTAAAACCGATTTAAAACGAATGAATATGGCACAGATGTATCTATTTTTAGCGGATGGCTTCGAAGAGATTGAGGCCCTCGGCACACTCGATATCTTACGTCGCGCTTCGCTGCCGGTGAAGAGCATCTCTATCATGGGACGCTTGGAGGTGAAGGGCGCTCACGGTGTTCCCGTGCAGGCGGATGCCCTCTTTGAGGAGACCGACTTGCGCGATGCGGAGCTGATGGTGCTGCCGGGAGGTATGCCCGGGGCGAAGTATCTGGATGAGCATGTGGAGCTGCGCAAGGCGCTCTTGGCTTACAGTGCGGCGAAGGGGACGATTGCTGCCATCTGTGCCGCACCGATGGTGCTGGGTAAGCTGGGCTTGCTGGAGGGTAAACGTGCCACTTGCTACCCCGGCTTCGAGGAGTGCTTGCTGGGCGCTGAGACGAAGGGTGCTCCGGTGGAGTGCGATGGCAACATCATCACCGGCAAGGGGCCGGGTGCCACCTTCGAGTTCGCTTTGGCGCTCGTCACCAAGTTCTGTGGCCGTGCCAAGGCCGACGAGTTGCGTCAGGGCATGATGATGGCGTAACACCTATTTATATATATGATGAAGAAATATGCAGTGATTGTAGCGGGCGGCAAGGGCTTGCGCATGGGAGGCGACCTCCCCAAGCAGTTCCTGCCGCTGCAGGGAAAACCGGTGCTGATGCACACGCTGGAGGCCTTTCGGGCGGCGGAGGCGGAGCTCACCTTGATTGTGGTGCTTCCCGTCGACCAGCACGACTATTGGGCGGAGGTGTGCAGCCGCTATCCCTCTATGCCTGCCCACCTGGTGGCTCCGGGGGGCGAGACGCGCTTTCACTCGGTGCGCAACGGCTTGCAGCTGATTCCTGCTGATGAGGAGTCGCTGGTGGCGGTGCACGATGGCGTGCGCCCGTTTGTGGCTGCCGAGGTGATTCATCGCTGCTTTGAGACGGCGGCGCAACAGGGGGCGGTGGTGCCCGTGGTGCCGGTGGTGGATACCGTGCGCGAACTGCTGGAGGCAGGCGAGAGTCGCACGGTGAGTCGCGACCGTTACCGACTGGTGCAGACACCGCAGACTTTCCGCACTTCGCTGTTGCTGAAAGCTTATCAACAACCCTACCAAACCGCCTTTACCGACGATGCTTCTGTGGTGGAGGCTCTCGGCGCACCGGTTACACTGGTGGAGGGAAATCGTGAAAATATTAAACTGACTACGCCTTTCGACCTGCTCGTGGCGGAGAGCATTCTTCATGCGCGTGCGCGCTAGTGCCTTATGATTGACCTCGCTGCTCGTGACATCAAGTATCTCCCGGGCGTGGGACCGCAACGCGCCTCACTGCTCGAGAAGGAACTGCAGATTCGTTCGCTGCAGGACTTGCTCTACTATTTTCCTTATAAGTATGTCGACCGGAGTCATGTGTATGCCATCCGGGAGATTGACGGCAACATGCCTTACATCCAGCTGAAGGGGGAGATTCTGAGCTTTGAGACGGTGGGCGAGGGGCGCCAGCGACGCTTGGTGGCGCACTTCGGTGACGGCACGGGGGTGGTCGATCTGGTTTGGTTTCAGGGTCTCAAGTACCTGATGGGGCGCTATAAGGTGCACACGCCCTACCTTGTCTTTGGTAAACCCACGGTTTTCAACGGTCGCATCAATGTGGCGCATCCCGATATCGATGATGTCGACAAGGTGGAGCTCTCTACGCTCGGCTTGCGTCCTTACTATAACACGACGGAGCGCATGAAGCGCAGCGGACTCAATTCGCAGGCGCTGGAGAAGTTGACGGCCAACCTCTTCGGGGTGATTCAGGAGTCTTATCCCGAAACGCTTCCCGACGCGCTGGTGCAGGCGCATCATCTGCTTCCGCTCGATGAGGCTTTGCGCCAGATTCATTTCCCCAAGAACCCCGATTTGCTTCGTAAAGCGCAGTATCGTCTGAAGTTCGACGAGCTGTTCTATGTGCAGCTCAACATCCTGCGCTATGCGAAGGACCGTCAGCGGAAGTACCGCGGACTGGTGTTCGGGCAGGTGGGGACGCTCTTCCATCGTTTCTATGAGGAGAATCTGCCTTTCCCCCTCACCGGTGCCCAGAAGCGGGTGGTGAAGGAGATTCGGCGCGACATGGGGTGCGGGCGACAGATGAACCGGCTCTTGCAGGGCGATGTGGGCAGCGGTAAGACGCTGGTGGCTCTGATGAGTATGCTGATTGCGCTCGACAACGGCTACCAGGCTTGCTTGATGGCGCCCACGGAAATCTTGGCGTCGCAGCACTATGAGACGCTGAAGCAGATGCTCTTTGGCTTGCCGGTGCGGGTGGAGCTGCTCACGGGTAATGTGAAAGGAAAACGACGCGAACCTATCTTGCAGGGACTGGTGACGGGCGAGGTGCAGATCTTGGTGGGCACGCATGCGGTGCTGGAGGATACGGTGCATTTTGCGTCGCTGGGACTGGTGGTGATTGATGAGCAACATCGCTTCGGAGTGGCGCAACGGGCGAAGATGTGGGGCAAGAACCTCACGCCGCCGCACGTGCTGGTGATGACCGCCACGCCGATTCCCCGTACGCTGGCGATGACGCTCTACGGCGATTTGGATGTCTCTGTCATCGACGAACTGCCGCCGGGACGAAAGCCGGTGCAGACGCTGCATCAGTTTGATAATCGACGCGAACAGCTCAACCGCAGCATCCGTCGCCAGATTGAAGAGGGGCGGCAGGTCTACATTGTCTATCCGCTCATTCAGGAGAGTGAGAAGATGGATATCAAGAACCTGGAGGAGGGCTACGAGCATGTGCGCGAGGCTTTTCCGGAGTATGCCATCAGTAAGGTGCACGGCAAGATGAAGCCGGCGGAGAAGGAGGCGGAGATGCAGCGCTTTGTGTGTGGCGAGACGAAGATCATGGTGGCGACGACGGTGATTGAGGTGGGGGTGAATGTGCCCAATGCTTCGGTGATGGTCATCGAGA
>CAYSOW010000105.1:0-6657 GCA_964432715.1 uncultured Bacteroides sp.
AAAGTGTGTAATTTACACCATATATGGGATTGGATACCTATACGATAGCCTTTACCTTTGCATCGATAAAAAATACAATTACAAAAGAGAGAGAGAAATGAAAGAGAAAAGTAGTAGAAATTCCAACCTTTATTGGCTGACAGAGGTCGCCTGTTGGGGCTCCGGCCGAATGTGCCCGTAGGCACACAGAAATTACCCCTAACAAACATGAGAAACAAAATCATTTAAAATTTTATTTAGCTAAGAAACATGATACGTAATATATATCGTTTGTTGGCTATCCTGCTGTTATTCAGTGGGGTAGCCGGGACCATTTCGGCCCAAAATCGTATTGAAGGTAGTGTCATTGATGCTGCCACGCACGAACCAATCGTGGGGGCTACCATCTCCGTTCCTGAACGAAAAACCGGTACGTTGACCGATTTTAATGGTAAATTCGTGATTGATGCCCCCAATCTTCCCACGGTGTTGAAGGTGAACTTCGTGGGCTATCGCGAGCAACAGGTGGATGTGTATGATAATAGTGAGGCATTGGTAATCAACCTGAAAGAAGCCTATGATTTGCTGCAGGAGGTGGTGGTCGTGGGTTATGGTACTCAGAAACGTCAGGAACTGACCAGTGCCATTGCCACAGTAGATAAGGAGTTGTTGAAACAGAGTGTTCCCACGGTGGAAAGTGCTTTGGCAGGTGCCGTGGCCGGACTGAATGTGTCGGTCACTTCCGGACAACCCGGCGCTTCGTCCACCATGCGTATCCGTGGTGGTAACTCCATCAATGGTGGTAACGAACCGCTTTATGTCATTGATGGTTTCATCGTCTATAATGATGTAACGGCCAATCGTACGGATGCCGGTGGTAGCGATGCCACCCTCGACCCGCTCTCCTTCCTGAATCCCGCAGATATTGAAAGCATTGAAATCCTGAAGGATGTCAGTGCCACAGCCATCTACGGTACTCGTGGAGCGAACGGTGTCATCATGATTACCACTAAAAAAGGTAAGAAGGGAAAAGACAACATCACTTACCAATCTACGTTCGGATGGCAGCAGATTCGCAAGAAAATGGAGTTCCTGAATGCCCGTGAGTGGACCGAGCTCTATAATGAAATTCGTCGCAATGAGGGTACGCCCGAGCTGCAGCTCTCTCTCCCTTCTGATGAGGAGGGCTACGACTGGCAGGATGCTGCTTTGCGCACCGGTTTCTCACAGGAGCATCAGCTCTCTATCGTGGGTGGTGACGACCGTACACGCTACTCCATCTCCGGTAACTACAAGTCGCAGGATGGTATTATTAAAGGTACCGACCTGAAACGATATGGCGGACGTGTCAGTTTCGACCGTGACTTGCTGAACCACTTGAAGGTGGGTGTGAATGTGTCGGGTGCCTTCTCTCAGTTGAACGGCTTGCGTAATGTGAATGGCAACAACGACCCGAACACCTGGATCAGTGCCGTTACCACCGCGCCCATCATCCCTATTTATGATGAAACGGGCGATTATAACTATACGCCCAACGAATTGAGTACGGTGACTTACAACGGAAAAATCACCAATGCAATTTCCGATTTGGAGAATACCAAGACGCTGACAGAGAACACTCGTTTGATGAGCATCGCTTATGCCGAGTATCAACCGTTGCATGATTTGACGTTGAAGGCCAGTCTGGGATTGGACTTGAGCAATACGCGCCAGAGTAACTATGCACCTTCATACACTTCGGCCGGAGCTTCTCTTGGCGGACTTGCCTCCATCGGTCACAAGTCGGTCTACACCTGGCAGACAGAGTACACTGCCAACTACGCTCACGTCTTTGCTGATGTTCACTCCTTCTCGGCTTTGGTGGGATTCACCTCGCAACGTACCGATAAACGAGGTTCTTCTGCCTCTTCCTATGGATTCACCAACGACGCCACCGGTTACAACAGCCTGGGTAGCGGTAGCAATGTGAACTGGCCTTCCAGTGAGAGCTACACTTCCACGCTGAACTCTTGGTTGGGACGTGTGAACTATAGTTACGACGAGCGTTACAATGCCACGTTGACCGTTCGTGCCGATGGCTCCTCTCGTTTTGCCAAAGGTCATCAGTGGGGCTACTTCCCTTCCCTGGGTCTCTCTTGGAATGTGGACAAGGAACCGTTCTTCCGTGGTGGTAAGAACTGGTCGTACTTGAAGGTGCGTGCCAGTGCCGGTGTGGTGGGTAACCAGGAAATCGGTGATTTCAAATACATAGCGAATATTGTGCCGGAAACTTACTACTTCAACGATCAGGCGGTGACGGCTTATGTCATTGACAATATGGCTAATCCTGATTTGAAATGGGAAACCACAGCTTCTTATAACGTGGGCGTCGACTTGGGCTTCTTCGACGGACGACTGAACTTCACGGTGGATGCCTATTACAAGAAGACCAGCGATTTGCTGCTGGAGGTGCCTATTGAGAATGTCACCGGCTTCAGTAGTGCCTTGCGTAATGTGGGTAGCGTTTCCAACCGTGGTCTTGAGTTTGAGGTGAATGGCGATATCATTGAACGCAGAGGCTTTAAGTGGCGTGCTTCTGCCAACTTGGCGCTGAATAAGAATAAGGTGGAGAGCTTGGGCGATGCCGACTATTTCCTTCCTTCGTTTGAAGGTATCGGAACGCTGGTCTACATGACTCCGTTGATTGTGAAACGCGGAGAGCCGTTGGGTACTTTCTATGGCTACAAGTTTGCCGGCATTGTGCAGGCTGATGAGGATATCAGTAAGTTGCCTACACAGACCACGGAGACATTGGCTCCCGGTGTGGCAAAGTATGTGGATGTAAACGGAGATGGCGTGGTCAATGAGGAAGACCGTACGACACTGGGTAACTGCCAACCGAAGTTTACCGGTGGTTTCAGCACTACGCTCAACTATCACCACTGGGATCTCTTTGTCTCTTTGCACGGCAGCTATGGCAACAAACTGTTTAACACGCTGCGTGCCCGCTTCGAGAAGACCAGTACGTCTTACAACTCACTGAAATCGGTGTTGAACCGTTGGACTGAAGATAACCCTTCGAACACGATTGCCAAGGCTAGTAACTCTACCTCCATCGTGACCGACGACCGTTATGTGGAGGATGCTTCCTTCCTGAAGGTGCGCAATATTTCGCTGGGTTACACCTTGCCGCTGAAGTCTCTGACGCGCGACAGCAAGATCCGCTTGTTCGCTTCGCTGCAGAACTTCTTCACGATTACCAACTATTCGGGTTATGATCCGGAATCCAACCGTAACGGTGTGGATGAGAGTAGTGGCTTGTATCAGGGTGTGGACTTCGGTACTTATCCGTCGGCCAAGACTGTACAACTGGGATTCAGCATCACATTATAAACCTAAAAACAATCGTAAGGTATGAAAAGATTATTGCAAACATTATATATAGGTGTGCTTCTGCTGCTCTGGGGCTGCTCCGATTTGGATGTGAGTCCGGCCAGCAGCATTGACAAGGATGAGTTTTACGAGACGGAAGACGATATCGAGAGTGCGGTGAATGGTATTTATGCCATCTTTACCAACTGGCCTTCGGGTTTCCACGGAATGTATAACAACCTGACTATCTACTTGGGCGATTTGACCACGGAGTATGTGAAGGCGGGTGCCAATACCAACAGTGCGCATATCCGTGAGCTGAGTAACAACGCTGTGCAGCCTGCCAACCAGTTCATCGAGAATGCTTGGGAGGAGTCGTACATCGGTATCAACCGCGCCAACATCGTGATTGATAAGGTGCAGGAGAACACTTCCATCAGCGAGGAGAGTCGCGACCGTTATGTCAACGAGGCAAAGTATTTGCGTGCTTTGTTCTACTTTAATATCGTGAGATGGTGGGGCGATGTGCCTTTGGTGCTTCACGATGGAGATGGTGAAGGCGAACCGCGTACCGATCGCGATGAGGTGTACGCGCAGATCGTAAGTGATTTGGAAGATGCGGCTAACTTGCCGGAGACTTTCTCGGGCAGCACGGAGGGCCGTGCCACTCGCGGCGCGGCCTTGGCTACGCTGAGTAAGGTGTATCTTACCTGGGCACAGACCGACTCCAAAGAGGGCAACAGTCGTCAGGCGGAGTTCTATAAAAAGGCGGTGGAATATGCTGACAAGGTGACTGCCTTGAATCAATATCAGTTGGTGGAGAACACGTTTGATCTATTCGCTGTGGACAAGAAGAATGGCCCGGAGCATATCTTCTCTATCCAGCATAACAACATGAACAACATTACCGGACACTGTACGTTTGCCATGGGATGGAGTGATTCGGAACCGGTGTTGATTACCACCGACACGAAGTTCTATGAGGAGATGGACAGTCGCGACCAGCGCAAGGAGAGTAGTTGGGCCAAGCACCTCTACAACCCGAACAAGGATGAGTGGTTCACCTTCAAAGTACCTTTGTTCCGTAAGTACATTGATACCATCAACTACGCCAAGAACCAGTATGCCGGTGAGAATACCAACACCGTCTATATCCGTTATGCGGAGGTGCTGCTGATTAAGGCGGAGGCTGAGAATGAGCTGAACGGACCGACTTCCATCGCTTATGAGGCGATTAATGAGGTGCGCCGTCGTGCATATCGTCACTTCCCGGTAACCACTCCCTCTGAGGATGATCTGCCTGCCGGACTGACGAAGGCTCAATTCCGCGAGGCTTTGCGCGAGGAACGTTTCTCGGAGCTCATCCTGGAGGGACAACGATGGTTCGATTTGGTTCGATGGCGAATATTGGTGAAAACGGTTTCCACGGAGAAGACGGGTGTCACGGAGCGAAATTATCTCTTCCCGGTGCCCTCCAGCCAGATTACGCTGAACCCGAACTTGACTCAGAACTGGGGATACAGCGGAGAAACAACGGGTAGCCCGTATGCCGGGTATGAATAAATCCAACCGTCATGACAATGAAAATTTAAACAGAGAGAATGAATATAGTAGTAGAAAAGAAAATTTAAACGTTAGTAAGATGAAACAGAATGTATTAAAAAATGGCCTTTTGGCCTTGTGCGCGCTGACAGCGTTCGGCACCACCAATGCTTTTGCCGGTAATGAAGGCGGAGCAAACAGCAAACGCGAGTTGATCCTTTCAGTACTCGACCAGTCGAAACCGAATAAATATGTGCCTGCGGCTTTCTTCCTTCACTTTGAACATAAGTTGGGCAGCAAGGCGGTACAGGATCATATCAACTTCTTCCGTGCTACCAACATGGATATCGTGAAAATTCAGTATGAGGTGGTGGTTCCGCGTTTGGATATCAAGACACCGAAGGATTGGAGTAAAGTGCCTGTCTACGATGAGGGTTTCTTTGAACCTCAGTTGGAGGTAATCGAGGATTTGGCGCGTGAGCTGAAGGGCGAGGCTTTGATTTTGCCTACGGTTTATTCTCCGGTATCATTGCTGTTCCAGACTGTAGGCGAGGGCTTCATCGACTTGGTCAAGAAGGATCCGGAAGCTGCCCGTCCTGCATTTGAGAACATTACTCAGAGTATCGAAAACTACTTGCGCGCTGCACGCAAACGTGGTGCCGACGGCTTCTATGTTTCCAGTCAGGGTGGTGATACCCGTACTTTCGGTAAAACGGAAATCTTCAACAGTTTGGTACGTGCCTACGACAAGCGCGTGAGTGAAACCGCCAACGAGTTGGCTTCGTTCAACATCTTGCACATCTGTGATTATGGAAGCAGCTATGTTTCTTTGGATGAGTTTGCCGATTATCCTGCCAGCATCATCAACCCGCCGATTCATTTGGAGAAGGGTAGTGTGGATTTGAAACATGTGCAAGAGGTGTTCAAACGTCCGGTCTTCGGTGGCTTGGATCGCTTGGGCGTTATTGCTACCGGTACGTTGGAGGAGGCAAAAGCTGAGGTGGACAAGGTGCTTGAGAATGCTCCCGACAACTTCATCTTGGGTGCTGATTGTACGGTGCCGAGTGATACCGATTACGACAAGTTGCGTGCGGTCATCGACTATGCACACAACTGGCGTACTACACATGCTTCTGCTAAATAAAACAAGAATTGACAATGAAGAAATTTTTTTCTAATACCATAGTACGCTTACTTCTTGCGGTGGTGATTGGTCTGCTTGCCGGACCATTCATCTCTGCGGAGGTGATGAAGGTGGTGCTGGTGGTGAAACAGGTGTGCGGACAGATTATCTTTTTCTTGGTGCCGCTCATTATCATCGGCTTCGTGGCTCCCTCCATCGCCCAGTTGCGGGGCAACGTGACGCGCTTGCTGCTGTTTGCCTTCGGACTGGCTTATCTCTCTTCCATCGGAGCTGCCTTCTTTGGCATGCTCACCGGCTATCAGTTGATTCCTTGGCTGGATATTCAACCGGCTGCAACGGCTTCGCAACCTTTGCCTGAGGTGCTCTTCAAGTTGGAGATTCCGCCGTTGCTCAGTGTGATGTCGGCTTTGTTGACGGCCATCTTGTTGGGACTGGGCTGTCTGTGGATTCACTCGAAGGAGTGGGACACACTGCTGGTGGGTTTCCGCGAGATGGTGCTGGAGTGGGTGAAACGGGTGCTAATCCCGGTGCTGCCCGTCTATGTGGCTGCCAACTTCTGCGTGCTGGGCTATCAGGGAGATATCGCTCGCTTGGGCGTCTTCCTTCCGGTGATTCTGATTGTCATTGTTTGTCATTACATC
>CAYSOW010000106.1:0-6638 GCA_964432715.1 uncultured Bacteroides sp.
ACTCGCGACCCCAACCTTGGCAAGGTTGTGCTCTACCAACTGAGCTATTTCCGCAATTCATTTTTTGATTACGGGTGCAAAGATAAGGCAAATTTTTATATCTACCAAATCTTTGCGCCCTTTTCTGTTTAATTATTTTTCAACTTTGAGCTTACTCCCTGTTAACGAGTGGATTTCGCTCCACGCGTTCTGACCAGAATCGCACCGTTGGCTCCTCTCGATCCGTAGATGCCGGCCTCTTTCATCACCTCCACATAATCCACTTCCTCCAGGTTGAGGTAGTCCAGGTTGTCCACGATGACGCCATCCACCACAAAGAGCGGAGTGGTATCGCCCAGGATACTCTTCTGACCACGGATATTGATTTCCGATTCTCCACCGGGGACGGGAGAGGTAGAGATGTTCAAGCCTGCAATACGGCCCTGCAAAGCGCTCCACAAGTCGGTGGCGCCCGTCTTACGCAGTTCCTCGCCCGAGATGCCCGACGTGCTCTGCGTCACCTCACGACGCTTCACGAAGCCGTAGCCAAAGTCCACCAGCTCCTTGTCCTCCTCGGCTGCAAAGTCGTTGTTGTTTAATTTCCAAAAGATACGGATACTCTTTCGTCCGGCCACCGGGATATAGTGGACGTCACGTTTCCATTCAATGCGCAGAGTGTCCTCGGCAGGCACATCTGTCAGGCCGAAACGACCCTTCTTATCCGAATAGGTGCGTTTGTCGGGGCGATTCACCAAAGAAACGCGCACCTTCTTCATACCGCGGCCGGCAGCGTCGGTCACCACTCCGTTGAACGGAACTCCCTCCTGCGCCATGGCACCGAGGGAAAGAAGCATCAGAGATGCTCCCAAAATTGTCTTTTTCATCATGTATATAGCTATTAGTTTGTAAGGCCGTTAAGCAAAGGTTTTTAAAAGGGTTGTCGAGTAGAGCTTAAGCTCTACCCAACAATTTCTTTTCCGCCGTCTCCATGGAAGTGAAGTTGAAACCCTCCACCACTTGCTCCATCATGGCAGCGATGCGGTCGTTGCACAGGTTGCCGATGCTACCCTCGTGGGTGTGGTGTACCTCCTTGTGCGGGGTAAACTTACCGGCTTCTATGTCGAGACCGACTTTCTTATAAGCGTCGCGGAAAGGCATGCCGGCTGCTGCCAGACGATTTACCTCCTCCACGCTGAATATCAATGCATACTTGTCGTCATCCAGAATATGCTCGTTCACCTTCATCTCATGCACAATGTGCGTCGTCATGCTCAGGCAATCTTTCAGCTCCTGGAAAGCAGGGAGGAACACCTCCTTGATGATTTGCAGGTCGCGGAAGTAGCCCGAAGGCAGGTTGTTGGCAATCATCATGATTTGCTGCGGGAGCGACTGGATCTTGTTGCATTTGGCGCGCGTCAACTCGAAGACATCCGGGTTCTTCTTGTGCGGCATGATGCTGGAACCGGTGGTGCACTCATCCGGCAACTTCACGAAGCCGAAGTTCTGACTGTTGAACAGACAGGCGTCGAATGCCAGTTTCGAAATGGTTCCGGCGATGGTTGCAAGGGCGAACGCCACGTTGCGCTCCATCTTGCCACGTCCCATCTGCGCATACACCACGTTGTAGTTCATCGAGTCGAAGCCCAGCAGTTCCGTCGTCATCGTACGGTTCAAGGGGAACGATGAGCCATAGCCTGCCGCCGAACCCAACGGGTTGCGGTTGCACATCTTGAAGGCTGCCTGCAAGAAGAGCATATCGTCCACCAGACTCTCGGCATAGGCACCAAACCACAAGCCGAAAGAAGAAGGCATGGCAATCTGCAGGTGGGTATAACCCGGCATCAGCACCTCTTTATATCGTTCGCTCTGCGCAATCAGCACATGGAACAGCTGCTCCACCATCTCGGCCACCTCCTTCAGCTGCGTACGAGTGAAGAGCTTCAAGTCGAGCAACACCTGATCGTTACGTGAGCGACCGCTGTGAATCTTCTTACCCACATCGCCCAGTTTACGCGTCAGCATCAGCTCCACCTGCGAGTGAACATCCTCTACCCCCTCCTCAATGACAAACTCGCCACGTTCGGCCGAAGCATAGATGTTCTTCATCTCCGCCAACAGTTGTTGCAACTCATCAGCCTTCAGCAAGCCGATACTCTCCAGCATGGTGATGTGAGCCATGGAGCCCAGCACGTCATGCTTCGCCAGGTAGAGGTCCATCTCCCGGTCGCGTCCTACAGTGAAACGCTCAATCTCGCGATCCACCTGCACATTTTTCTCCCAAAGTTTCTGCGCCATACGTTGTCTCTATTAATAAGGAATCACAGCCAATACCTCGGCCAACTTTTCGATGCCCTCCTGGATCGGTTTTGAAACCACACCTTTAATAAAGAAGTTGAGCTCCGCCTTCAGGGTGAGCTTTATCTTGCACTGGTTCTCGCCCAGCGGAAGAATCTGAATCCAGAAGTTGAAGGGAATCGGCGACTGAGTCGTTTCAAACTTCACACATTTACACGGTTCGCGGTCGACAATCTTCATCGATATGCTAGCCCCCGGGTCCACAGTGATGCTCACCGTATCGGTATCGCACGACAGTTCTTTCACTTTATCCGGCAACTTGTCCTTCAAGGAAGCCAGATGGTTCAGGTCGGATACATTCTCGTACACACGTTCCTGACTATAAGGGATGATTTTTACACCACTTTCAAATTGAGCCATTGCTTTTATCTCATTATCATTATAGACACAAGAAGAACTATTCGGCCGACAAGGGTCGAACGGTTCTTCCTGCCTACAGTTTTTACTTTATTCTTAAGCCTCCCAGTGAGCCGGGTCTTTTCTCCAAGTCTGGAGCACTTCCACGTCTGCCTCACTGATGTAGTTGGTCTTCAACGCTGTTTCCAACACTGCCTCGTAGTTGGTCAGTGTCACCAGATTCACACCGGCCTGCTTGAAGGCATTCACTGCCACATCAAAGCCGTAAGTGAACGAAGCTATCATACCAATCACCTCACAACCGTCGCGACGGATGGCCTCTACCGCTTTCAAGCTGCTGCCACCGGTAGAAACAAGGTCCTCAATAACGACCACCTTCATGCCCGGACGCAACTCACCTTCAATCAGGTTTTCCAATCCGTGGTCTTTAGGAGATGAACGAACATATACGAACGGCAAGTTCAGTTCGTCTGCCACCAAAGCGCCCTGCGGGATGGCTCCCGTAGCTACACCGGCGATGGCGTCTACCTGACCGAATTTCTCTAATACCAAACGGGCAATCTCCACTTTCACAAAGTTGCGCAAAGCCGGGTAAGAGAGGGTCTTACGATTGTCACAATAAAAGGGCGATTTCCAGCCTGAAGCCCAAGTGAAGGGGTTCGAGGGTTGCAATTTAATCGCCTTGATCTTCAACAGTTTCTCTGCAAAAATTTTTTCAAGAGTCTTCATAGGTCGTTAATACACATTAAACACGGTGCAAAAATAACAATAAATAAGAAAAAACTTTCCATCTTACGCCTTATTTTTTGCTTGCTATTAGATTTATTCACACTCTATTGGCGCATTACCTATGACCGGCCACTGCCAAAGCCAGTACACTTATGCGTATGTCGGGCACCTCGCGCAGTGCCTCCATGCAGGAGAGCAGCGTGGCGCCGGTGGTGACTACATCGTCCAACAGCAGCAGGTGTTTGCCGCGCAGCGCCTCCACATCGGTCATGGCGAAGATGCCTTGCACATTGCCCCAGCGCTCCAGGCGTCCCTTGGTGGTTTGCGTAGGGTTGGCCACGCGACGCACCAGGCTGTGGGCATCCATCGGGAGTCCCGTGACTGCCGACAATCCTTTGGCCAGCTCTTCGCACTGGTTGTAACCGCGTTTGCGTTTCTTCTTCGGAGCCAGGGGAACGGGCACCAGTACGTCGATGCCTTCAAAGAAACCGGAGGGGAGCAGCGCTTCGCCCATCCGTCGCCCCAGGTAGACGCCAATCTCCGGACAGTGGTGGTATTTGAGCTGATAGAGCACCCGGGCGGTAGAAGCGCCCCGTTCGTAGAAGAAGTAACCCGCTGCGCGCTCCACCTGCGCCCGCCCTGCAAAGCGGTACCACAAGGGTGAATCGGGCTGCCGCTCATAGTGGGTGCGTGGCAAGCGCATCAGGCAGGAGAGGCAGAGGAACTCCTCGCCGGGCAACAGTTTCTTGCCGCACATCACGCAGGTGCGGGGGAAGAAGAGCTCCAGCAGACTACTCCACCAGCTCATCTTCGGGAAATTCATCCTCATCTACCTCCATGCAGCGACGGATGGCGCCCATCTCGAACCCCCTTCCGAGGGCGAAACGTATCAGCTTGCCGTTGCGTTCATACTCCGAAGCCGCCTTCACCTGCTTCCGCTTTGCCTTGAGGAGTCCGCGGAGCACCTCCAGATACTCCTCCTCGTCCACTGCCTCCGTGAGCAGCGGTTCGTAGCTCGCGGCATCCACCTGCTTCATCCAGAGCGCCTGCGCAATCTTTCGGCGACCCCACTTCTCATACCTTACTTTATCGCGGATAAAGGCACGACAGAAGCGCGCCTCGTCGAGGTACTTCTCCGCCACCAGTCGCGCCAAGATGCGCTCAATGGCCTCCGCAGAGAGTCCCCAGCGTTCCAATTTCTTCGTCACGTCCTGTCGGCAACGCTCCCCACTTGCGCAGAAAGCCGCCACCTTACACAACGCCTCTTCTTCACTTATTTCCTTCATAGACAGCTTTCACCATCCGGTCGTTGCCGGAGAGATCTTTTCTTAGTTCCACATGTTGATACCCCAACTCTTCCAGCATCTGCACGGTCGCCGCTCCATAGGCTCGGTTGATTTCGAAAAAGAGGGTGCCGCCCGGAGTCAGCATCTGCCGGCCGAGTTGTGCGATGCGTCGATAGTAGCGCAGCGGATCGGCATCGGGCACGAAGAGCGCCAAGGCGGGCTCCCACTCCAGGACATTCGCCTCCATCTCCGTCCGTTCGGAGTCGCAGATGTAGGGGGGATTGCTCACCAGCACCTCCACTTGCGGCAGGGGGGTGGGCTCCTCAAAGACATCCTGTCGGCGGAAGTCGACCGTCGTTCCAAGGCGGCGGTTGTTCTCGCGCGCCACGGCCAAGGCCTCTTCCGAGACATCCCACGCCTCCACCGCCGCTTCCGGCAGTCGATGAGCGAGGGCAATGGCAATGCAACCGCTGCCCGTACCGATATCAAGGATACGAACGGGATGCAAGGAATATGCCTTCTGACGAACACGCTCCTCCACCCAGCGCACCAGCTCCGCCGTCTCCTGACGCGGAATCAGCACCGCCTCGTTCACCGCGAAGCAAAGGCCGTCGAAATCCGCCTCGCCCAGCACATACTGAATCGGTTCAAAGTGTTGCAGGCGCGTCAGAATATCCGCCAAATCATGCAGCTGTTCCGCCGAGAATTGTATATCTTTGCGCAGGAAGCGGTCCATGCGCGTCACCCCCAGCCTCTTTTCGAGCAGAAGGTCGGTCATGGCCTGCACTTCCCCTTCCGGATAGCAAGGCGTCAGCGCCTCCCGGATGGTCTGTATCGTTTGTATAAGTTGTGAGTTCATATCGCAAAGGTAGTCAAATTAAAAGCATGAAGCAATGAGTGAAGATGAAAAATATATGCGTCGCTGCCTGCAGCTGGCAGCCTGTGGTCGCACCCATGCCGCTCCCAACCCGATGGTGGGGGCAGTCATCGTACATGAAGGTCGTATCATCGGCGAGGGTTACCACCGTCGTTGCGGCGGTCCGCATGCCGAGGTGAATGCCATCGCCTCCGTGAAACAGCCGGAGCTGCTGTCGGAGTCTACCATCTACGTCAGCCTGGAGCCTTGTTCGCACTATGGCAAGACGCCTCCTTGCGCTGATTTGATTATCTCGAAGCGGATTCCCCGCGTGGTGGTGGGCTGTGTGGATCCCTTTGCCAAGGTGGCGGGTCGCGGCATCGAGAAGTTGCGTGCGGCGGGCATTGAGGTGAAGGTGGGTGTCCTGGAGGAGGAGTGTCTGCGCTTGAACCGTCGCTTCATCACGTTCCATCAGCATCAGCGCCCTTACGTGGTGCTGAAGTGGGCGGTTTCTGCCAACGGTTATCTGGATGCGACGCGCACTTCGGGGAAGCCGGCGATACTCTCTACGCCTTTGACGCAGATGTTGGTGCATCGCCAGCGTTCGCTCTGTAAGGCGATTCTGGTGGGGCGTCGCACGGCGCTGCTGGACAATCCGTCGCTGACGGTGCGTGCCTGGGACGGTGAGGCGCCTTTGCGGTTGGTGATCGACCGTGAGCTGACGTTGCCCGATACTCTTTCGCTCTTCGATGGCAGCACGCCTACCTGGGTCTTCACGGAGAGGGAGCGCGAGTCGCGCCCCAACCTGACTTACGTGCAGCTGGATTTCACCGTCGAGGTGCTGCCGCAAATCATGCGCAAGCTTTATGAGGCGAATATCCAAAGTCTGTTGGTGGAGGGCGGTGCGTCACTGCTGCAGAGTTTCCTCCACGCCGACCTTTGGGACGAGCTGTTTGTGGAGCACAGTGCGGTGGTATTGCCCGAAGGCGGTGTACTTGCTCCGGAGATTCCCCAAGGGGTGCATCCGGTGGTGGAGCAGCATTTCGGGGTGTTTATGGAGCATGTGGTGCGATGAG
>CAYSOW010000107.1:0-6500 GCA_964432715.1 uncultured Bacteroides sp.
CTCAGCCTCTTCCTCTCCCCTCAGCAAAGCGCCGGAGGCAGCGAGCACCTTATGCACGCGACTGGGCCGATGTTCGGGAGCATGCGTGAACGTCTCGTTCAGCGGCTCCTCAGCCTCCTCTTCACCCTCTTCCGCCTCCGTAGGAGTCGTGGCGGAAGCATCCGGTTCGGGAAGGTCATCAAACGTGGTGGAATCATTCAGCACCACCGTTTCAAAGTGCGCAAACGGCTTATTAATCAAGTCTCGCAAAGCAGGTTCAGGCGTAAAAGAGACCTTCGTGTAGCCCTGAATCTCAAAGCGCTCCCCCGTATTGATATTCACACTCTCGCGGTCGTCCACAGCAACCAGTTTGAAGCTACCCAGCCCCTTCACCTTCACACTCTGTTCCCGCTCCAGCGTCTCCTCAATCAAGTCGAACAGCGCACGGATAAAGGTCTCCGCCTCCTTCCGGTTCACCGCGTACTTCTGCGACAGCAGAGCCGCCAAATCAAGCAATGACACACGCTCGTTCATGACAGTTCCACTCCTTTCAGTTTATCCTTCAGCAGGGCACTCGGTTTGAACACCATCACCAACTTGGGAGGCACCAACATTCTTTTCTTATTGATTGGATTGACGGAGATACGCTCCATCTTCTTCTTCACCTCAAACGAGCCGAAGCCCTGGATAGAGATGGAGTTCCCCTGTTGCAACTGCGAAGTCATCTCACCGACCACCGATTGCAAAAAATCAGCGGTCCGGGCATTACTCATGCCCAGACGCGCTGACAGTTCTGTTATGAAATCTTTTGTTTTCAATGTCTTATTACAATGTCTTTTTCAAACCATTAGACATAGGTCCGTCCGACCAACGGCGCAGGCATCAATCCAGCACCGTGGCATACAAATCAAAATCATCTGAAGAGAGCACCTTCGCCTGATAAAACTCACCGATGGTCAGCTCCTTCTCACTGCAAGGAATCAGCACCTCCGGATCCACCTCGGGCGAATCGAACTCCGTGCGAGCGATGTAATAATCACCCTCCACGCGATCGACAATCACCTTAAACGTCTTGCCAATCTTCTGTTCGCTCAACTCCGCAGAAATCTCCTGCTGCAACGCCATCAAATCGTCCAGACGCTGCTGCTTCACCTCCGCAGGGATGGAATCTTCATAATGCTCAGCGGCATAAGTGCCCTCCTCCTCCGAATAGGCAAACGCACCCATACGGTCGAAGCGCGCCTTACGCACAAACTCCTTCAGCTCCTCGTAATCTGCCTCCGTCTCGCCCGGATGACCCACCATCAACGTCGTACGCAGATGGATGCCCGGCACCTCGTCGCGGAAGCGCTGAATCAACTGATACGTCTCCTCCTTCGTCACGTGGCGACGCATCAGCGTCAGCATGTTGTCACTGATATGTTGCAGAGCGATATCCATGTACTTGCAGACATTGTCGTGCTCGCGCATCACGCGGAACAAGCCCTCGGGGAAGTGCGCCGGATAAGCATAGTGCAAGCGAATCCACTCCACCCCCTCAATCTCTGCCATACGTTCAATCAACTCCGGAAGCATCTGCTTCTGATAAAGGTCGACTCCGTAGTAAGTCAGTTCCTGCGCAATCACCTGGAACTCCTTCACCCCCTGAGCCACCAACTCCTTCACCTCCGCCAGGATCTCCTCCATGGGGCGCGAAGTATGTTTGCCGGTGATAATAGGAATGGCGCAATAAGAGCAGCCGCGGTCACAGCCCTCTGAAATCTTCAGGTAAGCATAATGAGCAGGCGTAGTCAGCGAGCGCTCCGACTGACACTCGGCAAAGAACGATTTGCCCAAGTCGGCCAGCAACTCCTTCCAGTTGAACTTGCCATAGAACTTATCCACCTGCGGAATCTCCAAAGCCAGTTCCTTCAGATAGCGCTCCGAGAGACAACCCATCACATAGAGCTTCTCCAAGCGCCCCTCCTCTTTTGCCTCGCAAAATTCCAGAATCGTATTGATAGATTCCTCCTTCGCGTCACCAATAAAACCGCACGTATTCACCACCGCAATCTCGCCTTTCGGCTCCTCCGCATCGTGCGTCACGTTGTAGCCGTTCATCTCCAGCTGGCGAATCAGTTTCTCTGAGTCCACCAAGTTCTTAGAACAGCCGAGCGTAATAATATCAACCGTTTTTTTCTTCATTTTCTATTTATCGTCTCCAAAAAGTGAGTCCACAAATTCCTTTTTACGGAACAGCTGCAAATCCTCCATACCCTCGCCCAAGCCGATGTACTTCACCGGAATCTTGAACTGGTCGGAAATGCCAATCACCACACCACCCTTGGCCGTGCCATCCAGTTTGGTAATCGCCATGGAAGTCACCTCCGTGGCCAGCGTAAACTGTTTAGCCTGCTCAAAAGCGTTCTGTCCGGTAGAGCCGTCGAGCACCAAGAGCACCTCGTTGGGCGCATCAGGCACCACCTTCTTCATCACATTCTTAATCTTTGTCAACTCATTCATCAAGCCCACCTTGTTGTGCAGACGGCCCGCCGTGTCGATAATCACCACGTCCGCATCATTGGCCACTGCAGAGCTCAGGGTATCGTAAGCCACAGAAGCCGGGTCAGAACCCATCTTCTGCTTAATCACCGGAACACCTACGCGGTCGCCCCAGATGACCAACTGCTCCACAGCAGCGGCACGGAACGTATCGGCAGCGCCCAGATAAACCTTCTTACCCGCCTTTTTAAACTGATAGGCCAACTTACCGATGGTAGTCGTCTTACCGACGCCATTGACACCCACCACCATCATCACGTATGGTTTCTTATCCTCCGGGATGTCAAACGCCTCCGCGTCCACCGTATTGTTCTCCGTCAGCAAGGCCGCAATTTCCTCCTTCAAGATACGGTTCAGTTCCTCCGTAGTGACGTACTTATCCCTTGCCACACGTTCCTCGATGCGTTGAATAATGCGCAAGGTAGTCTCCACGCCCACGTCGGAAGTTACCAGCACCTCCTCCAGGTCGTCCAAGACCTCGTCATCCACTTTCGACTTGCCTGCCACGGCACGAGCTATCTTACCGAACACACTCTCTTTCGTCTTCGAAAGGCCCTTGTCAAGCGTTTCCTTCTTATCTTTTGAAAAAAAATTGAAAAACCCCATAGTAGACTTTTTATTGTTATCTTGCACAAAGATAAAACAAAACTTTAGTTATACAAAAAGTTCCTTTCATTCTTTGCAAATGAAAGGAACTTCCTTATTGTAATAATATATCTAATTCTAGATTATTTCTTGAAGAACTCCTGAACTTTCTCGTTCGGAACCATCTGCTCATCAAAAACGTAAGCGCCGGTTTTCGGAGACTTAACCATTTTGATAACCTTTGTGTAAGAACGTCCTTCTTTACCTGTCTGAAGGGTTGCGACTGTTTTCTTTGCCATGGTTACTTATTATTTAATTTCTTTGTGAACTGTTACTCTTTTCAAAATCGGATTGTACTTTTTCAGTTCCAATCTCTCTGTGGTATTCTTTCTGTTTTTAGTTGTAATATAACGAGAAGTTCCGGGCATACCACTATCCTTGTGCTCAGTGCACTCCAGGATTACCTGTACTCTATTACCTTTTGCTTTTTTTGCCATAAGTCTAAATCCCCCTATTATTAAGCAATAATTTTAATGCTTTTCCAATCACAATAACCTTTGGCAACAGCCTCGTTCAAAGCCGCATCCAAACCTTTCTTATTAATCACACGCAAGCCATTTGCACAGATCTTCAAAACGATCCAGCAATCCTGCTCTACATAGTAAAACTTTTTAGTAAACAAGTTCACATCGAAAGTTCTTTTAGTTCTTTTCTTTGAATGCGAAACATTGTTGCCAATCATGGCTTTCTTTCCGGTAATTTGACAAATTTTTGACATTACTATCTTATTTTTTAGTTTCTTTTTCTTGTTTATCTCAAACAGCGTGCAAATTTAGTGCTTTTATTCTTAATATACAAGCGTTTCGAGAAATTTCTTCAAATTATTCTGCTTCTTTCACCTCATCGCCCGTGAGCAATCCACGCAGCAATTGGAGTGCAGCATAAGTGGCACGAGCCACATTAATTTCGCGTCCCTCGTCGCCTTCCAGCTTGCGAGTAACAATCTGATCGCCCTTGCCGGCAGCCACCCAAATGGTGCCTACAGGTTTCTCAGGCGTACCACCGCCGGGACCTGCGATACCCGAGGTAGCCACAGCGTAATCGGTGTCCAGCGCCTTCATTACACCGGCAATCATCTCGCGGATGGTCTCCTCGCTCACCGCACCATGTGCTTCCAACGTCTCAGGCTTCACACCCAGAAGATTAATCTTTACGTCGTTAGAGTAGCCCACTACGCCACCTTTATAGAACTTAGAACTACCCGGAACGGAAGTGATGGCTGCAGCCACATTACCGGCCGTGCAACTCTCTGCTGTTGACAGTGTGGCACTTTCCTGCCACATCAGGTCATTAATTTCTCTGCTAATAAATTTAGTTTCTACTGACATAATAGTGTGTTTAAATCATCACCCGCGAGTAAGCCGGTAAATCGATTGTACAAAATTGTTTATCCAAATACTTGAAGTACCCGGTCATGGCTATCATGGCCGCATTATCAGTGGTATAGCCAAACTTCGGGATGAAGACTTTCCATCCATAGCGACGGGCATGGTCGCGGAACGCATTGCGCAGTCCGTTGTTAGCCGACACACCGCCTGCCACTGCTACTTGTTTGATGTTTAAGTCCTTGGCTGCCTTACGGAGTTTATTCATCAAGATATCCACTACCGTGGCCTCCAGTGAAGCGGCCAAATCCTCCTTATGATGTTCGATAAAGTCGGGATCCTCCTTCAGCCAGTCGCGCAACGAATAGAGGAACGACGTCTTCAGTCCGCTGAAACTATAGTTATAGTCCGGAATATGCGGTTTGCTGAAGCTGTAAGCCTTCGGATTTCCCTGACGCGCCAACTTATCAATAATCGGTCCGCCCGGATAACCCAGTCCCATCACCTTGGAGCATTTGTCAATGGCCTCTCCCGCCGCATCGTCTATCGTCTGACCGATGACTTGCATATCGTTATAGGCCTTCACCAGGATGATTTGCGAGTTACCGCCCGACACCAGCAAGCAGAGGAAGGGGAACGTGGGAGGGTCATACTCCTCGCCTTCCGCCTGAATGAAGTGCGCCAGCACATGTCCCTGCAGATGGTTGACGTCAATCATCGGGATACCCAGCGAGCAGGCCAAGCCCTTAGCGAAGGAGACGCCCACCAGGAGCGATCCCATCAAGCCCGGACCACGGGTGAAGGCAATGGCACTCAGCTCTTCCTTCTGCACCCCGGCACGCTTCAATGCCTCGTGCACCACCGGCACCACATTCTGCTGATGGGCACGCGACGCCAGCTCCGGCACCACGCCTCCATAAGCCTCGTGTACTGCCTGACTGGCCACCACATTGGAGAGCAACAGACCGTCTTTGATGACTGCTGCCGAAGTGTCGTCACAGGAGGACTCTATACCTAATATAATAGAACTCATTGTATCTGATTTTATATTCTGCCTGCAAAAATAATGTATTTTGCGCAGATTGCATGCTTTTAGTGTGTCAAAATTTCCAAACCTGTCTCCGTCATCAGGAAGGTGTGCTCCCACTGTGCCGAGGGAAGTTCATCTTCCGTCACCACGGTCCAGCCGTCTTCTTCATCCACAAACACGCGCCAGTCGCCCATGTTGACCATCGGTTCGATGGTGAACACCATGCCCGGCACCAACAACATGCCGGTACCCTTGCGACCGTAGTGAAGCACTTCCGGCTCTTCATGGAACTCCAGTCCCACACCGTGTCCGCACAAGTCGCGCACCACAGAGAAGCCGTTCTTCTTAGCGTGTTGCTCCACCGCGTTACCAATATCGCCCACGAAGCAGAAAGGTTTGGCTGCCTTCATACCAATCTCGAGGCACTCCTTTGCCACGCGCACCAGTTTCTCCTTCTCGGGAGAAGTTTTGCCGATGATGAACATACGTGAAGCATCCGAGTAGTATCCGTTAAGGATGGTAGAGACATCTACATTGATGATATCGCCCTCCTCCAGGATTTCCTCTTCTGAAGGGATACCGTGGCACACCACCTCATTGATAGAGGTGCAGACGCTCTTCGGATAGCCTTCATAGTTCAGCGGAGCGGGGATGGCTCCATGAGATACGGTATAGTCGTACACCAGCTTATCGATTTCCTCCGTGCTCATGCCGGCATGGATTTCTTTCTCAATCAGGTCGAGCACACCGGTATTGACTTCACCGCTCTTGCGGATGCCTTCAATCTGTTCCGGTGTCTTAATCAGTTGACGTTTGGGCACCAAACAGCCCTTGTTCTGGAAGAAAAGCACTTTCTTGTCCAGTTCAGTGAGTTCCTGTCCTTTAGGAACTTTCCAGTTATTGATTTTTCTACGTAACAACATAATCTTCGCTTTTATCGACTGCAAAAGTAATAAAAACTTTAGAGGAAGTAAAAAATG
>CAYSOW010000108.1:0-6454 GCA_964432715.1 uncultured Bacteroides sp.
CGCCGCCGGCAGCACCACCCTTCATACCGAAGCAAGGACCCAGTGAAGGCTCACGCAGCGCCACAATCGCGCGTTTACCTATCTTATTTAAGCCCAGTGCCAGACCGATAGAAACCGTCGTCTTACCGATGCCCGCCTTGGTAGGCGTAATGGCCGTCACCAGAATCAGGTTGCTTTTCTTCACCCGCTCCTCGTCAATCAAGTCCGTATGCACCTTGGCGATGTAACGGCCGTAATTCTCAATGTGATCCAAAGGAATCTCATTCTGACGAGCCACTTCCTTAATCTTCTCCAACTCAATACTACGAGCAATTTCGATGTCGCTTTTCATTTCTAATACCGTATTAATTTAATATAGATTATAAATCTTATCACCGGAACCCTTTCGGGCTCTTGCGGCTGCAAAGATAGTAAAATTTCTCAGATAAAACAGTTTTACAATATAAAAAATGGGAAGAAACGCCATTCCCCACCCTGCCCACTTACACTTTTTGCAGAAAACTCAACAAAAAACTTCCATCTCTAAAAAAATCTTCCGTTTTCCTAAAAAAAACGCCAAAAAGTTTGCATGATAATTCAAAAAGTTTGCATACATTTGAACCGTCGTAAGACAAAACCTTTTATAGAACTATATACATATTAAAAACATGGAATCACTCAAAAGAACGTGCCTCTATGACCGACACGTACAATTAAATGCCAAAATGAGTCCCTTCGGCGGTTTCGACATGCCGATTGAATACAGCGGAATTGTAGAAGAACATAACGCCGTGCGCCATGCTGCCGGCATCTTCGACGTTTCCCACATGGGCGAAGTCCTCATCACCGGCCCCGAAGCCGAAAGCTACGTCAACCACATCTTCACCAATGATGTCCGCACCCTCGAGAACGGACAGATTGAGTATGGCATGATGCTCTACCCCCACGGCGGATGCGTAGACGATCTTTTGGTTTATAAGAAAGGTGCGCAGGAGTTCTTCCTCGTTATCAACGCTGCCAACATCGACAAGGACTACGCGTGGATGCTTGAGCAGAAAGGCACGTTCAACGTGGTTATCGACAACCAGTCGGACCAGTTCGGACAGGTGGCTGTACAGGGCCCCTTGGCCGAAGAGAAGCTCACCAAGCTCCTGGGCCTGAAGCTCGATGACATCGCCTTCTATGCCTTCAAGGAGACCACCTACGCCGGCTCTCCCATCCTGGTCAGCCGCACCGGCTACACGGGCGAAGACGGCTTCGAGATCTATGCCACTCCCGAGATTACCGGAAAGATCTGGGACCTGCTGGTAGCTTCCAAGGAGGTAGCTCCCTGCGGACTCGGCTGCCGCGACACCCTGCGTTTCGAAGTAGCCCTCCCCCTCTACGGCCACGAACTGAGTGAGAACATCACCCCCATCGAGTGCGGACTGGGTATCTTCGTCAAGCTCGACAAGCCCGAATTCATCGGCAAAGACGTCATGGTACGCCAGAAAGCCGAAGGCGTCAGCCAGAAGGTAGTGGGCATCGAGTTGCAAGACAAAGCCATCCCCCGCAACGGATATGACGTAGAGGTCGACGGTCAGAAGATTGGTGTCGTCACCACCGGCTACAACTCCATCTCCACCGGCAAGAGCGTCTGCATGGCCCTGATTGATGCCAAATACGCTCCCCTCGGCACCGAGGTAGAGATTCGCATCCGTAAGAAGACCTTCAAGGGCACCGTGGTGAAGAAACGCTTCTATCAGAAGAATTACAAGAAATAATCAGTGTCGGCAATCATTTCAGCAGACAGCGATTGTATATAAATCAAAAGCATATAAACCAATTAAATAAATAGATTACTATGAGTACAGTATTAGAAGGATTGCGCTATGCGGAATCACACGAGTGGGTTAAAGTGGAAGGCGAAATCGCCTTGGTAGGCATCACCGACTACGCACAACACGCACTGGGTAACATCGTCTATGTAGACATGCCCGAAGTGGGCGACGAAGTGGAGCAAGGCAGCGAGTTTGGCGCCGTAGAGAGCGTCAAGGCAGCCAGCGACCTCATCTCTCCCGTGAGCGGCGAAGTGGTAGAAATCAACGAAGAGCTCGAGGACAAACCCGAAGCGCTCAACGAAGATGCATTCGGCAACTGGATTATGAAGGTGAAACTCTCTGACCCCGCCGAGCTGGATTCCCTGCTCGATGCCAAAGCATACGAGGCCATTTGCGAATAAACTGCAAATAAAATAATTTCAAACCCAAAGGCATGAGCTCGGGGAATCTCCCTATGGGCTCATGCCCCCTTTTCTTAAAACCTCTATTTCTAATGAATTACAAATACTTTCCGCATACCGATGCAGATGTACAGCAAATGCTGCAACGCATCGGCGTCAACAGCCTGGACGACCTCTACAAAGAGATCCCCGAGAGCGTAGTATGGAAGCAAGAGTACGACCTTCCCTCGGCCATGTCTGAGGTGGAGATACGCGACTACTTCCGCCGCCTTGGCGAGAAGAACCGGCAGCTTAAGATCTTTGTGGGAGCCGGCGCCTATGATCACTACGCCCCCGCTGTCATCAATCAGATCATCTCCCGCAGCGAGTTCCTCACCGCCTACACCCCCTACCAGCCCGAGATTTCACAGGGCACTCTGCAATACATCTTTGAGTTTCAGAGCATGATGTCAGAGCTCACCGGTATGGACAACACCAACTCCTCCATGTACGACGGTCCCACCGCCACGGCCGAAGCCATGTTTATGGCTGTAGCCGCTGCCAAGAAGCGCAACAAGGTGCTCATCTCGGCCACGGTGAACCCCAACGTCTTGCGCGTGGTGAAGACCTACGCCTTCTATCACGGCGTAGAGCTGGAAGAGATTCCCGAGAAAGAAGGCATCACCGACCGTGCCGCGCTCGATGAGAAGTTGCAGAAGGGCGATGTGGCAGGCGTCATCGTAGCCACCCCCAACCGCTACGGCATCATCGAAGACTACACCGGCTATGCCGATGCCATCCATGCACAGAAAGCCCTGCTCATTGTCAATGCCGACCCCTCTACGCTGGCCGTGCTGAAGACCCCCGCTGAATGGGGAGCCGACATCGCTTGCGGTGACGGACAGAGCCTGGGCATGCCCCTCAGCTTCGGCGGACCCTATGTGGGCTACCTGGCCAGCAGCAAAGAGCTGGTACGTAAGCTCCCCGGCCGCCTGGTAGGAGCCACCACCGATGTAGACGGCAAGCGCGCCTTTGTGCTCACCCTGCAAGCCCGCGAGCAGCACATCCGTCGCGAGAAGGCCAACAGCAACATCTGTTCCAACCAGTCGCTCATGGCCCTCTACGCCACCATCTACCTCTCCCTCCTGGGCAAGGAAGGACTGCGTGAAGTCAACCAGCTCTCTTACAGCGGCGCCCACTACCTCTACGACCAGCTCCTGGCCACCGGTAAGTTCAGCCCGCGCTTCGACCAACCCTTCCTGAAGGAGTTTGCCGTACGCACCACGCTCGACACGAAAGTCCTGCAAGAGAAGCTCTTGGCAGCCGGATACTTTGCCGGCCTCGAGATAGAACCCGGCACCCTCCTTTTCTGCGTCACAGAGCAGCGCACCAAAGAAGAGATCGACCAATTAGTATCACTTATTAAGGAGATGTAACCATGAAAAATTACGATAAACTCATATTCGAACTATCCAAAGAAGGTCG
Source organism: uncultured Bacteroides sp. (assembly GCA_964432715.1). GTDB lineage: Bacteria > Bacteroidota > Bacteroidia > Bacteroidales > Bacteroidaceae > Phocaeicola_A. Next base: position 3,665 of record CAYSOW010000108.1, read on the forward strand.
TAAAGGATACTCCCTCCCCGACAACCGTCTCGGCGAGTACCGTGTGGAGAGTCTCCCCGCACAGCTGCAGCGCAGCACCACCCCGTTGCTCCCCGAAGTGAGCGAGTTTGACGTAGTGCGTCACTACACCAACCTCTCCAACAAGAACTTCGGCTTGGACACCGGCTTCTATCCCCTGGGCAGTTGCACCATGAAGTACAACCCCAAAATCAACGAAGAGATGGCGCTCCTGCCCGCCTTTGCCTCCCTGCACCCGTTGCAGCCGCAGAGCACTGTTCAGGGCGCTCTGGAGCTCTATTATAACCTTACGCAGAGCCTCGTCAGCCTCTCCGGACTGGCAGCCTTTACGCTCAACCCCTTTGCCGGTGCTCATGGCGAGCTCACCGGACTGATGGTGATGCGTCAGTACCACCTGAAACGGGGCGACCTGAAGCGTACGAAGGTCATCGTGCCCAACAGTGCCCACGGCACCAACCCCGCCAGTGCTGCTGTCTGCGGACTCAGCATCGTGGAGGTGAAGTCCAAAGAGAACGGCCGTATCGACGTGGAAGACCTCAAGCCGCTGCTGGATGACACCATTGCCGGCATCATGATGACCAACCCCAACACCCTCGGCCTCTTTGAGAACGAGATTCTGGAGATTGCCCAGCTGGTACACGCTTGCGGCGGACTCCTCTATTATGATGGAGCCAACCTCAACCCGCTGCTTGGCAAATGTCGCCCCGGCGATATGGGCTTCGACATCATGCACATCAACCTGCATAAGACCTTCTCCACCCCTCACGGTGGTGGCGGACCCGGTGCAGGTCCTGTAGGTGTAGCCGCCCGCCTGGTAGACTATCTGCCCAACCCGCAGATCAAGAAGCACGCTGACGGCACCTTCTCCCTGGAGAACAATGCCGACGCCCTCGGCTTCATCAGCGGCTTCCAGGGCAACTTCGGCGTGGCCATCAAAGCCTACACCTACATCCTCTCCCTCGGAAAGGAAAACATCAAGCATGTAGGTCCCCTTGCCACCCTCAATGCCAACTACATCAAGGAGTCGCTCAAGGAAGAGTACTATCTGCCCATCCCCGACGTATGCAAGCACGAGTTTGTGTTCGACGGACTGGCCGACAAGTCCACCGGTGTCACCACACTCGACATCGCCAAGCGCCTGCTCGACTATGGCTACCACGCCCCCACCATCTACTTCCCGCTCCTCTTCCATCAATCCATCATGATTGAGCCCACGGAGACCGAGTCGAAAGAGACGTTGGACGAGTTTATAGAGATCATGAAGGTAGTGGCCCGCGAAGCCATCGAAGACCCCGAGCTGGTGAAGACCGCTCCACACCACACCCTGGTGCGCCGTCTGGATGAGACCACCGCAGCCAAGCACCCCATCCTCTCCTATCGTCAGTTGATTAATGCATAAAGACCCATCGCGTATGAAACATACCGACCTACTCATCATAGGTGCCGGCCCCGGAGGCTATGAGACCGCCGTCAGTGCTGCCCAGAGCGGCCTCACGGTGACCCTCATCGAAGAGAAACACCTCGGCGGCACCTGTTTGAACGAAGGCTGTATCCCCACCAAGGCATTCTGCAAGAATGCCGAGGCGGTGGCTACGCTGCAAGAAGGCGAAGCCCTCGGACTGGAGCAACTCTCTTACCAATTCAACTTCGCCCGCGTGGTGGAGCGCAAAGACCAGGTAGTGAGCACCCTTCGTGCCGGCATCCAAGGCCTCCTGCAAAACAAGCTCATCACCCTCGTAGAGGGCCGTGCGCAGTTCATAGATGCCCACACCGTGAGCGTCAGCGGCAGTGACGAGACCTACGAAGCCGACCACCTCATCATCGCCACCGGAAGCGTCAGCAAATCGCTGCCCATCCCCGGCAAAGACCTGCCCGGCGTAGTGACCAGCAAAGAGATCCTGGAGTTGAAAGAGCTCCCCGCCACCCTCTGCATCATCGGCGCCGGCGTCATCGGCTTGGAGTTCGCCTCCATCTTCAGTCGCTTCGGCACCCAAGTCACCGTCGTAGAATACGCCAAAGAGATCCTCCCCAACTTCGACACCGACCTCGCCAAACGCCTGCGCCAGTCGCTCGGCAAGCGCGGCATAGAGATCGCCGTCCAAGCCCAGGTCACCGCCATCGAGCAGACCCCCGAAGGACTCAGCGTACACTATCAGCATAAAGGCACAGAGAAGCAAAGCACCGCCGCCCTCGTCCTCATGGCCGTAGGCAGAGGCGCCAACGTACAGTCGCTCAACCTCGCCGATGCCGGCATCGAGTTCACCCCGAGAGGCATCCCCGTGAACGACAACATGCAGACCAACGTGCCCCACATCTACGCCATCGGCGACGTCAATGCCCGTTGCATGTTGGCCCATGCCGCCACGTTCCAGGGGCAGCGAGCCCTGAACCACCTCCGCGGAGAGACCGATCAGATACGTTTCGACCTCATCCCCGGAGCCGTCTTCACCGCCCCCGAGGCAGCCATGGTAGGCCTCACCGAGGAGCAGTGCAAAGCGCAAGGCATCGCCTACGTCACCAAGAAATCCTTCTTCCGTGCCAATGGCAAAGCCCTCGCCATGAACGAGCCCGACGGCTACTGCAAGCTCCTCGTCGCCACCGACGACCAGCGCATCCTGGGCTGTCACCTCTTCGGAGCCCATTCCGCCGACCTGATACAGGAGGTCACCGCGTTGATGAATCAAGACATCACGCTCCCCGCCTTCCGTCAGATCATCCACGGACACCCCACCCTGGGCGAAGTAGTGCAGTCAGCGCTGCATAGCTAAAAAA
>CAYSOW010000109.1:0-1634 GCA_964432715.1 uncultured Bacteroides sp.
CCCAGCTTGATGATTTCCCGTCCATCGGTAAGGTAAGGGGCTGCGTATTGCTTCTCCTCAATTTGCTGCAATGCCTTCTCTGGATTAGAGTCGAACTTCACCTCAATGATATAGATGTATTTTGACGTCTCTACCAATATGTCCGGCATGCCGACGGCTTGGCGCACCTGCGCACGAGCCCCATTGTGCAGCATACTGAAGATGATGAACAACTCCCGATGATAGTAAGCTTCACTGCGTTGCACATCGGCAAGTATTTTCTTGTCACCAGACATAAAAGGCACTCCAGCCAAGAAAGATTGCACGACGCTTAGCGCACTGTTGTAATCACCCTCGCTGAAAGCTTCGGAGATGATTTGCGCTTTGCTTAACGCCTTGTCTACATCCATGGAAGAGTAGAGCGGTATAAGATTCCTCAGAATGCCGATACGTACTTCCATATTGGGTACCCCCAATATGTATAATTTGTTTTTGGGGTTGTAAGACTGAATCGTGAGGTATCCCGCTTGATACAAGAAGGGTATCGGACCATTCGCCTGCTCCAATGGCGTGTTGAATGTGCTGAGCACCATGGGCTCCATCCCGTCAATATCCTCCAACTTAAACTGCCACCTCTCTTTGTGTTGCTTGAGCATTCGGATGACGAATGCAGGGGTACCTGTCTGAAACCAATAACTGTTGATGTCTTTATCATCGAATGCATTGAGCAAACTGAATGGATTAAAGACTCCAATCATTTGCTTGGTGAAGTGGTAACCGTCGTATTGCTCTTTGAGCGTTTTTATGATTTCTTCCGGCGTACATCCTTCGGCTTCTGCAAATTCCTTGATGCCATATTGGAAGTTATCTTTCAACTCTTGCAACGTGATGCCGCAGATGGTGGCGTAGTCGTCTCGCTCAGTGATGTTCTTCAGATTATTTAGTTCGCTGAACATGCCCAGCTGTGAGAAGGTGGAGATTCCTGTCATGAAGACGAAGCGGAAGTGTTCATTGTTTGCTTTGATTTGTGAATAGAACTCGCGCATCAGTACACGAACTTCCTCTGTTCGCTCCGGTTGATGAAGTACTTCCAGCATGGGCACGTCATATTCATCAATCAGCAGTACTACAGGCTGTCCCGTCTGTTCATCGGCTCTTTGAATGATGCCGCTGAATCTCTTTCCGAGAGAGGTTTCTTCCGGATCACGTCCGTAGATTTTCTCATAATCTCTGAGCATTAGGTTCAGAGAACTCTTTAATTCTTCGATGGTGGGGTCTTTGGCTTTGCTGAAGTCAAAATGCAGCACGGGATATTTCTTCCATTCCTTTTCCAATTGCTCTATGGCAAGCCCGGTAAATAGTTCCTTACGACCTTCGAAGTAGCATTGAAGTGTGCTGGTCAGCAGGGACTTTCCGAAGCGTCTCGGTCGACAGAGAAAGGTGAATTTGGCGTCATGCGCCATCTTGTAAACAAGGTCGGTTTTGTCTACATATAGAAGTCCGTTCTCGCGGATCTCAGAGAAACTTTGTATACCAATCGGATATTTGGGTGCCTGTTCCATCTTTTGAATCTCTTTTTAGATTTTTTGTAAAAATACAATTAGAAAATGAGTTTTTATCATTCAATTACCCAGCGTTCAATATTGCGCGTCTTC
>CAYSOW010000109.1:1734-6319 GCA_964432715.1 uncultured Bacteroides sp.
TGCACGCCAATCGGCATATTTTTCAACGCTTCCATATCTAATTTTTAATGGTTTATGCAAAGGTGATAAAACTTTTCAGTATTTCAAAATTTAACGTACGCAATTTTCCGGACCTACTGTTGCTCACCCATCATCTTCACCGCCCAATCTGCCATGAAGAGGGGGAGGTTCAGCAGGGAACCATCTTGCTTCAAGTTGCTCATGGAGAAACGAAGAAGCAGCTGTGGCTGATAACGCGAGCGGTAGACCTGCAGACTCTTGCCTTGGAGGTTGGTACCGGATTTCACCTCGATGGGGATGATTTGCAACCCTTGCTGCCATAGGAAATCTACCTCGGCAGTGGCTCCGGATGCCCAGTAACGAGGCTGGACGTCGCACTGCGACAGGAGGGACTGCAGTACTTGATTCTCTGCCATCGCCCCCTTGAACTCGGTGTAGAGCGCGCTCTCCGTGGAGAATATCTCTGCGGGGAGTTGGGCCAAACGGCGCAGCAGACCAACGTCGCACAGGTAGATCTTGAAGGCGGAAACGTCATCATAGGCACTCAGCGGTAGCCCGGGCTTGGTGTTGCAGAAGATGCGATGCACCAGTCCCGCCTGCTCCAGCCAAAGCAAGGCGTCTTCGTACTCACGGGCTCTGGCACCCGGCTTCACCAACTTGTAGACGAACTTGCGGTTCTCTTTGGCTAGCTGGGAGGGGATGGATTGCCAGATGGCGGTGATGCGCGGAATGTCTTTCGTTTCGGCATGCTTGGCGAAGTCGAGCGTATAGGCGGTGAGCACCTCCTGCTGACGCTGCTCCACCTCCTCAATGCCCTTCCCGTCCAGCATGGCGGATGCGGCAGCGGGCATGCCTCCGCATACTTGGTAACGGCGCCACGACTCGCTTAGCTGGTTGAAGACAATCTCCGGCAGTGGCTCGAGGAGGTGCAACGACTCCAGATACCGGAACATCTTGGGATTCTCTGCCCGCAGATATTCACGGAAGGTGACGGGGTACATCGTCAGAAACTCCACCTTGCCCACCGGGAACGAATCTCCCTTGGAGAGTGCTACGCCCAGCAGGGAACCGGCTGCCACTACGTGATATTCCGATGCCTCTTCACAGAAGTATTTCAGGGCATTGAGTGCCTTGTTCGATTGCTGAATCTCGTCGAAGATAAGGAGTGTTTCTCCGGGAATCAGGGGAACGGAGGTGTATAGCCGGAGGATGCCGAGGAGGCGTTGAGGCTCCTTGGTGCGTTCAAACTCGCGACAGAGCTCCTCTGACGCGTCGAAGTTGAAGTAGGCCACGTGGGCATAGTGCATCTCTCCGAACTTCTTCAAAGCCCAGGTCTTACCAATCTGTCGTGCGCCACGAATCAGCAGGGGCTTACGCTCCTTTTTCTCTTTCCAGCGCAACAGTTTTTCCTCGATGTCTCTAACGATTTCCATACTTGTACGATTGAATGAATTTTAGCACTTCCTTAGGAAAATGTGAGATTTCTCACATTTCTCCAACGACTTTTGTGCAAAGTTACACATTTTCCTAAGATAAAGGCTATAGGATGGGGCCTATATTTTTATTCATTCGGAAGAAAAATCAGCGGATGAGTGCGGATTTCTAAATTTTATTCTATATTTGCCGCGGTAATGCCACTTTTGGTAGCTAAAATATTTCACTATGGAACAAGAAAAATGCGGCGCTGTCCGCCAACGCAAGCCGGAATGGCTGCGCGTCAAAATGCCTTTCGGTAAAACTACGGCCCACGTTGTGGGGCTGATCAATGATAAATGTCGCCACACTATCTGCGAGAATGCGCTTTGTCCCAACCGGGCGGAGTGCTGGGGTAACGGTACCGCCACTTTCCTGGTGGGGGGAAACATCTGTACCCGCAGCTGCAAGTTTTGTAATGTGGCCACCGGTAAGCCGCTGCCGCTCGACCCGAAGGAGCCGGACGACATTGCGGAGCTGGCGAAGAATCTGCATCTGAAGCATGTGGTGATTACTTCGGTGGATCGGGACGACTTGGACGATCTGGGGGCGGGCCACTGGGCACGCATCATCCGTCGGCTGCACGAGGAGTGCCCGGGTGTGACGATGGAGGTGCTGATTCCTGACTTCAAGGGACGGATGGAGCTGCTCGACCAAGTGATTGCCGAGCGACCGGATGTCATCTCGCACAACCTGGAGACGGTGCGCCGCCTCACGCCGGAGGTGCGCTGCTTTGCCACGTACGACAATTCGCTGGAGGTGATTCGCCACATCGCACAGTCGGGCATCCGCTCTAAATCAGGCATCATGCTGGGACTGGGCGAGACGCGCGAAGAGATTTTGCAGACCATGGACGACCTGCTCGCCGTGGGGTGCGAGGTGATGACCATCGGTCAGTATCTGCAACCCACGAAGCAGCACTATCCCGTGCATGAGTATGTGCATCCGGACGTCTTTGCGGAGTATGCCCGCATCGGTCGCGAGAAGGGTTTCCGCCACATAGAGAGTTCTCCTTTGGTTCGTTCCAGTTATCACGCAGAGCGCCATGTACACTAATCCGGATTTGTTTCCTCCCTTGCAGATAGAAGATGCGGGGACGGTGCCCTATCGGGTGATGTGGGACCATCAGCTGGAGTTGTTTAACGCGCTGGTGCAGCAGAAGGTGGAGAAGCGGCCGGTGGAGGCGGAGCATCTGATTTTTGTGGAGCATCCGCCGGTGTACACGCTGGGACGCCACGGGAAGCCGAGCAATATGCTGATGGACCGTGAACTGCTGGCGGCGAAGGGGATTGAGTGTATTCCTATTGAGCGTGGCGGTGATATTACGTTCCATGGCCCGGGGCAGTTGGTGGTCTATCCCATCATCGACCTGGAGGCGCATCACCTCGGGGTGAAGGAGTATGTCGATTTGCTGGAGGAGGCAGTGATTCGCCTCATTGCGGCGTATGACATTCGGGGTGAGCGCGTGGAGGGTGCCACAGGGGTGTGGATAGAGCGCAACCGGAAGATTTGCGCCATCGGCATCCGTTGCAGTCACTTCATCACGATGCATGGCATCGGTCTCAATGTGAACACCGACTTGAGTTACTTCCGCGCCATCAATCCCTGCGGATTTACGGACAAAGGGGTGACTTCCATCGCGGCGGAGACCGGCTTTGCCATTCCGATGTCTGCCGTGAAGACGAAGTTTGAAGAACTATTTACGCAACTGCTGGAAGAGGCTTATGCGAAGAAGGCAGCGCACGATTAGTGCGTTGCCTGATACCAGCCGGTGTAGACTTTCGGTGCCGCGGCCGAAGCGGTGCTCGGGTCGGAGATGGTCAGTCCGGAGTAGCTCTTGAGCTCCACCGGCAAGAGCAGGTTGCTGCTATAATAATAAGGTGTATTAACTTTATAAATGACGAGCTTGTTCAGCTGTGTCTGAAACTCCGCCAGCAGGCTTTCGTCGGTGCAAAGAGTCTCCACATAGCTGCCGAAGTCGAAGAAACGGACGGGGCTATAGCCATCCAACTTCTGCACCGAAGAGAGTTTGCGCGTATCGAACGTATAGTTGGCATTGATGCGTTTCATCACCTCCGCCATGGCATCCACCTGCGTGCAGTCGGTCACCGAGAAGGTGCCGTAGGGACTGGAATCGCCGTAGTTAGAGACGTAAGAGGAGTAAAAATTATAGAACTCGTCGCACACCTTATAGTAGTCGGGTGTGCCGAGCAAAGCGCCGCCCATCCGATCGTAAGGCAAGCCGTAAGACATCACCTCGCAAGTAGATCCCAGCAGATAGTGCGTCACATCCTTCAGGTCGTACGCCACCTCCATAGAGGCCATATAGCAATCATCAAAGAGCAGATATTCCAGATAGAGATTCTCCATCTTCAGCGCCGTAGCGAAGTCCGTCGTATTGATTTGGTAAGCCGCCGAAGTACCCCCGAAGTAGCGCGTTTGTATCGGCCCCTCGTTCTCCCAGTACTCCTTCTCCTCATTTTCCGAGATGGCACGGCTTCCCGAAACAGGAATCCATCCCATGCCGTGTGCGCCCACCGTAATGGCATATTTAGGTGCCGGAGCCTCCTCCATCACATCCTCCAGAAGTCCGCAAAGTTCGGATACAGAGGTAAATCCCCCCTCATACTCCTTCAGGTCCACCTCCTGGCAGACGCCCGTCTTATCCAGTTCAATTTCAAAGAGCCGAGCATGTGAGCCCGAGTTAGCCAGCAGCACCAGCACCCGTTGATTCTTCAGACCGTTCGCCTCGATAGCGCTCTTCATATCCTTGATATTATTGAGCACATAATAATATAGATTATTAGACCAAGGGAAGAACATCAGCAAAGTGCGTTCGTTCACCTCCGGCACCTCCTCTTCCTCATGGTCCGACCCACAGCTCATGCAGAGCGAGCTCATCAGCACCACCAAACAAAGTCCGAAAATCTTCACCCAATATCTAAATCTATCTATTCTCATTAAGCCTTCTGAATTTAAAGTATTTGCAATCAAAAAATAAATTGAAACTTTCAAATTCCAATTTGTGTAAGCGAAGATAAACAATAAAACCGAAGCCACAAGCATTTTCCCTTACAAATTGTGCCTATTTTCCAAAATAAAGTGGCAATAG
>CAYSOW010000110.1:0-1176 GCA_964432715.1 uncultured Bacteroides sp.
ATTCAGATAAATAGTATTAAGTCTAAATTACCATGAATATGTCAAAGACTCTTTCCGGTCTTTCGCGTGCTGACTTTCAGAAGATGGTGGATGGCAAGGCGACGGACTTATTTGTATTGACGAATGCGAACGGTCAGGAGGTGGCTTGCACGAATTATGGGTGTGCGCTGCTCTCTTGGATGGTGGCCGATAAGGAGGGCCGGTTCGCGAATATTTTGCAGGGGCATGATAGTATCGATCATGTGATCGGGAGCGAGGTGAATGTGCTGAGCACGACGATCGGTCGCTACGGTAACCGTATTGCGGACGGTCGGTTTACGCTGGAGGGTGTGAACTACTCGCTGGAACAGAACAATGGGAAGAACTCGCTGCACGGTGGGTCGAGGGGTTTCCATGCGCGTGTTTGGGACGTGGTGGAGCAGTCGGCGCAGTCGGTGCGCTTTGCTTATGTGGCGAAGGATGGCGAGGAGGGTTTCCCGGGGGAGTTGAAGGTGGAGATGTGTTACACTTTGACTGACGGGAATGAACTGGTGATGGATTATCGCGCTACGACGGATCGCAAGACGATTGTGAACTTGACGAATCATGCTTTCTTTAGTCTCTCGGGCACGGCCTGCCCTACTCCTTCTGCGGAGAATAATCTGGTGACGATTTATGCGGACTTTTATCTGCCTACGGATGGTACGTCGATTCCGACGGGGGAGATCCGGAAGGTGGAGGGGACGCCGATGGATTTCCGTACGCCGCACATTGTGGGGGAACGGATTAATGAGGCGTTCGATCAGTTGATTATCGGTAAGGGCTACGACCATTGCTATGTGCTGAACAAGCGGGAGGTGGGCGAGCTGTCGCTGGCGGCGGAGTGTATCGAGCCGGTGAGCGGACGCACGCTGAAGGTGTTTACTACGGAGCCTGGGGTGCAGTTTTACACGGCTAACTGGAACCATGGAATGGTGGGTGCGCACGGTTGTACGTTCCCTGACCGGAGTGCGGTGTGCTTCGAGGCGCAGCATTTCCCGGATTCGCCCAACCGTAGTTTCTTCCCGCCTGTGACGCTGTCGCCGGGGGAGACGTATTCGCAACGGACGATTTATCAGGCGGAGGCGAGATAAGAGTTCCCCTGCGGGGACGCACTATTTTCCTTGCCGAAGGGGCTATGGCCTACCCTACCAAAGG
>CAYSOW010000110.1:1276-6242 GCA_964432715.1 uncultured Bacteroides sp.
CTACGACACCGTAGGATGGTCATGCCAAGGAAAGGGATGGCTACCACTCCACTGCCGGAAGGGGTCTAACGAGATATTTCACCTATATTAAGTTTCCACCTATATATTAATAAGGTGGGAATTGGAATAAGGTGGAGAAGGAAATTTGAATTTGAACATGAGTAAAAATAACGATTAAGGAGATTTAATCATGGATATTGAATATGTTAGAAGTCGTTTCATCAAGCATTTCGACGGGACGACGGGTTTTGTTTATACGTCGCCGGGGCGCATCAATCTGATTGGTGAGCACACGGATTACAATGGTGGCTTTGTGTTCCCCGGTGCCATCGATAAGGGGATGATTGCGGAGATTAAGCCGAACGGGACGAACAAGGTGCGGGCTTACTCTATCGACTTGAAGGATTATGTGGAATTCGGTCTGAATGAGGAGGATGCTCCGCGTACGAGCTGGGCCAGATATATCTTCGGTGTGTGTCGCGAGATGATGAAACGCGGTGTGGAGGTGAAGGGCTTCAACACGGCGTTTGCGGGCAACGTGCCTCTGGGTGCGGGCATGTCTTCTTCGGCGGCACTGGAGAGTACGTATGCCTTCGCGCTGAATGATTTGTTTGGCGAGAACAAGGTGGATAAGTTTGAGCTGGCGAAGGTGGGTCAGGCTACGGAACACAACTATGTGGGGGTGAACTGTGGCATCATGGACCAGTTTGCGTCGGTGTTCGGCAAGAAGGATCAGCTGATGCGACTGGACTGCCGCTCGCTGGAGTATGAGTATTTCCCCTTTAAGATAGATGGTTACCGACTGGTGCTGCTGGATACGGTGGTGAAGCATGAGCTGGCTTCGTCGGCTTACAACAAGCGCAGACAGAGCTGCGAGCAGGTGGTGAAGGCGCTGCAGAAGCATCATCCGGAGGTGGAGTTGCTGCGTGATGCCGACCAGCAGATGCTGCAGGAGGTGAAGGGCGAAGTGAGCGAGGAGGATTTCTTGCGCGCTACGTATGTCATCGACGAGACGCAGCGTGTGCTGGATGTGTGCGAGGCGCTGAAGAAGGGCGATTACGAGCAGGTGGGCCGCATTATGTATGAGGCGCACGAGGGCTTGAGCAAGCAGTATGAGGTGAGCTGCAAGGAGCTGGACTTCCTGAACCAATGTGCGAAGGAGGACGGTGTGACGGGCTCGCGCATGATGGGCGGCGGCTTCGGTGGTTGCACCATCAACCTGGTGCACGAGGATCGCTACGAGGCGTTCATCGAGGACGCTACGAAGCGCTTCAAGGAGGAGTTTAAACGGGCTCCGAAGGTGTATGAGGTGGTGATCAGCGACGGTGCGAGAAGGTTGCTCTAAGGGGGCAACGCTTCTCGAATAGGCAATTGCGGATTACTAAAGTGTATATTTTACACTTTTTATGTTGAATAACATACAAACTTTCTTTTTTGTTTCCGTAAAGTAGTATATCTTTACGGCGCTAAATTGAATTATATATAACTTTTTACATAACATCCAATGAAAAACATAGGTAAGAAATGGATGGGACTGGGAGTGATGACGGCCCTGCTCTGCGCTTGTAATCCTGCGCAGAAGGGTGCTGAACTGACGCTCTCGGGACTCGATCCTCAGAAATTTCAAGCAGAGGTAAACGGTAAGACAACACAGTTGTTTACGCTGACCAACGCGGAAGGTATGGAGGTGTGTGTGACCAACTTCGGTGGCCGCATCGTCTCTATCATGGTGCCCGATAAAGCGGGTAAGTTGCAGGACGTGGTGCTGGGTTTTGACAGCATTGCCGACTATATCAACCAGGAGAGCGACTTTGGTGCTGCCATCGGTCGCTACGCCAACCGTATCGGTCAGGGACGCTTTATCCTGGACAACGACACGATTCAACTGCCGACCAACAACTTCGGCCACTGTCTGCACGGCGGTCCCACCGGCTGGCAATATCAGGTGTATGACGCTACACAGGAGAACGACAGTACGCTGACGCTGGTGATGCACTCACCCGACGGCGACAACAACTTCCCGGGTAACGTGACGGCTAAGGTGGTGTACACCCTGCTGCCTTCGCACACCATCGACATTGCGTATGAGGCTACCACCGACAAGAAGACGGTGATTAACATGACGAACCACTCTTACTTTAATCTCTCGGGCGACACGCAGCGTCAGATTACAGACCACGTGCTCTTCCTGAACGCCGACAACTTTACACCGGTGGATTCTACCTACATGACGACGGGCGAGATTGCCTCTGTGGCTGGTACTCCGATGGATTTCACCGCTCCGAAGGTGGTGGGCGAAGAGATTAACGATACGGCTTTTGTGCAACTGAAGAACGGTAACGGCTACGACCATAACTGGGTGCTCAACCCTGCAGGGGATGACACGGAGGTGGCTGCTGCGCTCTACTCGCCTACCAGCGGCATTCAGCTGGAGGTTTACACCACGGAGCCGGGTATTCAGGTGTACACGGGTAACTTCCTGAACGGTACGCTCTCGGGCAAAAAGGGCGTGGTGTATCAGCAACGCACCGGTATCTGCCTGGAGACGCAGAAATACCCCGACACGCCGAACAAGCCGGAATGGCCTTCTGCCGTATTGGAGCCGGGGCAAACTTATCACAGCCATTGTGTGTTTAAGTTTAGTGTGAAAGAATAGACTATCAATCGTATCATTAAAAACATACAAATTTTTATTTCAAATGAATGGATCAGGATTCGCAACCATTGACTATATCATCTTTGGTGCCTATATTGTACTTTTGATCTGCCTGGGATTGTTCCTCTCTCGCAACAAGGGGGGCAAGGAGAAGAATGCCAACGACTACTTTTTGGCGGGTAACACGCTGACTTGGTGGGCGGTAGGTGCTTCTCTGATTGCCGCAAACATCTCGGCGGAACAGTTTATCGGAATGAGCGGTTCCGGCTATAAAATCGGTCTTTGTATCGCTGCCTACGAGTTGATGGCAGCCGCCGCACTGGTGGTGGTGGGCAAGTTCTTGTTGCCGGTCATGATAGAAAGAAAGATCTTCACGATTCCTCAGTTCTTGCGCGAGCGTTACAACAACGGTGTGGGCTTGGCCTTCTCCATCTTCTGGTTGTTCCTCTACGTCTTTGTCAACCTGACTTCTGTGGCTTGGCTGGGCGCACTGGCCATTGAGCAGATTCTGGGTATCAGTGCCGACTATCGTATCTATATCATCATTGCGCTGTTTGTCATCGCAGGTATCTACTCCATCTACGGCGGTTTGTCGGCAGTGGCTTGGACCGACGTGATGCAGGTGGTGTTCCTGGTGGGCGGTGGTTTAATCACGGCTTACTTCGCCCTGGACGCTGTTTCAGGCGAGGGTCACGGAGCACTGGACGGCTTCTCTATCATCTTCGACAAGCTGAAAGAGGTGCCCAACGATACGCACTTCAACCTGATTGTAGACCGTGCCAAATCACCCGAATCTTATAAAGACCTGCCGGGTATTGCTGCCATTGTGGGCGGTATCTGGATTACCAACCTGGGCTACTGGGGCTTCAACCAGTACATCATCCAGAAGGGTCTGGCTGCCAAGAGTTTGAAGGATGCCAAGAAGGGTTTGATCTTCGCCGGCTTCCTGAAGATTTTGATTCCGTTTATCGTGGTATTGCCGGGTATCTGTGCCTTCGTAATCTCCAACTATCCGGAGGCTATTCCGGGCTTGCAGGACGGTTCATTCAACGTGACCGGTGAGATTAGCCGTTCAGACGACGCTTATCCCTGGATGATTCACAACTTCACCCCGATAGGCATCAAAGGCCTCTCATTCGCTGCCCTGGCTGCTGCGATTATCTCCTCACTGGCCTCCATGTTCAACTCGACCTCAACCATCTTCACGATGGATATCTATAAACAATACATCAACAAGAAGGCTTCAGAGAAGAAGCTGGTACAGGTGGGACGAATCACTGCCCTCTCTGCTTTGGTGATTGCTGCCGTTGCCGTAGAACCGCTGTTGGGCGGCTTGGATCAGGCATTCCAGTACATCCAGGAGTATTCAGGATTCATCTATCCGGGTATCTGCATCGTCTTCGGTCTGGGCTTGCTCTGGAAACGTGCATCGGCCAAAGCGGCTGTATGGACCTCCATCGCAACCATTCCGGCAGGTGTCTTCTTCAAGGTGTTCTTCCCCGAGGTTCCGTTCCAGTTCCGTATGGGCTACGTCTTCATCATCCTCTTCCTGCTCTTCGTGGCACTGACCTACAGTGACAAGTCGAGAGTGAGTGCAGACGAGATGATTGCTACCGACCAGGCTCGCATGCTGAAGTGGGGTCGCCTCACGGGAATCGCTGCATTGATTTGCTTCGTAGCGGCATCCGCTCAGAAACTGATTTACATCTCAGGGGCTAACATTGAGTGGATCAACTACCTGGACGGTATCGGCTTCCAGGCATTCTTCTGCACGGCGGCACTCTTCGCCTTCGCGTCACTGGTATGCTTCTCGGATGCGCGTGATGCCTATAAAGATCCGAAGTCACTGAAGGTAGAGCTGGGCCTCTTCCACACGGATCGTTCCTTTAATCTGGGTGCCCTGGGCATCTTCGTTATATTGGCTTTACTGTACATCATATTCTGGTAAATCAGTATGACAGACTACTATAAGATTCACCCCCGATTCTATGTGGCGGTTGATTGCATCATCTTCGGATTCAATCAAAAGCGGGAGCTCAGTTTGCTCCTGCTGAAACGCAACATGGAACCGGGGCGTGGTCAATGGTCACTCATGGGTGGCTTTGTACAAGAAAATGAAAGCGTGGACAACGCGGCCAAACGAGTCTTGAAAGAACTAACCGGCTTGACGAATGTTTACATGGAGCAGGTGGGTACGTTTGGAGAAATAGAGAGAGACCCCGGAGAGAGGGTCGTATCGGTGGCCTACTATGCGCTCATCGATATTGATGCGTACGACAAACAACTGGTGGAGGAGCACAACGCCTACTG
>CAYSOW010000111.1:0-6149 GCA_964432715.1 uncultured Bacteroides sp.
AAATCTAATGTCCGGAGGGAAAAGAATCGCATTAGGAGCATTGGTGATGGGAGCATTGGTGTGTGCTTCTTGTTCTGATGGTGCCGACTGTGACGAGACTTTCCAGAGTAGTGTACGCGATGCTCAGTTGTCTTCACCGACCACTGATCAGGTTTCCTTTAAAACCATTACAAATTCTGATGGTTCGGAAAGTGTACAGGTTACTTGGGATTTGATTAACGGCGCAGGTGGCTACGAATGTGAGGTTTTGAATGTAGATGATCCGTCAAATCCAACAGCCGTAATGGAGAAAACCACTGTGGATGGTACGACCTTTACGTTCAAAAGAGCAGAGGATACCAACTATCAGGTTTCCATCCGTACATTGGGTAACACCCGTTATAACAACACCGGCGATGAAGATGCCACATTGATTGCTTATAGTACATTTGTTCAAGGACAAACTGTTCCGGTGGGTTCAGAGTTGAGCTCTTGGGTAGCTGCTAACTTACTTGATCAGGAAGATGAGCAGGCTGTTGCATTGGTAGGTGGTGAAACTTACGAATTGAACGGTGAAATCGACTTCGGTCGTCACCCGGTAACTTTCCGTGGTGAAAAAGGTAATCCGGCAACTATTAAATTGGGTGCAACCGGTATTGTACGTTCTGCTTCCGGATTAAAAATCAAATATCTAAACTTCGACTGTACCGATCAGGAGCCTATCACTTACGGTTCCAGCAAAGGTTATTTCCCTATCAGCTGTTCAGAAACAAAGTATGCTGACTTGGAAGGAACCAACTTTGGTCAAAAAGATCAGGGTTATTACTATGATGGTTCCATCATTATTCAGAGTTGTATGTTTAAGAACATCAAAGATGGTGTCTTCCATTCCGGTGGTTTGGCATGGATGGTGACCGACTTGCGTATGGATGACTGTATCGTTCAGTTGAATAATAACGGTCAGAATAATAAGAACGGTGCCATCTTTAATACTTATGGTTCTTGGGGTTATAAAGAAACAAGTGGAGTATGGTACACTTGCTTCCAAAATGTAAGAGTTACAAACTCTACTTTCTATAACATTGCTTCCGGCAATGGTAATAACCGTATGTTCCGTTGCAACAACAATACTCCTAGCCGTTCATTCGCAACGGATAATACAAGCTATACAATGGAGAATTGTACGATGATTCGTACTTTCGATAACAAGGAGTTTGCTAACAATACACCGAACAGAGCAGCTTGTAAAATTAGTTTCAACAACAATATTTGCTACGATGTATTCCGTTTGCAGAAGTTCATCCAGGGTAACTGTACGAATAACGTAGATAAGGAAACCAATACCATTTGGGGTGTGAAGAATTCTGTAGATGGCACCGATAAATCTAAATGGGCTACGGAAGAGGATCCCGCCTTTGTAAACTTGGAGGATGCTACCAAAGAACTCGACTTTACGAAGGAGAATGGTGGTATCAACCTCAAAGCAACCGGAGCTATCTCTAAAAATATCGGTGACCCGCGTTGGAGAGATTAATATTGTAGAAAGAATTTAAAAGTGTAACAATGAAACAACATAATATATTAAAGGTGTGTTTGGGGTTGCTCTTCGCATTGCTCATGTGGACTCCGGCGATGGCCCAAACATCTTATACCGCCACAGTAGTGGACGAAGCGGGTGAGCCCGTGATCGGTGCTTCTGTGAAAGTGGTTGGAACAACCACCGGTACCATTACCGACTTCGACGGTAAGTTTACGCTCTCTGTACCTAAGGGTAAGAGCATCGAGGTTTCTTTTATCGGTTATAGCACACAACACATCTCTGACTTCAAAAACAAGAAGATTGTGCTCCGCGAGGATACACAGAAGATGGAGGAGGTCGTTGTCGTTGGTTATGCCAGCCAAAAGAAAGCACACTTGACTGGATCTGTCGCTTCTGTACCTGTTGACGAAATCCAGGATATCGCTTCTTCCGGTTTGGGTACTGCCCTGAGCGGTTTGGTGAATGGTTTGAGCGTTAGTGGTGGTGATGCCCGTCCGGGTGAGAATGCCAGCATCTACGTTCGTGATACCAAATCTTTGGGTGATGTAGGTGTTACAGCTCAAGAGCCTTTGTTCGTTATCGATGGTATCGTTTATCCGAATGATGTAAAGGTAGGTTCCACTACTCAGAACTTGGGTGCCGAGACTTTCAACAACTTGGATCCCTCTGTTGTGGAGAGCATCTCTGTCTTGAAGGATGCTTCTGCTGCCGTTTACGGTGCGCGTGCTGCCAACGGTGTCATCATCGTAACCACTAAGAAAGGTAAACTGGGTGCGCCCTCTATCTCTTATAGCGGTACATTCGGTTGGGCAGATGAAATCAGCCGTACCAAGATGTTGAATGCATACAACTACGGTCGTATGTACAATATCACTGCTGCTGCCGATCCTTATAACACTTCTTTGAATACAACTACCGACCTCTTCCAGGCTGATGAGTTGAAAGCTATGAAGAGTTTGAACTATGACTTGCTCGACAAATATTGGAGCTCTGCTACAACGACTAAGCACTCTGTAAACATCAGTGGTGCTACGGAGCGTGCCAACTATTTTGCCAGCATCTCTTACTTTGATCAGGATGGTAACTTGGGTAAACTGGATTACGATCGTTGGAACTATCGTGCCGGTGTTGATTTAAAAATCAGTAACCACTTGAAAGCGAACTTGACTGTATCCGGTGACTATAGCGATAAGAACAAACCGTTGGTAAAAGTCGGTGGTTCAAGTGATGAGAAAGACTACAACTTGCTGTTGACTCACCCGCGTTATATTCCGGAGGAGGTTGGTGATTACACCATTGCTTCTGTAGGTCCGACCAACAAGTTGTCAAGCAACAACCAATACTATAGCTTCAACACCATGCAGAACAATGGTGACTATAGTGAGACAATGACTTCTAACATCACCATCAACGGTGGTTTGGCTTATGATTTCAACTGGAGTAAGATTTTGAAAGGTTTGACCCTTCGTTTCAACTACTCTAAGACCATCAATACAACCAAGAATAACGAGTATGCTACTGACTTCACCATCTACTCTATGGTGAACCGTTATGGTAGCGGTAGTCACCTTTACACACCGACAGGTGCTGAAAGCGCTGATTACGACTTCACCGGTGAAAGCAACTTTGTATCGCACAAATTGGCCAACGGTGACGAGTCTTACTTGTCTCGTAACATGACGCGTACTGATAGCTATCAGATGAACTTCACGGCAGCCTATGATCGTGATTTCAATAAACATCATATCAGCGCCCTCTTCTCTATTGAGAAATCTGAAACTGAGAGTGAGTACAACTACGCTCGTCAGTGGGATCCGTATGAATTTACTACCGGTCAGTGGAACTCTGCAAGTGGTACTGCCATCAGCTCTGATGCTCAGTTTACTCGCAGTGAGTCCGGTACACTCTCTTATGTAGGTCGTGTCAACTACGCTTATGCTAGCAAATACCTCTTTGAGGCGTTGGTTCGTTCGGATGCTTCCACCAAGTTTGCTCCGAAGAACTATTGGGGTACCTTCCCCTCATTCTCTGCAGGTTGGGTCATGAGTGAAGAGGAGTGGTTCCAGAAACAGTTCCCGTGGATTAACTTCTTCAAGGTACGTGCTTCTTTCGGTATCACCGGTCGTGATAATACCGCTGCATGGCAGTGGATGCGTATCTACGCTCAGGATGCTTACCGCGGTCCGATCTTCGGTACTACTTCTGATGGTGAGAGCTTGAACCGTATCGGCTTCAACAAAAATAACTCAGCCGTTAACTCGGACGTACACTGGGATAAATCTTACAAAGCTAACATCGGTATCGATATGAACGTATTGAACAACCGTTTGGCTATCACTTTGGAGGGTTATCGCGAGTGGAACCGTGACATGTTGATGAATATCTCTCAGGTAGTTCCTTCAACCGTTGGTACACAGAGTGCTGCTGTCAACTTGGGTGAAGTGGATAGCTGGGGCTATGAGTTGGGCTTGACTTGGAAAGATAAGATTGGTAAAGACATCAAATATCGTATCGGTATCAACACCAGCTACAGTGACAACAAGGTTCGCGTAATGAACTTCGATACCGGTGATACGCAGTATGCTGAAATCCAGAAGAACGGTCGTTCTGACGTAGGTATCTGGGGTATGCAGTGTCTCGGTATGTTCCGCAGCTTCCAGGATATCAATGAGTACTTCGATACTTATTTGAAGAATGACAACGGTACTTACGGTACTTATATGGGATTGACCAAGGATGATGTTCGTCCGGGTATGTTGATCTATAAAGATATTCGTGGTGCTAAGCAAGAGGATGGTACTTATGCAGGACCGAATAAAAGTGTCAGCTTCGATGAGGACCGTGTTCAGCTTTCTAAACGTTCAAGCAATCCTTACGGATTCACTACTAACTTAGGATTGGACTACAAGAAGTTCTCTTTGACTGCACAGATCAGTGCAAGCTGGGGTGCTTATAGCTTCATCCCGACATCAGCTATCAAGTTTAACAACAGCATTGAGTACACCAACGTTCCTTCATTCTGGAATCCGGACAACATGTTCGTTTATCAGGACATCTATGATGGCGCAGGCAACTTGGTTGTAGCTGAGAATCGCGACGGTATCTATCCGGTGATGAACTCATCAAACTTCCAGTCTGTCAATAGTGTACAATCTTCTTTCTGGAGAATCAGCGGTACCAGAGTAAAACTTTCTCGTTTGACTTTGGCTTACTCTCTCCCGAATGCTTGGATGAAACGTATCGGTATCCAGAGTTGTCGTTTGAATGTAACGGGTCAGAACTTGCTGAGCTTCTATAACCCCTACCCCGACAACTTCATCGATCCGATGTGTACCTATGGTAGTTACCCGACTTTGAGAAAGATTACATTGGGTGTTAGCCTTGCTTTCTAACCGGGAAGGATGTTCAATCATAAAAAATGTATGTAACAATGAAACAAAATAAAATCAATATTTTAGGCATCGGAATCGTAGCTTCGGCGATGGGTTTGGCGTCTTGTAGCGATCAGTTCTTGGAGGACAAGAAAAACTACGATAACGTAACTCCGGACGTCTACAATTACTACGAAGGTGCGAATCTTCGTCTGGCTGATGCTTATAGCTTTGTGTTGCCCAGCAGCAACTCAGCTGCGAACTACCGTTATCCGTGTACCGGTTTGAATGATGCCCAATCAATGTCAACAGAGGAGTACTCTGGATTCAGTGTGTTCGTAGATCCGCAGAATGAGATGAAATCAGAAACAGGTGACTCTTACTTACCCGATTATTTCATGGGTGATAAGTCCAACATTCAGGCTTCTGTATATGGTTATATCCGTAACATCAATGATGTGATTATCGGTATCAGTGAGTCTAGCTTGGCTGAAACTTACAAGGAGCAGTTCTTGGGTCAGGCTTACTTCCTCCGTGCATGGCGTTATTACCAGTTGGTTAAATGGTATGGTGGTGTGCCCATCGTTACTACTATGCAAGATCCTGTAGAGGGTTCTTACACGCCGCGTTCTACCACCAAGGAGACCATCGAGTTTATCTTGGAGGATTTGGAAAAATCGGCTGAACTCTTGAAACCTTACACGGCTAACGGTGGTTGGTCTTCTTCCAGCGACTGGGGTCGTGTGACTACCGGTACTGCGTTGGCTTTGAAAGCTCGTGTATTGCTGTTGTGGGCAAGCCCGATCTTCAACCGTGCAAACGATCAGGAGCGTTGGACCAATGCTTACAACGAGATTGTGAAAGATCTTCCTACTATCCAGGCTTGTGGCTATGGTTTGTATGAGGATGCAGCAAATAATGTGAACGGTTCTGCTTTTGCGAAGATGTTTATGCAGGTACAGAGTCCTGAGAATGTCTTTGTAACAATTAAGAGTAGTAAAGACCCGGAGGGTAATGGTTACTACAACCCGTGGGAGGAGACGATTCGTCCGCGCAACACCAATGGTAAGGGTAGCTTGGTTCCTTCTGAGATGATCATCAGTGAGTTCCCGATGAAGGATGGTAAGAGACCTGCCAACCTTTCAACTTACAACAAATTGGAGGGCTCTTCTTACGCTTATGAGAAAGAGTATCCGTTCATGAATCGTGACCCGCGTTTCTATCGTACATTTGTATTCCCCGGCATGCGTTGGGCTTAT
>CAYSOW010000112.1:0-6127 GCA_964432715.1 uncultured Bacteroides sp.
GAGGAGTTGGATGCCAAGCGCAAGGAAATCCCCAACTTCCAATATGACGCATCCACCCGACTGCTGATGCGCAACTCGCTCACTCTCTCAAAGGAGGAGGTGGACGCACTGATTGCCGACGGCAAGCAGTATGTGGTGCGCTTCAAGATTGAGCCGAATGAGGATGTGCATGTACACGACTTGATTCGTGGTGAGGTGGTGATCAACTCTACCATCCTCGATGACAAGGTGCTGTATAAGTCGGCCGACGAACTGCCCACTTACCATCTGGCCAATATCGTGGACGACCACTTGATGGAGGTGTCCCACGTGATTCGTGGCGAGGAATGGTTGCCTTCAGCCCCCCTGCATGTGTTGCTCTACCGTGCCTTTGGTTGGGAGGACACCATGCCCGAGTTTGCCCATCTGCCTCTGTTGCTGAAACCGGATGGCAACGGTAAGCTCTCCAAGCGTGACGGAGACCGTCTGGGCTTCCCCGTGTTCCCGCTGGAATGGCACGACCCCAAGACGGGCGAGGTGTCATCGGGCTACCGCGAGTCGGGCTACTTGCCTGAAGCGGTCATCAACTTCCTGGCCCTGCTGGGATGGAACCCGGGCAACGACCAGGAAATCATGTCGATGGACGAACTGATTAAACTCTTCAACCTGAGCCGCTGCAGTAAGGCGGGTGCCAAGTTCGACTTCGAAAAGGGTAAGTGGTTCAACCACGAATATATCCTGCAGAAGAGCGACGAGGAAGTGGCTCGCCTGTTCCTGCCCATCCTGAAGGAGCATGATATCGAAGCTCCCTTTGACAAGGTAGTTACCGTAGTGGGACTGATGAAGAACCGTGTGAACTTCGTGAAGGAGTTGTGGGAAACCTGCAAATTCTTCTTCGTGGCTCCTACGGAATATGACGAGAAGACCTACAAGAAACGCTGGAAGGAAGACTCCGCTGAGCGCATGCTGGAATTGGCTGACGTGCTGGAGTCACTGGACGACTTCTCGCTGGCTCATCAGGAGGAAGTGGTGATGAAATGGATTGAGGACAAAGGTTATCACCTTGGAAATATCATGAATGCCTTCCGCTTGACGCTGGTGGGCGAGGGTAAGGGTCCGCATATGTTCGACATCTCTGCCGTACTGGGCAAGGAGGAGACCCTGCGTCGCATCCGTCGTGCGGTGGAAGTGCTGAAGTAACTAAAACGAAGAAATGATGATTTATAATCTGGTAATATACCTCTATCTGTTGGGGGTGAAAATCGCGGCACTCTTTCAGAGTAAACCGGCGAAGATGGTGCAGGGCCACCGTGAAGTGTTCGACATCCTCCGGGAAAAGATGGATGTGAACGCTAAGTACATCTGGTTTCATGCCGCCTCGCTGGGTGAGTTTGAACAGGGGCGTCCGCTGATAGAACGCATCCGCCGCGACCACCCCGAATACAAGATTCTGCAGACGTTCTTCTCGCCCTCGGGTTACGAGGTGCGTAAGAACTATGCGGGAGCGGATGTGGTATGTTACCTGCCTTTCGATACGCCGCGTAATGTGCGTCGCTTCATCGACTTGGCACGCCCTGCCATGGCGTTCTTCATCAAGTATGAGTTCTGGCAGAACTACCTGAATGAACTGCATCGTCGTCGCATCCCCGTGTATAGCGTCTCATCCATCTTCCGTCCGCATCAGATTTTCTTCCGTAGCTATGGAAAGGATTACGCAAAGGTTCTCACTACGTTCACTCATTTGTTCGTGCAGAACGAGGAATCGCGCCAACTGCTCCATGGCATCGGCGTGGACAATACCACGGTGGTGGGCGACACTCGCTTTGACCGTGTGCTCGACATATTCCATGCGGCGAAGCAACTGCCCATCGTGGAGGCTTTCAAAGGTGACAGCCTGACGTTGGTGGCCGGCAGCTCGTGGGCTCCGGATGAGGACTTGTTCATCCCCTATTTCAATACGCATCCTGAGATGAAACTGATTATAGCTCCCCACGTGGTGAACGATGCACATCTCAAGGAAATTCTGGGCAAGTTGAAGCGCCCTGCCGTGCGATATACCGAGGCCACGGAGGAGAATGTGAAGCAGGCAGACTGTCTGATTATCGACTGCTACGGACTTCTGTCATCCATCTACCGATATGGCGAGATGGCTTATATCGGCGGTGGTTTCGGCGTGAGCATCCACAATGTGCCCGAAGCTGCAGTGTACGGCATTCCCGTGCTCTTCGGTCCGAACAACAAGAAGTTTATGGAGGCTCAGCAGTTGAAAGCCTGTGAGGGAGCCTTTGAGGTAAGTGGCGCCGAGGACTTCAACACTCGCATGGATGCCTTCCTGAGCAATCGCACTCTCATGAAGGCTGCCGGCGAACGCGCAGGACGCTATATCAGTGAGCACGCCGGTGCGATGGAGAAGATTATGAAGGCTGTGAAATTATAAGTGCGGATTCGCATATAAGAAGAGAGAGGGTCGGGAATCAAGTGATTTCCGACCCTCTCTCTTCTTATATTCATTCCTTATACCATTGGGCGTACATCAAGTAGCCGTTGGCAATCTTCTGGTTCAGCTCCTTACTTTGTTCAGGCGGTATCTTCTTGATGAACTTGGCGGGAACGCCGGCCCAGAGCGTGCCGGGCTCAATGACTGTGCGGCTCAGTACCAAAGCACCGGCCGCCACGATGGCCCCTTCGCCCACCTCGGCATAGTCGAGCACGGTGGCGCCCATGCCGATGAGCGCTCCGTCCCTGATGGTGGCTCCGTGGATGGTCACATTATGTCCTACCGACACGTCGTTGCCAATCTCCACCACCGAACGCTCGTAGAGCGTGTGGAGCACACTGCCGTCCTGGATGTTCACGCGGTCGCCGATACGGATGGGGTTGACATCGCCGCGCAATACGGCGTTAAACCATATACTGCAATCTTTGCCCAGGGTGACATCGCCCACGAGCGTAGCATTGTCGGCCAAAAAACAGTTCTCGCCGACTTGAGGCGTGAAGCCTCTGACTGATTTGATGAGTGCCATAATCTTATATATATAATAAGGTATATATCCGGATTAGCGGGTGAGGGGAGCGGTGGCTTCCTTCAGCCAAGCACGATCGTCGGCATCGAGCAGCGACTCCAGTCGGTCGTAAACCGTACGGTGATAGTCGTTGAACCACTGAAGTTCCTCGTCGGTGAGCATCTCCACACGGATGGCTTCCTTGTCGATGGGACAGAGGGTGAGCGGCTCCATACGGTAGAATTCGCCGAACGCTGTCTCGCGCGCCGGTACGATGAGCATGGTGTTCTCGGTGCGGCAACCATGACTGCCGGCCTTGTAGATGCCCGGCTCCACGGTGACCGTCATGCCCGGCAGGAGAAGGGCGGGCATATGATTCATGCGGAACTGGTGAGGACCTTCATGCACATTCAAGAAGCATCCCACACCATGACCGGTGCCGTGCAGATAGTTGATGCCAGTCTTCCACATGGGAATGCGGGCCAACGCATCGAGCTGGGTGCCGCAAGTGCCGTAGGGGAATTCGGCCATGGACAGATGCAAGAAGCCCTGCAGCACCAGGGTGTAGTCGGTCTTCTCCTCTTCGGTGAGGTGACCTAATACGATGGTGCGGGTAATGTCGGTGGTGCCATCGAGGTATTGGGCACCGCTATCCAGCAGCAGCATACCTTCGGCCTTCAAGGGCACATCCGTCTCTGGAGTCGCTTCATAATGCACGATGGCACCATGCTCCTTATATCCGGCAATGGTATCAAAACTGATGCCGCGGAAATATTTTTGCTCTGCGCGCAAGGCCGTCAGTTTCTCGTCAATCGTCAATTCGGTCTGTCCACCTGCGGGCACCGCCTGCTTAATCCAGCGCAAGAACTTGACCATAGCCACACCGTCGCGCTCCATGGCACGGCGGAATCCCTCCTGCTCCGTGGCGTTCTTGATACTTTTCAGGTAAAGGACGGGCGACGGCATCATGGCGGGTTCGCCTTCCGCACTTACGGCATCAAAGATGGCCGCATTGATATTCTGTGCCAGGCGCAAGCGTCCGTCATATTGGCGCAAATCCGCTTCGAGGGCGGTGTATTCCTTCACCTCAACTTCTATCTTCGCCAAGTATTCGCGCACTTCTTTCGACAGTTTCTTACCTATAATATATAAGGTAGTGGTTTCGGTGTCAATGAGCAGATAGCTGACAAATACCGGATTGCAGTGTACGTCCGTGCCGCGCAGGTTCAGCGTCCATGCCACTTCGTCGAGGGCAGAGATAAGGATGCCGTCGCACTGACTCTGGAAAGCCGCTTCACGCACCATGGCAATCTTGTCTTCAGCCGACTGTCCTGCAAAAGCAAGGTCATGGATAAACACTTCGTCCTCCGGCAGGGTGGGGCGGTCGGTCCACAGTTCGGCGAAGGGGTCGGGCGCCAGCACCAATTCCAGGCTGGAGTCGGCCAATTCGCTGTGCCACGTAGTGAAGTCTGTCTGGCTGTTTACCCAGCCATCGATGCCCACGCGGTCGCCCTCGTTCAGTACTTGTCCCAGCCAAGCCGTGATAGAAGGTGTCTCAGGCAATTTATCCTTGAAGAGGTCGATGCCCGAGCCTTGCAGTTGGTCGGCCGCCTGCAGGAAGTAACGTGAGTCGGTCCACAGTCCGGCCTCGTTGAGCGTCACCACCACGGTACCAGCCGATCCGGTGAAGCCCGAAATCCATTTTCTACTCTCCCAATGTGCAGGCACATACTCGCCGGCATGCGCGTCGGTACTGGGAATGATGTATGCGGCCAATTGGTTGCGGCGCATGAACTCGCGCAGCGCGGCCACTCTTTCAGTAATCTCCGATTTCATATCTTAAAACGCGTTTATAATAATCAAAATTAGGTAGCAAAGATACAATTTAAAGTTTATTTTTGATAATTATTCGCGGAAAGTTTTGTAAATAAAGAAAGTATGTGTAATTTTGCAGCCTGAATTGAATTGAAACATAAATAGTAACATTATACATTAATAATTAAAACAATGATTGTAGTACCCGTAAAAGAAGGCGAAAACATTGAAAAAGCGCTGAAGAAGTTCAA
Organism: uncultured Bacteroides sp.; assembly: GCA_964432715.1. GTDB lineage: Bacteria > Bacteroidota > Bacteroidia > Bacteroidales > Bacteroidaceae > Phocaeicola_A. The sequence continues at coordinate 5,048 of CAYSOW010000112.1, forward strand.
GAGAAAGTTTGAAAAAACAGGTGTTGTAAAGGAGTTGAGAGCAAGACAGCAGTTTGATAAGCCGTCTGTAATCAACCGTCTGAAGAGAGAACGTGCCGTGTACGTTCAGAAGCTTCAGCAGATCGAAGAATAATTTTTTTCGAGCAACTGTTGCAAGTTTGAATTCTTTTTCATATATTCGTTGCTGAATTAATAAGGCAACGTTTCTTATGTGGATAGATTCTTTTTTGGAGTACCTCAAACTGGAGCGCAACTACTCGGCGTATACCGTCAGAAGTTATGGCGACGACTTGCGCGAGTTTGAGAGATACTTTAAAAGCGTGGACGAAGAGATTGACTTCCCGACAGTGGATGCGGATATAATCCGCGCATGGATGGTATCCTTGATGGATAACGGATATGCAGCCACCTCGGTGAACCGCAAGTTGAGCGCGCTCCGGTCATTCTATCGGTACCTGCTCCGGACAAAGCGGGTGGAGGCGGACCCTATGCGAAAAGTGGTGGGTCCGAAGAAGAAAAAACCTCTGCCTACGTTTGTACGCGAAGGAGACATGGACCGCCTGCTTGATGAGATGTCCCTTGAAAAGGGCTTTGAGGCATGCAGGGACCGAATGATTATCGAAATGTTCTATGCCACCGGCATGCGACTTTCGGAATTGATTGGGCTCACTGACGCGGATGTGGATTTCTCGGCCATGCAGATAAAGGTGACCGGAAAAAGAAACAAACAACGGCTGATACCCTTTGGCGCAGCGCTAAAGGAAGAACTGCTGGAGTATGTGAAACAAAGAGACGAGGCTTTGCCGGAAAGAACGACGGCCTTTTTCGTCCGCAAGAACGGAAAACCCATGTACGCCAATCTGGTTTATTGTTTAGTTAGACGAAACCTTTCGAGGGTAGTGACGCTGAAAAAGAAAAGTCCGCACGTGTTGAGGCATACGTTTGCCACCACCATGCTTAATCACGATGCCGAGTTGGGCGCTGTGAAGGAACTGTTGGGGCATGCCAGCCTGCAGGCGACGGAGATCTATACGCACACCACCTTTGAGGAACTTAAAAAAGTTTATAAACAAGCCCATC
>CAYSOW010000113.1:0-6025 GCA_964432715.1 uncultured Bacteroides sp.
CTATTTCTTCTTCCGCCGCTTAAACCAGGAGTTGAAATCTTTCTTCCAGATAAGACCAATGCCTTGTGTGGTCAGGGTCGATTTGGAGAAATAGCGGTCGTTGGTCTGGTTGTAACCCTTCAGACTAATCTCTCCGCTGGGAGTAAGCAGCCACTGCACGTCGAAGTCGCCGATGAAGTTGGTGTTGGCCAACGGGTTCTCGCGGTAGCCGAAGTTACCATTGATCAGGAGGCGGTTGTTCAGCAAACGACTGGAGAGGATGCCTTCCACCTCCATGTCGGTCCATCCGCGCGTACCGGTGCTCAGGTTGGTTCCGAAGTTCCAGTTGTTGCTGTTGATGATGTGCGACAGCATGTTGTTCAACTGTCCGGAGAGCGTAGACGAGAGCAGTGAGTTCATTGCCGACGACTGTTCCGTGTCGGTGCCGGCATTGTTGGCGTAATCGTAAGTGTAGAAGCGGCCGATACCCAGCAGGTAGATGATTTGCATCTCCATCTGCTCGTCGGTGCTGATGTAGCTGTGCACCAGTTCCATCTCCTCGTCGCTGATGGTCGGTATCTCCAAACTGAATTTGATGTTCGGGTTGAAAAGCTGTCCGGTGAGGTTCATCAAGCAGTTGACACGTACCGAGCTTTGCGTGAATCCGGCATTGGGGGCCAGGTCGTTCAGCGAAGCCGAGTTGATGGTGTAGACCGCCTGCAGGTTGAGGTTACCCTCCGCCGGGTTGCCGTTGAAGGAGACGGTGCCGCCCGGAGTCAGCTGGAACTCCTTGCGAATCACCTCCTGCAAACTCAGTTTGTAGAGTCCGTAGGTGAGGTTATAGATACCGTACATCTTGAAATCACCTTTATTATAATAGTTGGCACGCAGGGTACCGGTGCCTCGTGTCATTACATAGTCGCCGGCAATCGGGTCCATGATGACACGAATCTCAGCCTCCGGAGTGGCCTCCACCTGCACGTTGATGCGGATATCCATAGGGATCTCCGAAGCCTGAATCTCCGTCGTTTGATTCTTATAGTTATATTTTGCCTCGTCAATCTCACGCTTGGGCGTGTGGTCCACAAAGGTGATAAATTCGTTGCTGGTCAGCTCCTCCGGCAGGGCGGAGTTATAAGTGAACACCGTCTTGTCGGTAGTACGCAGATTCAGTCCTACCGTCAAGTCGTCCTCATCACCCACCAAGGTTGCCTTGCCACTGCCGTAAACCGTTCCGTAGAAGGTAGATTCCGGGTTCGGCTTACCGTTGTACACCAAGAACTTATTGAGGTCAATCTGCATGTTGTAAGAGAGATCGCCCAAGTGGTCGTGGTAGATGCGTCCGTTGATTATACCCCGGTTACCGTCGCGGTCATAGATAGCCACGTCATCCAGCAGAATCTGGTTATAGCGCAGCTTGATGGAATCATTGCGCAGTTCGTAGGCCGTATTCAGAATCTCGATATCCAGTTTCGCTTCATCCATCATTGCATCTCCCTCCAAGTTCAGTTCGTTGAACGGACCGTGCAGATGAACGCCTCCCGTAGCCCGTCCGCTCACCTCCTTAAAGATGCCGTCCAGATAATAATTAAGGAAGTAGAGGTTGGTGTGGTCGGCCGTAATATACAAGTCGAGCGCATCGTCCATGGGCGATACAAAACCATCCACTTGCGTATGCGACAACTCCTTCTCTCGGATATCCGCCTGCAGATGGATACCTCGTTCGGCATCCCAGGTACCGGTGATATTCATATCGCCCATCAGTCCGTCGTTGAAGGTAAAATTCTCCACAAAGAGTTTCGCTTTCATCTGCGGCTCGGGAGCCGAGAGTTGGCTCAGGTAGGCTCTGCCGGTAGCTACCCCCTTGAAGTCCACGGGGTGGAACTGCAGAATATCGAAGACATACTCCAACTTAATCTTGTTCAGATGTACGAAGAGCGAGTCCTCCACCTGCTCGGTGAGCGCACCGGAAACCTCCAGTCGCTGGTCGTCGTGTTCAAAGAGGAATCGGTCGATGGCAACCTTTCCGGAGTCGATGCGGATGTTTGATTCGTGCAACTGCCAAATGGTATCGTTCATAATAATCTCTCCCGGCTGGATGCGCACTGCCGCCTGCAGAGGCGCCTTCAGTTGTGCACGGTGGAAGAAGGTCTCTGCGTTAATGCGACCGCTGTAAGTCACGTCGGTATTGTTACCCCAGCTGACGGTGGTCGAGAGGGAATCGTTCTTGGCTTCAGCGCGGAGCGAGAGACTCAGTTTGGCATCCTCCTGCATGGTTTTGGTGGCACGCAGATGCGCCAGAATCCGGTCGTCCGGGTTCTCACAGAGGAACATGCCCGACTCGTAGTGAGCTCCGGCATAGGAGAAATGCGGGAAGTATCCCTCCACGCGAATCTTTCCCACACGGTCGTTCAGGTAGCCCTTAATCGTAGAGGCTGCCGTCAGTTCCAGCGGGAAGTTGAATATCTTATTCGCTGCGTTCAAATCCTTGATTTGCAAGTCGAACGTCAGGTTGTTCGAGGTCTGTGCGGTGATTTGTCTAACGCGGTCAGGACTCTCCACCAACGAAGGTACATAGGGGTGCAGCACTTTGCTGAGACTTTGTCCCAGGGTGGCAAAGTGGATATCGCCGTCGATGCTGCCGTTCAGAAAGTCAGACTGCAGCGTGATGTGCCGCTGGTCGCCCTGATGTCCGGCCCGTATCTGCAACTGCTCCAGGAAGTAGTAGTCGGTGGGGGCAATCATCAGCAAACTGTCGAGGGTGATTTCTCCCTCGATGTTGTCGGCATTGTTGCCATGGAAGTTGGCCTTCAGGACCAGCGAAAAGTCGGTATCTTTATACTCCTCCGAGAGATGCAGGTTGTGGGGGCGGAACTCCTTGACAGAAGCAACCAGGTTGCACTCGGGTACAGGGATGGCCGTGTTCATGCTGCCGTTGATGGCGATGTGTCCGTTCGGGTCGTCCATCAGTAGCGAACCGTCGTAACCGCCCTGTTTCGAAACGCCGTCCAGCAGGATGTGTTGATAAGGGTAACCGTTGTATTCCAGCAAAGCAATCTCACCCTTCACCTTCCCGTCGGGGTAATGGTCGGCGCCCATGGTTCCGTCCACTGCCAGATTGAAAGAGGTGTCTCCCCAACGATCATCATCCAGCAATTGGTTGAGGTGCAACTGATTGGAAACGAGTGTACCGCTGTAGACAGTGTTCGCCGTGCGTCGGTCGATGGTGAGCTGTGCTTCCAGTGTGCCCGGAAGGGTTTGGAGGGTCACCTGTGAGAGCAGGTGGTTCAAGGGCCCCGCGGCACGCAGATTCAGTTGGGTGTTTCCCAAGCGGGCAAAGAGGGGCGAGGGCTCGCTCTCCTCATCCTTGCTCAGATTGCGCTGCAACAGGTGCATGCCGGAGGTGGTAATCTCCAGGTGTGCTTGCAGCGGACTGAGTTGAAGTTCTTCCGTAGAATCGGCAGGAAGCAGCAGGAGTCCGTTGCTCTCTATCAATAGTTCTTTATGGTCGGTAAAAAGTGTGAGCTGTTGTAAATCAACCTCTTTCCGGTCACCTTGCACTCGGGTACGCAGGTGTATACGCTCCTGGAAATTGCTCAGCGCGGGTACCACCGCCTTCAAATCTTCGGGCGTGATGTAAGCGTTGGAAGTACCTCCCTGAAAGTGAGTGAGGCGCAACGAATCGCTTCCCCAACCGGTGTAAGAAAGTCGAACGGTATCCAGCTCCACCAAGGTCTGCGGCATCTCCAGTGAGAAGCGCGAGAGGGTGGCTTGTTGTTGGTTGGCCATCAACTTCAGGGAGAGGTTGTTCAGTTGCAAACCGGAATGCTCATAGAAGCTGAGTTGTCGCAGAGTGACATGCAGAGAATCCTCCGTTAACGTCTTGAGTGAGATGTTTGTACGGAAATTCTTGACGTGCAGGTGGTGCGTATTGAACTGTCCCGGTGTCTCCGGTTCCGAGAGTACGTCGTATGAAATCTGTCCCTGTCGAATCAGCAATGCATTGATACGCAGCGAGGGAATGGCGGTAGAGGTGGTATCGTTGGAGGCAAGGGCATCCACCAGAAACTGGTAGTTGGCACCTTCGCCCGGGCGCTCCTCCGTCAGGTGCAGCCGCAGTCCGAAGAGCTGAATGCTCTGGAAAGTAATCTCATTTTGGAGCAGTGGCAGCAAGTCAATTTTGGCCGAGAGTTTGGCCGCGGAGAGCACCTCCTCGCCGGAAGGACTCTTGACCGAAACGTCATTCAGAATCAATCGGTTGAGAAAACCTATCTCTAAGTGCTTGATTTGCACCTCCCCTTGCAACAGTTCGCTCAATTGGTTGCAGACAAAGTTCGTCATCCCCTGCTGAGCACTTGGAATATTCAGCAGAAGTAACAACACGAGGTAGAGTCCGAGGACGATACCCAGCAACCACTTGATAAAACGTCGAATCTGTTTGATAGGGCCTGAATTTAGGAATACAACCGAGCAAAGTTAACAAAAAGAGTTGAGAGAACCCCTATAAAAGCCCCTCTTTTTTCGAAAAGAGGGCAATTGCATGGATGAAGATGAAGAAAGTCTGTACGAGTTGAGGCTTGTTTGTAAAATTTGTTGTATCTTTGGGCTACCAAAATTTTTCAGGAATATAGAGTATGAAGAAAACGATTGCCACGATGTTCTTGTGCGCTCTGGTTTTGGGAGCTCAGGCACAGACGCAGACGGGAGGTATCTCGGAGAAGATGCTTCAAGAAATTAAGAAGGGTTATCAGGCTACTCCGGCGGAGAAGGCGCTGAGAAACGCGATGACAACCAATGACTTGAATACATTGGCAGTGAATCATGACAATGCGGTGGACTTTGACACTTACTTTAGTGATAAGGTGGAGTCAAAAGGAATTACCAATCAGAAATCCTCCGGCCGTTGCTGGTTGTTTACCGGCTTGAACGTGCTGAGAGCCAAGATGATTGCCGACTATAACTTGCCTGCAATGGAGTTTTCTCAGGTGTATGATTTCTTCTGGGATCAGTTGGAGAAATCAAATCTTTTCTTGCAGGGAGTTATTGATACCTACAAATTACCGATGGATGACAAGATGGTGGAGTTCCTCTTCAAGGCTCCGGTGAGCGACGGTGGTCAGTTCACGGGTGTCATCGATATCATTACTAAATATGGTGTTGTGCCTAAAGAGGTGATGCCGGAGACTTTCAGCAGCGAGAATACCAGTCGTATGCGTCAGCTGATTACACTGAAGCTGCGCGAGGATGGTATGCAGTTGCGTGAGCAGGCTGCCAAAGGTGCGAAGGCTGCTGAGTTGGAGAAAACCAAAACGGAGATGCTGGCTACGATCTATCGTATGCTGGTCTACACGTTGGGTGAGCCGGTGACTTCTTTCCAGTGGGCTCCGCGCGATGCTTCGGGTAAACTGACGGGCGAGTTGAAGACCTACACGCCGCAGTCTTTCTATCAGGAGTTCATCGGTGAGAACTTGGCTGAGGATTACATCATGGTGATGAACGATCCGAGTCGTCCTTTCTGGAAGGTGTATGAGATTGACTACGACCGTCACGCTTACGATGGCCACAACTGGTTGTATGTAAACTTGCCGATTGAGGATATCAAACCGATGGCGATTGCTTCTATCAAGGATCACCGCCGTATGTATTTCTCTTGCGATGTTTCTAAATTCATCGATCGTACGAGAGGTTTGCTCGATTTGAAGAACTATGATTACGAGTCGCTCTTCGGTACTACTTTCGGCATGAACAAGAAGCAGCGTATCGAGAGTCATGCCAGTGGTTCTACGCACGCCATGACTTTGATGGCAGTTGATTTGGATGCCAACGGCAAGCCGACCAAATGGATGGTGGAGAATAGTTGGGGTAAGACTTCCGGCTATCAGGGCCATCTGATTATGACGGATGAGTGGTTTAACGAGTATATGTTCCGCTTGGCGGTCAACAAGAAATATGTGTCTGAGAAGGTATTGAATCTCTTGAAGAAGGAGAAACCGGTACGTCTCCCGGCATGGGACCCGATGTTCGCAGGCGAGGAATAATCGGACTC
>CAYSOW010000114.1:0-3580 GCA_964432715.1 uncultured Bacteroides sp.
TATGATGCCTCTTCCATCGGTATGCAGGAGGCTGCTGAGGCTGCAGTGGTTGGCAAGAACAAGGGGAGTGGCTTCGGCTTAATCAATAGTAAAGGAATTATCGAGAAATATCGCAAGACCAATGCGCTCTTTCAGGTCTGCTGTTTTAACATCGAGAGCGAGAAAGGAAAGGGGAGCCGCTTCTATTTCCGTTTGCCGAAGGGCGTTATCAAGAGCTTGATGCTCCTGCTGCTGTTGCTCTTCCCGTGGAGTCTCACTGCTGCGGAGTCAGAAGCACCCTCTTCCAACTATTACGATGATGCGTTGGAGTGGGCGGCACAGTATGCCGACTCCGCCTACTATAGTAATATCAACGGTCGTTATGCGCAGACGTTGCAGTGGGTGGATTCCGCCATGGTCTACCTGAATGCCCACCGGGCGCTTCAGTGTGGCGAGGAGGGACCGTTTATGCAACGTGCCGTGCAAGAGCCTTTGGCAGAGATTGTCTGGTGGCGCGAGCGCTTTGATACCGATTATCACGTCATTCTGGATATCCGTAACGAGGCCGCTGTGGCAGCGTTGGCGCTGAAGGCATGGGATGAGTACCGCATTCACAACACGGCTTACACGCAGCTCTATAAGTTCCTGAGCGAGGAGGAAGCCCTGGAGAACTACAGTCGCCAGATGCAATACTCGGCCAACGACAACCGGGTGAGCCTGCTGCTTCTCTTGCTGGTGGTTCTGGTTTTGGCGGTGGGTTGCTACCTCTTCTACTTCCGTCGACGCATCCTCTCGCGCTTCAATCTGTTGCAGGTGCAGGAGATCAACCGGGAGGTGATGATTGCATCGCTTGCGGAGGAATCTGCGGCGGAGGCATCGCTTGCAGGAAAATCTGCCGAAAAGGAATCAGCAGACACGAAATCAGCAGAGAAAGAATCTGCGGCGGAGGAGGAACCTTCATCGCTGTTGGATGGAATTCTTCAGCGGACCTTCTATGGCATGAACGACCTGTTCGATTTGCGCTCCATGGGGGTGATTGTGACCGACCGGGAGGGGGAGCGAACCTACCGTTTCTACTATCCTGAGGCGGATGAGGAGGGGCAGAGCGAGTTGCAGCCTTCCTTGCAGCTCTGCCTCGAGCAACAACAGTCGCAGAGCCGGAAGTCGATGGGCTTGTACGCCTGTCCGCTGACGGTGGGCTTGGGCGACGAGTCGCACGCTTTGGGTGCCATGGCACTGCTGAAGCATCGGGGCGGTTTCAGCGAGGAGGAGCAGTTGCTGGCGCAGCTGGTGGCAGGCTATCTGAGCAGCGTCATCTGGAACGTTGTCATCCGTCGTAGCACGCAGTTCCGCAACCTGGAGCTGGCGGCTGACGAGAAGGCGCGTGCCCAACATGAGGAGAACCGCCTGCACGTGCAGAATCAGGTGCTCGACAACTGCTTGTCGACCATCAAGCATGAGACGCTCTACTATCCGAACCGCATCCGTCAGTTGGTGGAGACGCTGGCAGCGGGTGGATTGTCGGACGAGAAGGAGCGTGAGTTGTTGAATAATATGAGCGAGTTGCTCGACTATTATAAATCGATTTTCACCCTGCTGAGCGCTTGTGCCGAGCGGCAGATGGAGCAACGTACGTTCCTCCGGGAGAGTGTCTCTGTGGAGGAGCTGATGGCGTTGAGCCTGAAGTACAACGCTCGTCTGGGCAAGCGATTGCATCGCACGTTGCCGTTGGAGACGCTCCCCACTTCGTTGCAAGTCATCGGCGACCGTACGCTGCTGGCTTACCTGCTGGAGAACCTGCTGCAGGCGGCTTACGATCGGGCGGACGAGGGCGTGCTTTCTCTCTCGGCCGAGGCGGAGGGCGACTTTGTGCGCCTCTCTTTCACCGATTCGCGCGGCACTTATACGCAGGAGGAGTTGAATCAGCTCTTCTATCCCGACTTGCAGCGGATGACGAGGGGCGAGCAGGGAGAAGTGACGGGCACGGCCTATTTAATATGTAAACAGATTGTGCGTGACCATGATGAATACACCGGATTCCGGGGCTGCCGCATCAATGCGGAGGTGCGTCCGGAGGGCGGATTCACCTTGTGGTTTACGCTACCGAAGAGATAAATGAGTATGGAAAAGAAATTTAAAGTCATCCTGGTGGAGGATGTAAAACTGGAACTGAAAGGAACGGAGGAGATCTTCCGGAACGAGATACCGGACGCGGAGGTGATTGGTACGGCCATGACGGAGAAGGAGCTGTGGAGCTTGCTGGAGAATGGCGTGCCCGACTTGGTGCTGCTCGACTTGGGCTTGGGGGGCTCTACCACCATCGGTGTGGATATCTGTCGCACGTTGCGCAAGAAGTACCGCGACTTGCACGTGTTGATCTTCACGGGCGAGATTCTGAATGAGAAGTTGTGGGTGGATGCCTTGGATGCCGGTGCCGACGGTATCATTCTGAAGACGGGCGAACTGCTGACGAAGAACGAGGTGCAGAGTGTGATGGATGGCAAGAAGATGGTCTTCAACCAACCCATCCTGGAGAAGATTCTGGCACGTTTCAAGCAGTCGGTGCTCAATGAACAGAAACGTACGGAGGCGGTGATTCGCTATGACATCGACGAGTACGACGAGCGTTTGCTGCGCCATCTGGCGTTGGGTTACACGAAGGAGATGATTACCAACCTGAAGGGTATTCCCTTCGGCGTGAAGTCGCTTGAGAAGCGCCAGAACGACTTGATTGTGCGTCTCTTTGCTCCCGAGGAACGGAGTGGGGTGAATGCCACACGACTGGTGGTACGGGCTTTGGAACTGGGCATTTTGACGTTGGATAATCTGGAGGCGGATGAAGAGTAGATCCTATATCCCTCATGGAGTGACCGTCCTGGTCGTGCTCTTGCTGTTGCTGGTGGTTGCCTCGTGGGTGACCAGCATCTACGGCTTGCCCGTGCGCAATTTGTTGAGTGCGGAGGGGATGCGTTGGATGTTGTCGCACATTGACAGCAACTTGTGGCAGGTGCCGTTGGGGCGCTTGCTGGTGCTTGCCATGGGGTTAGGTATCTTCCAGTCGTCGGGCCTTTTCCGCTTGGCCACACAGTATCGCACCCGCAGACGCATTCATAGCTCGTTGTCGCTCAAGCAGAAGCGGGCGTTGTTGCTGGCTTCCTTCTCGGGCTTGGTCTATCTGTTGCTGCTGGCGCTGGCCACCTTCTCGCCCATGGCTTTCCTGATGGGCGTCACCGGTTCCCTGCTGCGCTCTCCCTTGGTGGCGTATTGGGTGCCTTTGCTCTCCTGCTTCCTGGGGCTGGTCGGACTGGTGTACGGCATTGCGTCCGGACAGTTTCGGAATGATCGCGACGTGGTGGAGGGCTTCGGACAGTTTGCCTCTTCGCTCATCTCTTATCTTTTCTATCTCTTCCTGCTTTCGCAAGGGTGGGGACTCTTTTCGTATGCGCGCCTGGATGCGTGTCTCAACCTGAGCGGACCGTTGCTGCAACTATTGCAGCAGCTCACTTACTTCGCTCCGTTGGTGCTCCGTTTCCTCTGGGAGCTCCTGCGCGCTTTCTTTCCGTCTTCGAGCACATCTCGCTGATGTCCATCGAACACATCT
>CAYSOW010000114.1:3680-5861 GCA_964432715.1 uncultured Bacteroides sp.
TTTTTCGAACACCTCCATTGACATTTGGATAGCATTCAAAGGAAAATCTACGGTAAAGCGAGGCCATTACTGAAATTTGTAGCGTGTTTCCTCGGCTATCTGAAGAAAAAATTGTAATATTGCAGCTAAATAAAAAACTACTTGTAATGCTTACATTAGATAACATTTATAAAGCCTCTTATGTGTTGAAAGAGGTAATCCGTCGTACGGACTTAATCGCTGCTCCGCAGATTAATTTGGGCAGTAGTGTCTATCTGAAAACAGAAAACTTGCAAATCACCGGTTCCTTCAAGGTTCGCGGTGCTTATTATAAAATCTCGCAGCTGACTGACGAGGAGAAGGCGCGTGGTGTGATTGCCTGCTCGGCCGGAAATCATGCGCAGGGCGTGGCGCTGGGTGCTACACACAATGGCATCAAGTCGCTGATCTGCTTGCCGGAGGGTGCACCTATCAGTAAGGTGGAGGCCACTCGTAAGAGAGGTGCTGAGATCTGCCTGGTGAAGGGCGTCTATGATGATGCTTACCGCAGAGCACTGGAGTTGCGTGATGAGAAGGGCTATACCTTTGTCCATCCGTTTGATGACGACTTGGTGATTGCCGGACAGGGTACCATCGGTCTGGAGATTATGGAGCAGTTGCCGGACGTAGAAGTGGTCATCGTGCCGATTGGCGGTGGCGGCTTGATCAGCGGTATCGCTTATGCCATCAAGGCGTTGAATCCCAATGTGAAGGTGTACGGTGTGCAGGCCAGTGGTGCTGCCAGTATGTTGACCAGCCTGGAGCATAACAAGATTGAGTGCTTGCCCTCTGTCTCCACCATTGCCGACGGTATTGCGGTGAAGGAGCCGGGTGAGAACACCTTCAACCTCTGCCAGAAGTATGTAGACGGCATCGTCTCGGTGACTGAGGATGAAATCTGTGCCGCTATCCTGGCTCTGATTGAGCAACACAAGATGATTGCCGAGGGTGCCGGAGCCGTTTCTGTGGCTGCTGCCATGTTCGATAAAGTGCCTGTCAGAGGCAAGAAGACCGTCTGCGTGGTGAGTGGTGGTAACATTGACGTAACCATCCTGAGCCGTGTCATCAACCGCGGTTTGGTGAAGAGCGGACGTATGTGTACGCTGATGGTGGAACTGCCCGACAAACCCGGACAACTCTCTACCATCTCCAGCATTGTGGCTGAGTTGGGCGCCAACATCGTCTCTGTTCACCACGAGCGCAACGGTGAGAGCCCCGACGTGAATGCCTGCACGCTGCGCATCAGCATGGAGACGCGTAATCAGGAGCATGTAGACAGCATCAAGGAAGGCCTGATTAGTCGCGGCTATCATTTGTTGAATAGCTAATTCGATATCCATTTATAAAATCAAAAAGTTATGGCAGACGATAAAAAGATCATTTTCTCGATGGTGGGGGTCAATAAGGCTTTCCAATCGAACAAACAGGTTCTGAAAAACATCTACCTTTCTTTCTTTTACGGAGCGAAAATCGGTATCATCGGTTTGAACGGCTCCGGTAAGTCCACCTTGCTGAAGATCATCGCAGGACTGGATAAAAGCTATCAGGGAGAGGTGGTTTTCTCTCCCGGTTATTCTGTGGGCTACCTTCCGCAGGAACCGCAGCTCGACAACACCAAGACGGTGAAGGAGGTGGTGATGGAGGGTGTACAGCCCATTGTAGACACCTTGAAGGAGTTTGAGGAGCTGAATAAGAAGTTTGAATTGCCCGAGTATTACGAGGACGCTGACAAGATGGATGCGCTCCTGGCACGTCAGGCGGAGTTGCAAGATATGATAGATGCTACGGATGCGTGGAATCTGGATAGTAAACTGGAGCGCGCGATGGATGCATTGCGTTGTCCGCCCGAGGATCAGTCGGTGGCGAATCTCTCCGGAGGTGAGCGTCGCCGTGTGGCTTTGTGTCGCTTGCTTTTGCAGAAGCCGGACATCCTCTTGCTGGATGAGCCCACCAACCACTTGGATGCGGAGTCCATTGACTGGCTGGAGCAGCACTTGCAGCAGTATGAGGGTACGGTGATTGCGGTGACGCACGACCGTTACTTCCTGGATCATGTGGCCGGATGGATTCTTGAGCTCGACCGTGGCGAGGGTATTCCTTGGAAGGGAAATTACTCCAGCTGGTTGGAGCAGAAGACCAAGCGCATGGAGATGGAGGAGAAGA
>CAYSOW010000115.1:0-1743 GCA_964432715.1 uncultured Bacteroides sp.
TTGACTAAGCAATGATTATTTCTCTCTATCTCTTCTTGATTTAGGCGCAGAAGTTTCCAAGTGCTCCTCTTTCTGAACACCGGCCAACTCCGGGTCAATCATGATACGACCGCAGTACTCGCAAACGATGATTTTCTTGCGCATACGGATATCCAACTGTCTCTGGGGCGGAATCTTATTGAAGCAACCACCACAAGCGTCACGCTGTACGTAAACGATACCCAAGCCGTTACGAGAGTTCTTACGGATACGTTTGAACGCTGTGAGCAAACGCGGTTCGATGGAAGTCTCCAAGTCCTTCGCTTTTTCTCTCAGCTTCTCCTCCTCCTGTTTGGTCTCAGAGACAATCTCCTCCAGCTCAGCCTTCTTCACTTCCAAGTCTTTCTTTCTCTCCTCCAGCAACTCAGCGCTCTTGGCCGACTCTTCCGTCTTCGTGTTGATACCCTGTGTATACTCCTTGATACGTTTCTCGCAAAGCTCAATCTCCAGGTTCTGGAACTCGATCTCCTTGTTCAACGTGTCATATTCTCTGTTATTTCTAACATCCTTCAGCTGCTCCTCGTAGTTCTTTACAGAAGTTCTAGTCTCCTCGATCTCGTTCTTCTTAGTTACGATAGAAGCCTTCAACTCCGTAATCTCGTTGTCAATTTTCTCGATACGAAGTGTGAGACCGGCCACCTCATCCTCAAGGTCTTGTACCTCCAGAGGCAACTCACCTCTCAATGTCTTAATCTTGTCAATCTCAGACAACATAGTCTGCAACTGATAGAGCGCTTTCAGTTTCTCTTCCACTGTCAGCTCTTGCGGGTCTTTCTTTGTTTCTTTTGCCATAATTCTTTACAGATAATTAATGGGATTGGTATTTATATTTGTTATTTTCGTCTGAAGCTCAGGACATTCCCTCCTCAGCAACTCCTGCAGAAGTTCGCGCGTATATTGCTCGCTCTCGTAGTGACCGATGGCCGCCAGCAAGATCTCACCGTCGTGTCCGAAGAACTCGTGATACTTGATTTCTCCGGTCAGAAACACATCCGCCTGCTGTGCCAACGCCTCGTCTATCAAGAAGGAGCCTGCACCGCCACAGATGGCCACCTTGCGCACCTTTCGACCGGTGCCTGCGGAATGGAGTACGCAGCCCACACGGAAGGTCTCTTTCACCCTCTTCAAGAAGGAAATCTCCTCCTCCGGCTGCTCCAACACACCAATCACCCCACTGCCGAAGTCGGCTCCGGGCTGTTTGGGCGAAAGAATCTGCACCTCCTTCAACTGCAGCCTGCGCGCAATCTCAAAGTTCACACCCTCAGGGGCATTATCCAGATTCGTATGTGCCGAGTAGATCACGATGTCATGCTTGATGGCCTTCATCACGCAGCGCTCAATGTATGTGCTCCCCGTGATGGATTTCAGTCCGTGAAACAGCACCGGATGGTGCGAAACAATCAGGTTATAGCCCAACTGAATCGCCTCGTCCACCACCGCTTCGGTGACGTCCAGACACAACAATGCCCCTGTTATTTCCGCCTCTGTCAATCCAATTTGCAGACCGGCATTATCAAACCCGTCTTGCAAGGGCAGAGGAGCGAATCTTTCAAGGGCACACAAAACTTCCTTTATTTTCACTTCTGCAAAAATTTTATTTGGGGCAAAGATAAGCAAAAAGATTGAATAATGCACACGAAAGCAAGAATGTTTTCTTTTCCACCGAAAAATTGATAAAAACATCGTATATTTGCGTAAAGAAAC
>CAYSOW010000115.1:1843-5838 GCA_964432715.1 uncultured Bacteroides sp.
AACCGGGTAACTATAAAAATATAGATGATTAGATAAAAAGATATATGGGATTATTTGTAGCATTACCGCAGAGCGGGGGAAGCGAGCGTACCCTGCAGCTGGATTTTGGTACCAACATGGAAATTATGCAGGGGGTTCTTCCTGCCGAGTGGGCACAGCAGAGCTTCGTGCAACTGACGTGGCCGCATGAGGGAACCGACTGGGCTTACATGCTTGAGGAGGTGGAGGATTGCTTCACTCAGATTGCCTCGGCCATCGCTGCTCGTCAGCGTCTGCTCATTGTGGCGCCCGATGTGGAGCATGTGAAGCAGGTGCTTCAGGGCAAGGCGAACGAGCAGAACATTCGTTATTTTACGTGCGAGACGAACGATACTTGGGCGCGTGATCATGCCTTTATCACGGTGCAGGACGAGATGGGACCCACCTTCCTCGACTTTCGTTTCAACGGTTGGGGCATGAAGTTTGCCGCTTGTCTCGACAATCAAATCAACCGCCGCCTGTATGCTTCGGGCCTGCTGCACGGCTGTTACCGCAGTTGCCTCGACTTTGTGTTGGAGGGGGGCTCTATCGAGAGCGACGGACAAGGGACGCTGCTCACCACTTCCACCTGTTTGCTGGCGCCCAACCGCAACGAACCGCTTTTGCGTAGCGGCATCGAGAAGCGACTGATGTCTTATTTCCATCTGAAGCAGGTGTTGTGGCTCGACCACGGTTATCTGGCGGGCGATGACACGGACAGTCACGTGGATACGCTGGCTCGTCTTTGTCCGAAGGATACCATCGTCTACGTGCAATGCACCGATCCGGCGGATGAGCATTACGAGGAGCTGAAACGGATGGAGGAGCAGTTGCAGAGCTTCCGCACATTGCAGGGCGACCCCTATCGCCTTCTCCCCTTGCCTATGGCAGATGCCATCATCGAGGAGGGCGAGCGTTTGCCGGCCACGTATGCCAATTTCCTGATTCTGAATGAGGCAGTGCTCTATCCCACCTATGCGCAACCGGAGAACGACCGGAAAGCGGCGGAGGTGCTGGCGGAGGCTTTCCCCGGCCGCGAGATTGTCCCCATCGACTGTCGCGCACTGATTAAGCAGCATGGCTCGCTCCACTGCGTCACGATGCAATACCCTGCCGGTACGTTGCAGGAAGATTGGGAGTCAAAATAGATTTATTTAGAACATCAAATATACCTCTTATTTATATAGCATGATGAGAACGTTGAAAATCGGCCTCGTTCAGCAGGCCAACACGGAAAGTGTGGAACAGAATATGCAGAAGTTGCGTGCCAATATTGCCGATGTGGCGCAGAAAGGGGCGCAGCTGGTGGTGTTGCAGGAGTTGCATAACTCGCTCTATTTCTGCCAGACGGAGGATACGAATAAGTTTGATTTGGCGGAGCCTATCCCGGGCCCGTCTACGGATTTCTACGCAGCCATTGCCGCTGAGCATGGCATTGTGCTGGTTACTTCGCTCTTCGAGAAGAGAGCACCGGGACTCTATCACAACACAGCAGTGGTCTTTGATACCGACGGTCGTGTGGCGGGCAAATATCGCAAGATGCACATCCCCGATGACCCGGCTTACTACGAGAAGTTCTACTTCACTCCGGGCGATTTGGGTTTTGAGCCCATCAACACCTCCCTCGGTCGTTTGGGCGTACAGGTATGCTGGGATCAGTGGTACCCCGAGGGCGCGCGTCTGATGGCGCTGAGAGGAGCTGAGATTCTGATTTACCCCACCGCCATCGGCTGGGAAAGCAGCGACACCGACGAGGAGAAGTCGCGCCAGTTGGGTGCTTGGGTGACCGTACAGCGCGGACATGCCGTGGCCAACGGATTGCCGGTGGTGGCTGTCAACCGTGTAGGTCACGAGGAGGATCCATCCGGACAGACCAACGGCATTCAGTTCTGGGGCAACAGCTTCGTTGCCGGTCCGCAGGGAGAACTGTTGGCACAGGCTTCCAACCTGCAAGAGGAGAACCTGGTGGTAGAGGTGGACATGACCCGTTCAGAGAACGTCCGTCGCTGGTGGCCCTTCTTGCGCGACCGTCGCATAGAGGAGTTCTCCGGACTCACCAAACGATTTCTGGATTAAAGATTAAATATCTCCCCGCTCCCGAACAATCTTCCCCGGAACGTGTTCTTATAGAGAAAATCATTAAAACGAACTCTATCATGAAAAGAACACTGTTTTTGGGGATGATTCTACTCTTTTTAGGGAGTAGCGTAGTGAGTGCACAGTCCACCCGGAAGGAGCGCGAGGAAGCTTGGCGAAAGGAGCGGGCGGAACGTAGGAAACAAGAGAAGGCACTGGAGGTCATCCAGGACTCTGTGGCTTATGCGAAAGCGTTGGAAGCCATCAAGCAGGGCGCTTGGGTGCTGGAGGCGGACAATCTGCTCTTTATGAACGGCATTGTCCGGTATGTCTCCTCTTCCACCAATTATGTCTCTGTGGATGATGGCAACGGCGTGATTCAAACAGCCTTCAGCAACTTTGTCTATAGTCCGAACGGACTGGGCGGGGTGACGCTGCAGGGGTTGGTCTCCGGGGTGAGCATGAACCTCGATCAGGACGGGAATGCCTACTATAATTGCAGCATCATGGGGGCAGGTGTCTCTGCCACGCTCAACCTGACACTCACCGGTGGCACCAACCAGGCCAGCATTTACATCTCACCCAACTTCAATGGTAACACCCTCACCATGAATGGATCGCTGGTTCCCTATGAAGAATCGAACATCTTTCAGGGCACACCCCTCTATTAGGAGGAGCCCACAATCACCACGAAACATGGTTAACTCTGTCTCATCATAATGAAAAGTAGAAGTCCGCCCCACTCCTTTGAGAGTCGAGGCGGACTTTGAATAAACCATTATGAAAAGCCATTATGAGCGTAACTTAAAATTACGACGTCTTATTTCTCAATGGGTTTCACGATCAGATTCAGCTCATCCAACTGCTTCTGTTCCAATGCAGCAGGAGCATCCAACATCACGTCGCGTCCACTGTTGTTCTTCGGGAATGCGATACAGTCGCGGATACTGTCGAGACCGGCGAAGAGGCTCACCCAACGGTCCAAACCGTAAGCCAAACCACCGTGAGGGGGCGCACCAAACTTGAACGCGTTCATCAAGAAGCCAAACTGCTCCTGTGCGCGCTCCGGCGTAAATCCAAGAATCTCAAACATCTTCGCCTGCAACTTCGAGTCGTGGATACGGATAGAACCACCGCCCACTTCAACACCGTTGACCACCATATCGTAGGCATCTGCACGCACGGCAGCAGGATCGCTGTCCAGCAAGTAGATATCCTCCTCCTTCGGATGCGTAAACGGATGGTGCATTGCCATCAAGCGGTTCTCCTCGTCGCTCCACTCGAACATCGGGAAGTCAACCACCCACAAGCAAGCAAACTTGTTCTTATCGCGCAGACCCAACTGGCGACCCATCTCCAGACGAAGCTCGCACAACTGCTTGCGCGTCTTCATGGCATCATCGCCACTCAAAATCAAAATCAAATCGCCCGGTTTAGCACCGAAAGCCTCTTTCATGGCCTGCAAAGTCTCCTGCGAGTAGAATTTATCTACGCTCGACTTCACGTTGCCATCAGCCTCTACGCGCGCATAAACCATACCCTTGGCACCAATCTGCGGCTTCTTCACGAACTCAGTCAGCTGATCCAGCTGCTTACGCGTATAAGAAGCAGCGCCCTCTGCACAGATACCGCCGATGTAAGCAGCATTGTCGAACACAGAGAAGCCGTGACCCTTCAGCACGTCCATCAGCTCCACGAACTTCATGCCGAAGCGCAAATCCGGTTTATCGCTACCGTAATACTTCATAGCGTCCGCCCAAGACATACGCAAGAACGGCTCCGTCAGTTCCACACCGCGCAACTCCTTAAACAAGTGTTTCGCCATGCCCTCAAACATATTAATAATGTCCTCCTGCTCCACGAAGCTCATCTCGCAGTCAATCTGCGTAAACTCCGGCTGA
>CAYSOW010000116.1:0-5799 GCA_964432715.1 uncultured Bacteroides sp.
AAATACTCCTAAATTTAAAATCCAATACTCAATAATAGTGAGTAGGTGGAACCTCGTTCATTTCATTTTACCCATTTTTAAGGATTGTAACCTTGGTTTAAAAGTCGGAAATTTGCAGCCGATTAAGAATAGGTATTAGAAATGAAAATGATGAAAGATTTAGTGGCAAGAATTGCCCTCCTAAGTGTGTGCTTCTGCACCTTGTTTGCTTTGAGCGCAAAAGCCCAAGGCCCCTCCATGCTTTCGGGCCGTGTGGTATCTACCGAGAAAGAGGTAGTGGACTTCGCAACGGTCTACCTGAAAGATACCAACTACGGATGTACAACCGACCAGCAAGGTCTGTTCCATTTGAAAGCCCCCGCAGGCAACTACACTTTGATTGTCTCTGCCGTAGGTTATAAGAAAGTGGAACGCCCCGTACGTATCGACGCCAATCAAAGAGAACGTCTGTTAATCAAACTCGCTCCCGAGTCACAACAGTTGGAAGAGGTAACTGTCCTCGCCAATGGTGTGGGCCGTGTGAAACGCTCTGCCTTCAACGCAGTGGCAGTGGATGCCAAAGAGATGCAGAACAGTACGAAGAGTTTGTCGGAGGCGTTGGCCAAAGCGCCGGGTGTGAAACTCCGCGAATCGGGCGGTGTAGGTTCCGACAGTCAGGTAACATTGGATGGATTCAGTGGCAAGCACGTGAAAATCTTCATCGACGGTGTTCCGCAAGAGGGCGCCGGAAACTCTTTCAATATCAATCAGATCCCCGTAAGTGTGGCCGATCGTATCGAAGTATATAAAGGTGTCGTTCCTGTAGGCTTTGGTACCGATGCCTTGGGTGGTGTCATCAATGTGGTGACCAAGAAGCAACCGCGTGGTTGGTTCGCCGATGCCTCTTACTCTTACGGCTCCTTCAATACGCATAAATCGAACATCCACTTCGGTCAGACCTTCCGCGGAGGCTGGACTTACGAGGTGAATGCCTTCCAGAACTATTCAGATAATGATTATAAGGTAGACTCTCCCGTGGAGGATTTTGAGACGGGCGCTATCAACCGCAAGGTGAAAGAGCACGTGAAGCGTTTCAATGATGCATTCCATAACGAAGCGGTGATGGCCAAAGTGGGTATCACGGGCAAGTCGTGGGCCGACAAGTTGATGGTGGGCCTCACCTATGCACAGATGTATAAAGAGATTCAGACGGGTGTGCGCCAGGAAATCGTCTACGGCGAGAAACATCAGCGCGGCCACTCTTGGAAACCGTCGTTGGAATATAGCAAGCGCAACTTGCTGACACGCGGTCTCGACTTGAGTCTTTCGGCTTCTTACGTGTTTGACGCCACTACCAATATTGACACGGCTTCCTATGAATACAACTGGCGCGGCGAGCGTCAGAAACTGAACTCACCGGGTGAGCAGTCGTACCAACATGCACGTCAGGACAATCGCAATCTGAGTGCCACATTGAACTTGAACTACCGCGTCGGTCGTATGCACTTCTTCACGTTGAGTCACGTGCTCACCGCCTTCCACCGTCAGAACACTTCGCTCTTGGCGGCAGAAGAGGAGGAAGATGCCATCGCAAAGCAGACCACCAAACAAATCACCGGTCTCTCTTACCGCTTGATGCCGAAAGAGCACTGGAACTTCTCGGTGTTTGCCAAGTATTATCAGCAGCATGTGGCGGGCCCCATGGCGGAGACTGACAATGCCAGCAACTATGTACGTACCTCACGTGATGTGAACTCGCTGGGCTTCGGTGCCGCAGGTACCTACTTCATCCTGCCGGAGTTGCAGGCGAAACTCTCGTATGAGAAGGCTTATCGCTTGCCTACCATCGAGGAGATGTTCGGTGATGAGAGCTTGGAGATGGGCGACATGGATATCCGTCCGGAGCAAAGTCACAATATCAACTTCAACCTGAGCTTCAACAAGGCCTATGGCGTACACTCGGTTTATGCAGAGTTGGGATTGGTTTATCGAAATACGGCCGACTATATTCAGCGTAACATCGTTTCTCAGTCGGGTGGTAAGGCAGCAGCCACTTATGTCAACTATGGCAAGGTGCTTACCAAAGGTTATAACCTCTCGGCACGCTACGGCTATAAGAATTGGTTGAGCGTAGGGGGTAACCTGACTCGCATGAACATGGTGGACAACCAGAAAATGCAGATGGGTACGCAACAAGAGAATATCACATATAAGCAGAAGATGCCGAACGTACCATACTACTTTGCCGATATGGATGTCAGTCTTACCTGGTTCGACGCTTTTGCGAAGAGCAACAAACTGACTTTCACTTACGACAACCAGTACTTGCATAGCTTCTCTTACTACTCAAGTGCGGTAGTGGGTAACAACAGCGACTATATGGTGCCGAAGCAGTTCTCACACAACGTGGCGCTGAGCTACGGAGTGAAGAAAGGGAAATACAACTTCTCGGTGGAGTGTCGCAACCTGACCAACGAGAAACTGTATGACAACTTCAGTTTGCAGAAGGCCGGACGTGCCGTTTACGGTAAAGTACGCGTTCATTTCGGAAGCAGATAAACCATCCAAACAACCCATAAATAGCAAATAATAACAAATAAATATAGAAAGATCATGATGAACAAATTTCTCTCATTCGGTATGCTGGCCACTGCTTTGTGCGCAGCATCTTGTTCAAGTTCCAGTTCTGAGGGTAGCATGGACTTCCCCGAAGATTCCAACACGACCACAGAGGCTCAGGGTGCGTATGTCATCTCTACCACTGTGACGGCTTCAGGTAGCAGCTCTTATAAACTTCTTACGGCTTCTTCTATCTCTGAAGGCAGTATCTCTGTGCTTGATGAGGGATTGGCAAACGATGGTGCAACCACTTGGTTGTTCTTCGGCCAGAAATACCTCTACGGACTGACTTACCAGCAGCAGAATGCCGGTGTGACCAAGTCGTTTCAGCTGAACGAGAATTTGCAGCTGGAGGCACGCAATTCAGAGTTCAAAGTGACTCGTTACACCTCTTACGGTACAGTGGGTGATAACATCATTACCATCTCTACCGGCGACGGCTCTAGTAGCTATAAGGACGAGCATGAATATCTTCCCAAGACTTTCTTGATTACTTATCTGAATACCACCGACGAAACAAAAACCACTAACGATACGGAGAACAAGGCTTACTTCTCTGAGAACTTCCTTGGTAACGGTGAGTATGTAAACTTGGCAGGTCTCCAGGAGAGCAACGGTAGCATCTATTCTGCTGCGGTTCCGATGGGCTTGAGCCAATACGGTGGTGCAGTAGGCAACGGTCAGTATGTGAAGGCCGGCAATGAGGACCTGGTGAAGACAGAGAGCGGAGGTACCAACAGTAGTGCTTACTCTAAGGGTGAGTTGCAATGGACTCAGTACCCCAATGAATGTTGGGTGGCTATCTTCGATGACAACAGTTTCACTTCGAAGACTTTGATCAAAACAGACAAAATCAGCTATGCTTGCGGTCGTTATAAATCACAATACTATCAGACTATCTGGGCTGCTGAGAGCGGTGATATCTATGTGTTCTCTCCCTCTTTCGCTAAAGTGATGGATGATGATCGTCAGAAAACAACGCTCCCCGCAGGTGTGATGCGTATCAAAGCCGGCAAGAAGGAGTTCGATAATAGCTACTATTGCAACCTCGAGTCTTTGACCGGTGGCAAGACTTTCATGAAAGTTTGGCCGATTGGTGGAAGCAACTTCCTCTTGCAGATGTATGACACATTGGTTAGCAACCAGTCGACTGCCCTCAATCTGGGTGTGTTTAATGCAGAGAAGAAGACCTTCAGCTTTGTCAGCGGTCTCCCCGAAGGCATCAGCGGTCTCGGTTCAGAGCCTTATGTAGAGAATGGTATTGCTTACATGGCCATCACCACTTCTGCCAACGGCTGCGGTATCTATGTCATCGACCCTGCTACAGCAACGGCTCAGCTGGGCTTGAGTGTGAAGGGCGCTACGGCCATCACTGGTATCGGTCGCCTGACTTCCAAATGATTTATCCTTCATCAGATAAATACTATCCTTAATCAAATCAAAGCGGCGAATCTCCTTCGACGGAAGGTGGATTCGCCGCTCTGTATATGGACCGGTCAAGCCTCTAAGGCATTATCGAATGAAGTTCATGGGTTGCCAAGGCTCGCGTTCCGGTTGATCTTCTGCAGGGAGGTTATGCGTCTTCTTCAGCAACCAAGCCATGTTGTTGGCCAAGGTGCGCATGGTCTGCATACCCTCGGTGTCTTGCTCCGCCTGTCCGGGCTCACGACCAAAGGCGATGTTCCAATATTGTGAGGTCACGATGGGCATGTTGCACATCTGGAACGGCATCTGCAAGGCCTGGAAGGCGGCAGTGCTTCCACCGCGACGGCATACGCATACGGCAGCTGCCGGCTTGTTCTGGAAATATTTGCCCCCGGCAAACAACATTCGCTGTTGTATGCAGAGCGCTTGTCCGCTCGGCTGACCCCAATAGACCGGGCTGCCGATAATGACTGCATCGCAGCTCTCCATCTGTTGAATAACTTCGTTGCAGGTGTCGTCATCGAAGACACAACGACCATTGCCATTCTGCTTGCAGGCACCGCAAGCAATACAACCACGCAAGGGCTTATTGCCCACCCAAACAATCTCGCTATCTACACCCTGGCACTTCAGTTGCTTTGCCACTTCACTCAGTGCGACAAATGTATTGCCCTGTTTACGGGGGCTACCGTTGATTAATAACACTTTCATCTGATGCAATTGTTATAATGATTATCATCGTTAAATATGTTTGACAAAGATACATGATTGTCCGCAAAAAAGTTCAACGGTAAAAGACAAATATCTGCATTTTTCATCTCTTTGCTACTCCTCATTACTAAAAAGGCACCGGTTTGACCGGTGCCTCAATTCATTCATGGAACTTATTCATTTTAGTATGATTCGCTTGCGTTAGGAAAGTCCATCGACTTGACATCTGCAATATATTGAGATGCTGCATCTGTCATTACCTGATGAAGATCGGCATAGACGCGCAGGAACTTGGGTTTGAAGCCTTTGTTCTTACCCATCATGTCATCGACCACGAGCACTTGACCGTCACACATGCCACCACCGATACCAATCGTAGGAATGGCGATTTCTGCCGATACCCTCGCTGAAAGTGTGGCCGGAATCTTCTCTAGTACGATGCCAAAGCATCCGGCTTCTTCCAATGCGTGTGCGTCGCTGATCAGCTTCTCGGCTTCTTGTTCTTCTTTGGCGCGAACTGCATACGTACCGAATTTGTTGATGGATTGCGGAGTCAAGCCTAAATGCCCCATGACCGGTATCCCGGCATTGAGTATCGCTTTAATTGTGTCGATGATTTCCACACCACCTTCCAGTTTCAACGCGTCACATTGGGTCTCTTGCATAACGCGAATAGCATTCTTTACACCATCGGTAGGATTGGTGTATGTGCCAAATGGCATGTCGCAAATGACCAATGCACGCTTTACGCCCCGAACAACGGATGCGGCATACATAATCATTTGGTCGAGTGAGATGGGTACGGTGGTGTTGTAGCCTGCCATGACATTGGCAGCAGAGTCACCAATCAATATTGCATCAATACCGGCACCGTCAAGAATTTTGGCGGTGGTAAAATCATACGCAGTCAAAATCGCAATTTTCTCGTTATTGCGTTTCATCTTTATCAGATGATTGGTCGTAACCTTAGAAATTTCAGCTGTTAAGTAGTTTGCCATTCAGTGTTTTATTTATTTCCATTCTTTTAAGTCCCAGCGCTCCTCGTTGATGGGTTGAAGCGCCCAG
>CAYSOW010000117.1:0-5794 GCA_964432715.1 uncultured Bacteroides sp.
GATGGAGTATAAATAGAACTTGTCATAATCCAACTGTTGGTTGATGCCAAGTTGCTTATATCTCCCTACTAAATCTTCTAACAAGCTGCCCATAATCCAATTTTTCGGTAAATATAGCGTTTTTCTCCCTACCTCTGTACTTTTTCTCCCTACTTTTTAGCGTTTTCTCCCTACTTGGACTGCTTTTTCTCCCCTTGATATCTCTCCGGCAGACTCTCCTGAATCACCTCATAGGCTTTCTCCATGGTTCGTTTGATGTTCTCCGGACCTTTGCTCTGCGGATAGATGGGCTCGTGGAGCGTCAGTATCATGCGGTGACGCTTGATGAAACCTCCGGAACGGGGGAGGACATCGAAGGAACCGTTGATGCTGAGGGGGATGACGGGGAGCTGTAGCTCGTCCGCCAACTGGAAGGCACCTTTCTTGAAATCTCCCATGTGACCGGTCGGCGTGCGACGTCCCTCGGGGAAGACTACGAGCGACATGCCATGTTGTAGGGTTTCGCGGGCATGCTCGATGGTCTCTTGCACCTTCTTCGGTCCCGACTTGTCCACAAAGATGTGGCCGGCCGACTTGCACGCTTTGCCTACAAAGGGGATGGTCTGCAAGGACTTTTTCATCATCCATTTGAAGTTACGCCCCAGAAATCCGTAGATCAAGAAGATGTCGAAGGCACCTTGGTGATTGGCTACGAAGATGTAGGAGTGCTTCCTGCGGATGTCGCTGTGACCGTTGACGGTGATGGGGAGTAACAACAGCCGGCAGGTCAGTTGCGACCAGATTTTGCCGGGGTGGTAGCCCCAAAAGGCAGCGTTCCCCAGAAAGGAACCGATGATGGTGACGAGTGCTGTCAAAATGGTGAGCACTAAAAAGATAGGTAAGGCAATGCAAACCTGATAGATGCGATAGATAATGGTACCCATAGATTCAGAGGTTGGTGTTCATATTGGTGGCAAAGATAATATTATTTTTATTTCTTACGCAATGTTATGACAGTTATTTCCGGCCATGCCCCAAAACGGAAGGGCAACATGACTTGTCCTACGCCGATATTGACGTAGAGGGCGCGGTCGCCTTCGGTGTACATGCCGTGGTTCTCCGGATAGAACCAGGCGGAGGGGGTGAAGTCGCCCAGCATGAATTGCATGGCGTGGGTGTGACCGGAGAGGGTGAGCTGTACGTCGGTGGTGGGCAGCACTTTCCGACGCCAGTGGGTGGGGTCGTGACTGAGTAGCACTTTGAAGCGTCCGTCGGTGCCTTGCAGCGCGCGGGGCAGGTCGCCCAGCTCGGGGAAGGGAGGGATGCCGTCGTTCTCTACGCCCGCCAAGACGATCGCGGTGGAGTCGCGTTGCAGCAGTACGTGGTCGTTCACCAACTGATGCCAACCCATGTCGGCCTGTCGTTGACGCAGGTCGCGGATGTTCTCCTTGCGCGCCTCTTCGCTCGGCCAGTGGAGGTAGAGACTATAGTCGTGGTTGCCCATCACGGAGTAGACTCCGTCGGGAGCGGTGAGCTCGGACAGTATCTCTTGCACCCCGTCCAACTCTTCGGCGCGATGGTTCACCAAATCGCCCGTAAAGAGGATGACGTCGGCGTGCTGTGCGTTGATCTTGTCCACCATCTGCTGCACCACCTGTTTATAAGGAGCGATGGTGCCGATGTGCAGGTCGGATATCTGCACCATGCGGTAGCCGTCGAACGCAGCGGGCAGGTCGGCGGAGGCATAGGTCACCTCTTTCACCTGAAACTTTCGCCAGCCATAGGTGGAGGCGTAGAAGATGATGCCGAAGACGAGGAGGCTGACAATGATGCCGATGCCACTCCATGCTTGGTTCCAGCGACGGGAGAAGCGGCGGCCCAGCTGACCGATGCCGAGAAAGAGTGTGAGCAGCAGTTCGGGGACGATGACCAGCAGGTAGAGGGTCATGTAGAGCCCCGTGAGCCACAGATGCGTGGGGGAGTAACTCTCGGTGCAGATGAGCAGCACCAATGCCACCAGCAACAGGGCGGGCGGGACGAGTATCAACAGGGTGCGCCACACGCTGCGTGCTCTCTTGCGGAGAAACCGGCAGTAGAGGTAGCTTGTGGCGATGAGCATCAGTAGTATCAGTACGGGAGCAATTCGTTGTAGCATAATCGTTATCGGTTTATCAGGGGTTTGGAATGTCTTGTTATAAGTTGGCCGAGAGGAACTTGCGTAGCTGGTCCACCGGCATGCGACGCCTTTGTGCATACTCCGCCAGCTGGTCCTCGCCAATCTTTCCGACGGCAAAATAGCGTGCCTGCGGATGCGCGAACATCAGTCCGGAGACCGAGGCGTGGGGCACCATCATGCCGTTTTCGGTGAGCCGGATGCCCAGCGACTCATAGTCGAGCAACTGGCTCAGCAGAAAGTTCACCGACTGGTCGGGAAGGGAGGGGTAGCCCACGGCGGGACGGATGCCTTGGAAGGCCTCTTGGTGCAACTGCTTCATGGTGAGCTGCTCGTTGGGCGCATAGCCCCAATGCACCTTGCGCACCTCTTCGTGCAGACACTCTGCTGCCGCCTCTGCCAACCGGTCGCACAGGGTTTGTGCCAACATCCGTTGGTAGGGGTCGTCGGGCTCGCTCTCCTCCATCGCCGGGTCTACGGTGGTGGCAAAGGCACCCACGGTGTCAGGGATGCCCTCCTCCAAAGGGCGGACAAAGTCGCTCAGACAGAGGAACGGGTCGTCCGGCTGCCGCGTATGTTGTTGGCGCAGCAGGGGGAAGCGCGTGCCGTCGAGCAGCAGGTCGTCACCGTCGGCATAAGCTTCAAAGAGTCGGAAACCGCCGGTCACTGTGTACATCGGGTCCCAGCGGTTGAGCATCCGCAGCGCCTCTTTATGGAGTTGCATCGCCTCCGCCGCCTTGGCACGTTCCTCCTCGGGAAAGTCGCGCAGCCAGAGCGCACGACAGACGTCGCACCCGTGGATATCGGCAATGCCGGCATAGCGCGGCTGGAAGCCCCAGGCGTGGAAGAAGTAGATCCAGTTGATGTAATCCACCAGGCGATGGATGCGATATTGTATCTTCATCGGCGGTGACTAAATAAGGTGTTCGTAGGTGAGGGCCTCGCCGCGGCAGGTGTCGTCCACCTTTCCGTCGGCATAGACGGAACAACCGTTCACAAAGGTTTGACGCACGCTCCAACGGAAGGTGTGTCCCTCCAGCGGGCTCCATCCGCACTTGCTGAGGATGCGCTCGGGTGTGAGGATCCACGGATGACCGGTCTCCACGAGTACCAGGTCGGCTTTGTAGCCGGGGCGCAGGAATCCGCGTCGACGGATGCCGAAGAGTCGGGCGGGGGCATGACACATCTTCTCTACCAATGTCTCAAGCGGCAGCACGCCTTCGTCCACCAGCTCCAGCATGGTGACAAGTGAGAACTGTATCATCGGCATGCCGGAAACGGCCTTCAGACAGCCACCGGCCTTCTCGCTGAGGAGGTGCGGGGCGTGGTCGGTGCCGATGACGTCAATGCGTCCGTCGATCAAGGCGCGGCGCAGTGCGTTGCGGTCGTCCTCGCTCTTCACGGCGGGGTTGCACTTGATGCGCGTGCCGAGACGGGCATAGTCGGCATCGGTGAAGTAGAGGTGGGCCACGCAGGCTTCAGCGGTAATCTTTTTCTGCTCCAACGGCAGCCGCTGGAAGAGCTCCAGCTCGCGGGCGGTGGTGACGTGGGCAATATGCAGACGGGCGTCGTATTTCTGTGCCAGATGTACGGCGAGTTCCGAAGAACGATAGCAGGCTTCGGTGTCACGAATCACGGGGTGATACTTGACGTCGGGGTCTTCGCCGTAGAGCGAACGGATGTGCGCGGCATTGGCATTGATGCGCGTGGTGTCTTCGCAGTGGGCCATGATGGGGAGTCGCACTTCGCGGAAGATGCGCTCCAGGGCTTCCTCTTTATCCACCAGCATGTTGCCGGTGCTGGAGCCCATGAAGAGCTTCACGCCGCACACTTTCGTGCGGGGAAGTACTTTCAGGGTTTCGATGTTGTCGTTGGTGGCGCCGAAGAAGAATCCGTAGTTGACGCGACTCTTTCGGGCAGCTTCATTCAACTTGTCGGTGTAGGCTTCGAGCGTGGTGGTCTGCGGCACGGTGTTGGGCATGTCGAGGTAGGAGGTGACGCCACCGGCTGCGGCAGCGCGGCTCTCGCTCTCCATGTCGGCCTTGTGGGTCAGTCCGGGGTCGCGGAAGTGTACATGGTCGTCAATGACGCCGGGCAGCAGGTAGGCTCCCTCGGCATCTATCTCTGTGGCGCAGGGGTGCGCAGGTGCTTCACCCTCGCGTAATATCTCGGCTATTTCATCGCCTTCAATGACCAACGATCCTTTTTGGATGGTTCCTTCGTTGACCAGCAAGGCGTTCTTTATCAAGGTTCTTTCTGTCATGGGTTTTTATTTTGCTTGGGGATATTTTCTGAACCATCCGTCCCAGCGCAGGCGCATCACTCCGAAGACGGCTTCTCCGAAGATGCTGCTGTTCATCTTCGAGGTGCCGAGCTCGCGGTTGATGAAGATGACGGGCACTTCTTTGATGCGGAAGCCGCACTGGTGGGCGGTGTATTTCATCTCTATCTGGAAGGCGTAGCCTTTGAAGCGCACGCGGTTCAGGGGGATGGTCTCCAGAACACGACGGCGGTAGCAGACGAATCCGGCGGTGGTGTCGTGTATCTGCAGGCCGGTGACGAGGCGCACGTACTTCGAGGCGAAGTAGGACATGAGCACGCGTCCCATGGGCCAGTTGACGACGTTTACGCCGCTGATGTAGCGTGAGCCGATGGAGACGTCATAGCCTTCGTCGGCGCAGGCGGCATAGAGGCGGGGCAGGTCTTCGGGATTGTGTGAGAAGTCGGCATCCATCTCGAAGATGTAGTCGTACTTCTGCTCGATGGCCCATTGGAAGCCGGTGATGTAGGCGGTGCCGAGGCCGAGCTTGCCGGTGCGCTCTATCATGAAGAGGCGCTCGGGAAACTCTGTCTGCAGTCGCTTCACGATGGCTGCCGTTCCGTCGGGGGAACCGTCTTCGATGACCAGGATATGAAAGGTTTTCGGTAGTCGGAAGACGGCACGAATGATGTTTTCGATATTTTCCTTCTCATTATAGGTCGGAATGATAACGATACTATCAGATTGTTGCATAATTTTCCTTCGTTAGGTTTGAGTGCAAATGTAGTGATTATAACCGAATGACCGATGTGTGGGGTTTTGATTGAGGGGTTAAAAATACTTAATCCGGGGCGGTGTGTCGCTATTTTGCGTACATTTGTTAGGACGGACAACCATTCCCGTCGATTGAATAAGACCATGAAAGAAGATTTTATGCGGAAAGCAATTGCACTCTCTGTGGAGAATGTGCAAAAGGGTGGCGGCCCGTTCGGGGCGGTCATCGTGAAGGGTGATGAGATTGTTGCTACGGGGGTCAACCGGGTGACGAGTAACTGTGACCCGACGGCGCACGCGGAGGTGAGTGCCATTCGTGAGGCGTCGCGTAAGTTGGGTACGTTTGATCTGAGTGGCTGCGAGATTTATACTTCTTGTGAGCCGTGCCCGATGTGTCTGGGGGCCATCTATTGGGCGCATCTCGACCGGATGTACTATGGTAATACGAAGGAGGATGCGAAGGAGATTGGCTTCGATGATTCTTTTATCTACAAGGAGTTGGAGCTGTCGCCTTCTTTGCGCCGGTTGATTTCGGTCCCGTTGATGCGCGATGAGGCGCTGCAGGCTTTCCGGGATTGGCGGGATAAGACGGATAAAGTGGAGTATTA
>CAYSOW010000118.1:0-5706 GCA_964432715.1 uncultured Bacteroides sp.
CCTCTTGCACAAACATCGTTTTTCTTATAAAAAATCGCTATTTTTGTCGCAAATAATCGATTATGCCATGACAGAAATAGAAAGAATCACCCAATTACGCGAGGATTTACATCGCCATAACTATAAGTATTACGTGGAGAATGCTCCCGAAATCTCGGACTACGACTTCGACATGATGATGCGCGAACTGCAGGACCTGGAGGCCCGCCACCCCGAGATGGCCGACCCCAATTCGCCCAGCATGCGCGTGGGTAGCGACCTGAATAAGGAGTTCACCCAGGTGGAGCACCGTTACCCCATGCTCTCGCTGGCCAACACCTATTCCGAGGCCGAGGTGGCCGAATTCTACAACCGCGTCAAGAAGGACCTGAACGAGGACTTCGAGATATGCTGCGAGATGAAGTTCGACGGCACCTCCATCTCGCTTACCTACGAGAACGGACGCTTGGTGCGTGCCGTGACCCGCGGCGACGGCGTGCGGGGCGACGACGTCACCAACAATGTGAAGACCATCCGCTGCATCCCGCTGGTACTGCATGGCGACGACTATCCCGCCGACTTCGAGATGCGCGGCGAGATACTGATGCCCTGGGACGTGTTTGAGCAACTGAACCGCGAGCGCGAGGCCCGTGAGGAACCGCTCTTCGCCAATCCGCGCAACGCCGCCTCCGGCACGCTGAAGCTGCAGAACTCCTCCATCGTGGCCAGCAGAAAGCTGGACTCCTACCTATATTATATATTAGGTGCGGAACTGCCTTACGACGGCCATTACGAAAATCTGGAATACGCCCGCAAGTGGGGCTTCAAGATATCCAACGCCATGCGCAAGTGCAAGACGCTGGAGGAAATCTTCGAATACATCCGCTATTGGGATGTGGAGCGCAAGAACCTGCCTGTAGCCACCGACGGCATCGTGCTGAAGGTGAACTCGCTGCGCCAGCAGCGCAACCTGGGCTACACGGCCAAGTCGCCCCGCTGGGCCATCGCCTATAAGTTCCAGGCCGAGCGTGCCTGCACGCGGCTCAACAGTGTCAGCTTCCAGGTGGGACGCACGGGCGCCATCACTCCGGTGGCCAACCTCGACCCTGTGCAACTGGCAGGCACCGTGGTGAAGCGTGCCTCGCTTCATAATGCCGACATCATCGAAGGCCTTGATCTGCACATCGGCGACATGGTCTACGTGGAGAAAGGCGGCGAAATCATCCCCAAGATTGTGGGCGTGGACAAGGAGGCCCGCTTCATGATAGGCGACAAGGTGCAGTTCGTGACACGCTGCCCCGAGTGCGGCGCTCCGCTGATTCGCTATGAGGGCGAAGCCGCACATTATTGCACCAACGACTCCTCGTGTCCGCCGCAGATAAAGGGCAAGATAGAGCACTTCATCAGTCGCAAAGCCATGAATATCGAAGGCATTGGCCCCGAGACGGTGGACCTATTCTACCAAGACCATCTCATCGCCAACATGGCCGACCTCTACACGCTGAAGGCCGCCGACATCGTACGGCTGGAGAGAATGGGAGAGAAGTCCGCCGAGA
Source organism: uncultured Bacteroides sp. (assembly GCA_964432715.1). Classification (GTDB taxonomy): domain Bacteria; phylum Bacteroidota; class Bacteroidia; order Bacteroidales; family Bacteroidaceae; genus Phocaeicola_A. The sequence continues at coordinate 1,536 of CAYSOW010000118.1, forward strand.
ACATCGTGGCCGGCATCGAGCGCTCCAAGCAAGTGCCTTTCGAGCGCGTGCTCTTCGCCATCGGCATCCGCTTTGTGGGCGAAACCACAGCCAAGACGCTGGCCAAGGCGTTCCCCAGCATCGACAAGTTGGCGCAAGCCACGCTCGACGACCTGATTCACGTGGACGAGATTGGCGAGAAGATAGCCCAGAGCATCATCCGCTATTTTGCCGACGAGCGCAACATCAAGTTGATAGAGCAACTGCGTGAGGCCGGCGTGCAACTGGAAGCGGCTGCTGTGGACACCTCCGACCACACCAATAAGTTGGAGGGGAAATCCATCGTGGTGAGCGGCGTGTTCAGCCAGCATTCCCGCGACGAATACAAGGCACTCATCGAGAAACATGGCGGAAAGAACGTGGGAAGCATCTCGGCCAAGACCGGATTTATCCTGGCCGGCGAGAATATGGGCCCGGCCAAATTGGAGAAAGCACAGAAGTTGGGAATACCAATTATTAGCGAAAACGACTTTTTAGCGATGATTCAGTAACTTTTTACTAGGTATAAAAGAAAAAACAGTTGAAATATATCGCATAAATCGAAAAAATTCGTACTTTTGTGGCAAATAAATCAAGAGTAGACATTACATTTATGATACGATCAAGATTAAGAGGTATGGGAGTAGCGCTGATTACTCCCTTCAAGGAAGACGACAGTGTGGATTACGACGCACTGCTTCGCTTGGTAGATTACCAATTACAGAACGGCACCGACTTCTTGTGCGTGCTGGGTACCACCGCAGAAACACCTACGTTGACCAAGGAAGAGAAAGACAAGATCAAAAAGGTGATTATAGAGCGCGTGAACGGCAAAATTCCCATCTTGTTGGGAGTAAGTAGCAACTGCACCAAGACCGTGGTAGAAAGCCTGAAAAACGACGATTTCACGGGCGTGGACGCCGTGCTGGCCGCCGTGCCGTATTACAACAAACCGTCGCAAGAGGGCATTTACCAGCACTATAAGGCCATTGCCGAGGCAACGGACCTTCCCGTAGTGCTCTATAATGTACCGGGCCGTACAGGCGTCAACATGACCGCCGAGACCACCTTGCGTCTGGCCCGTGATTTCAAGAACATCGTAGCCATCAAGGAAGCCTCCGGCAACATCACGCAGATGGATGATATCATCAAGAACAAGCCTGCGAATTTCGATGTCATCTCGGGCGACGACGGCATCACCTTCCCGCTGATTACGCTGGGTGCTGTGGGTGTGATTTCCGTGATAGGCAATGCCTTTCCGCGAGAATTCAGCCGTATGACACGCCTGGCCCTGCAGGGCGATTATGCCAATGCCTTGACCATCCACCACAAGTTCACCGAACTCTTCAGCCTGCTGTTTGTAGACGGCAATCCTGCCGGTGTGAAAGCCATGCTGAACGTGATGGGATTCATTGAGAACAAACTGCGTCTGCCGCTGGTTCCGACACGCATCACCACCTTCGAGAAAATGCGCAGCATCCTGGACGAACTGAAAATCAGATGCTGACGTCATACACAACCTCATTATAGAGAAAGCGCTGATAAGCTGAGACTTATCGGCGCTTTCTTTTTGCCACCCCTGATTATCAGCCTTTTAAAAGTGTAATTAGGATTATGTTTAATTATATTCGGGAAATTCGTTATTGGGGTTGCCGAATCGTCGGACAAGAAACAGAGAGTCCACCCTCGTCATCAAGCGATGCACGAGGATGGACTCTCCTATTATTTTTGGCGGGGATGCGAATTAGTAGCCCAGTTCTTTCTCCAGTGCTTCGTATTCGCCACGGTTCAACTTCCAGTAGATGTTGAGCAGATAGTTGCCCCACAGCGACTTGTTGTCCGGAGCCAGCTGCTTAGCCTTCTCGTAGTACGGCTTAGCCTTCTCGTAGAGCGCCTTGATCTGGTCCTCGTTGGTTGAGTACTTGGGATCGTCGATGCCCAGCGAAGCGTTCTCCTCTACGATGACCTGTGCCGGGAAGAAATAGCAGTCGCCAATCTTGGCAGTGGCTTCAGCCACCAGGTTCTCGTTCTTATTGATAATCTTGTTGAAAGAGCCGATGGCATCATCGTACTGCTTCTTCTCGTACAGCAGGACGCCCTGTACATACAGGTAGTACGGAGTCTCGTTCTGAGCCAGCAGTTCGTTGATCTTCGTCAGAGCCTTGTCAGATTCACCCTTAGTGATGTAGTAGTCCATGATGTTGCCTACGAAGAAGTCCTGTGAGGGGAACTTCGTCATACCTTCTTCCAGCACTTCCACCCACTTTGCAGTGTCCTTCAGTTCCTTGCTGTAAGTCTCGGCCATGTACATCAGTGATCTCCAGCCTTCGTTGTTGTCAGCCTTACCGATCTTACCGTATTTCAGCACCTTATCATTGTCCTTTACCATAGCGGCAGCCATTGTAGCGTAGTTGGCGTAGAGAGCTGTCAGCGTATCAGCCTTGATGGTGGGATCCTCTGAGAACAAAGGTACATCCACAGCGTCAACGTACATACCAAAGTACTTCAATGCACCTGCGTAGTCATTCTTGTTATAAGCGTCAGCACCAGCATTAACCAAGTTGCCACGTACACCCTTCAGAATGTCAGCGTCTTTCTTTCTGTACTTCAGTTTCTTGTACTTCGGGTCACCGGAAGCCACCTTAGCCTGTTCGGTTTCGTCGCACTTCACATAATAATCGAACATGTTCACAAGGCTGTTATACAGTCTGGCTGTGTCAGCCTGTGCGCCCGGCAAGTACATCTTCATGTTTTCATCGTCATAGATTGACTTCTGCAGGTCACCTGCCAGCTTCCATGTTTCAGGATCGGCAGCAGTCTCAGGATTGGTGAAGGCAGCCTGCAAAACCTTTGCAGCTTCTTCGGGTTTGCCTTTCAATGCCTTAGCTTCCTTTACGACGCTCAACTGAGCGGATGCCGTGCAAGCGCTAATCATCAAGGCCACAGTAAATAATACTTTTTTCATGATGTTGTGAATTTAATGATACATTATTATATTCCTAAACTTATTCCTCGGTAGGTGCGTTAGGAGTGGATGCTATCCCCTCTCCCGCTCCATTGAACAATTCCGGTTCGGCAGGTGCGTCGGTCTCGGCTTCGGGATCGCTGTTCACCTTGCATACCGATGCGATGCGGTCGTTGCGCTTCTCCAGGTTGATCAGGCGCACGCCCTGAGTGGCACGGCCCATGATGCGGAAGTTCTCCACACGCACACGGATGGTGATGCCGGACTTATTGATAATCATCAGGTCATTGTCGTCCGTCACCGACTTGATGGCAATCAGTTTGCCCGTCTTCTCGGTGATGTTCAGCGTCTTCACGCCCTTCACGCCACGGTTTGTCTTACGGTAATCCTCCAGTTCCGAGCGCTTGCCGTAGCCCTGTTCCGAAACGACCATGATGGTCTCGTTCTCTCTATCCTTGATGCAAACCATGCCCACTACCTCGTCCTGCTGGTCGTCGTCGAGCGTCATGGCGCGCACGCCGGTAGCGATACGGCCCATTTCGCGCACGGCACTCTCGTGGAAGCGGATGGCGCGACCGTTGCGGTTGGCGATGACAATCTCGTTGTCGCCGTTGGTCAGGCGAACCTCTATCACCTTGTCATCCTCGCGGATAGTGATGGCGTTCACGCCGTTCTGGCGCGGACGGGAGTACTGCTCCAGGAGGGTCTTCTTGATGACGCCGTTCTTGGTACAGAACACCACGTAGTGGCTGTTGATAAATTCCTTGTCGTTCAGGCTCTTCACGCGCAGGTAAGCGGTCACCTTGTCGTCCGGATCGATGTTCAGCAAGTTCTGGATGGCACGACCCTTGGCGTTCTTGGCGCCCTCGGGGATTTCGTACACCTTGAGCCAGTAGCACTTACCCTTCTGGGTGAAGAACATCATGGTGTTGTGCATGGTAGCCGGATAGATGTGCTCCACGAAGTCCTCCTGGCGCGTTTCCGTGCCCTTCGAGCCTACGCCACCACGGTGCTGGGTGCGGAACTCCGAGAGCGGAGTGCGCTTGATGTAGCCCAGGTGAGAGATGGTAATCACCATTTCATCATCAGCATAGAAGTCTTCAGGATTGAAATTCTCCGAAGCATATACAATCTCCGAGCGACGGGGGTCGCCATACTTCTCCTTCACCTCCAGCAGTTCATCCTTGA
>CAYSOW010000119.1:0-1950 GCA_964432715.1 uncultured Bacteroides sp.
TCTAGAATAAGTAGGCTACGCTGATCTGCCAAGTATTGGTTTTGAAGTCTACGTCTTCGGTTTTGCTTTTACCTGTTTTGTCCAGGGCGAAGTTGTAGTTGAAACCGGCTTGGAGGTGACCGAGGAGTTTAACTCCGGCGCCTACGTTGGCACTGACAGTGGAGCTTTCCAACTTCAGGCCACTGACGTTCTTCTTGCCGAGGTTGTAGCCGTACTGCGGACCGGCTGCGATGTAGATGCCGGCGAGACTGCCGAGACCGATGGTGTACTTCAGGTTGATGGGAATCTCTAAGGTGTTCAAGTTGACAGTTTTATCATCTACATCTACTGCACCTTTGTGTGAGTAGAGCAATGAACCGTCTACACCCAAGCCGATTACCGGGATGGTGATTTCTCCCATCGGACCGATGAAATAACCTGTGTTGTTCTTCGCTTCCTCGCGAATGGTCTTACCGGAGAGAGAAGGCTTCGAGATGTTCAATCCACCTTTTACACCCCACTTGAACTGCGCACTGGCGGGCATGGCCATGCTCAAGCCCACTACCAGCAGAAAGAGAGTCATCAGTTTCTTCATATTCATTTCTGTTTTAATGGTTTACATACTATATTTGATCCTTGACATGCCGAGGCATATCGCTGCAAAGATACATATTTCTGTAGATAGGCCGTGCGTTTTATCGACTAATTTGCACTCTTTCCGTTTCTTTCGGTGATTCATCGCGACGAAGCGGAGGAATTGAAGAGGTAGCCGAAGGTGAGCAACCAGAAGCGTCCGTGGGTGGTGGTCCAGGCTTCCGACTGGTAGTTGTCGGCGGTGGTCCAGCTGAAATGGGAGCTCTTGTTGAGCAGGTCGAAACCGGAGAGGGAGATGCGGGCACGTTGCTTCAACAGGCGCACGCCTACCCTACTGTTCAACACCCATTGATGGTCGCTGAAGTGGTTGCCATGGTACGACTTGGTGGTCTGGTAGTTGCCTCCCAGATGGAAGAACAACCAGTCGGTGAAATTGTTCTCGGAGGTCAGCTCCACGCGCTGCGAGAAGGTGTTGGCCAAATCGCCCACCGTGGCATAGTTCTTCCGCAGCGAGGAGTAAGTGAGGAGATTCACGCGATAGTTGCGCGAGAAGTTGCTCCGCAGATTGAGATTCAGACTATAGGTCTGCCCGTAAGTGTGGTTGAGCACCTCCTCCACATAGCCGACATCGCGCGAGAAGTTGAAGTTGACGCCCAGACGCAGCGTAGAGCGCAGGGGCGCGAGGTCGGTGTCATAGCCGGCATTGGCATTCACAGAGACGCCACCGTTCACATTCTCATAAGTGGTGAAGGTGGTACCCGCCGCCATCTCATAGTTGTTCCATCCCTCCAGCACACCCCCATTGGCATAGAAACGCGTGTGGCTCGCTATCTGACGCGTCTGCAAGGAGACAGAAGCGCCGGCATCTACGGAGCTGTTGTTCTTCAGCATGCGATAGAAGGAGGCAGAGAAGAAGTGGGTGTACGAGGGCTTCAGATGGTCATTACCGGAGTTCAGATAGAGCGGATTGGTATCGTCTATCCGGTTGTTCATCTGCTCCAGCGAGGGGAGCGAGGTCTGCACGTCGTACACCATGTTGATGCTCTGCAGCATATTGCCGTAGTTCCATGTGACCTGCGGCGACCAGAGAAGGAAATTCTTCTGCAACACGCGCGCGGGATAGAGCTGTTTATCCTCTCCCTGACGCGCATAATCCAGTCCGAGGGAGATTCCCAGACGATGGTCGCCACGACTATAGCGGAAGTCGAACGAGTTTTTGAGGTGATGATAGTTGCGGGAGTATTGCTCGCTCATCAGAGAGTCGAGGGCATAGGTGCCATTCTCCTGCAGTTCCATGCGGAGATTGCGTTGCCGGTCGTTCTCTCGTTCGTAGGAGAGGTTCCAGTCGAGCGTGGCACTGGGGCCATCGTCCTCGAA
>CAYSOW010000119.1:2050-5665 GCA_964432715.1 uncultured Bacteroides sp.
TCGACGTTTTCCGTCCCTTCCTTATCCCCGGAAGAGGTCGGTTTCTTCTTGCTTCCATCCAGCAGCAGGAACTGCAGATTGAGGGAAGCGGAGAAATCACGCTGATAGCCACGCTCACCGATTTGGTAAATCTTCGTGGTTGCGGTGGAGGAGAGCGTATCGAGTCGAGTCCCCTCTCCGGTGCTCTTATCAAACTTGCCGAACAATGCGCCTTGCACCTTCAAGCGATGCGAGTCGTAGAGGCTACGATTGACACTGCCCGACCATTTATAGTTTCTGGAACGAGTGGTATTCAGCACCTCGGAAGTTTCCTGCTGATTGTCCATCTGCGTGAGGGTGCGGCGACTGTTCTCATAAGTGGGACGAATATAAGTAAAATCGAGCGAAGCACTGAAGAGATGGTCGCTCCAGTTCGTGAAGTAGAGACCAGTGCCATAGGTATCCGTGCGGCGATAAGTGTCGGTAGAGTCATTATAAAGGTGCGTCTGCAGCTCCTCGGTGGGCACATAGATGCGACGAGAGAACGAGTGGTCGCTTGCCTTGTCGCGACTAACGAAGCCGCTGGCACGCAGGTTGGGACCGATTTCCGGATGACCGAAGCGACGGAGCAGCACCAAGTTGACGGAACTCTCCCGATTGTCCGAAGTATAGTTGTCCGTCGGGATACTCTCATCATCCAGCGACGTACCCTGGTTGTTCAGCGAAGCCTCAGCCATCACACTCAGCTGTTCGGAGAAAGAGCGTGCAGAGCCGGAGAGCAGATAGCGGGAGCGGTCGCCCTCGAAATCCTTTCCTGCCCCCACCGTAGCTTTCACGCGTTGCACCTTGGGGAATTTATGTTTCGTCTCAATATTGAAGACCCGCTCCTTAGCGGCCGTCACATTGCCCGACAGGCGGTCGACAGCGGAGAGCTGGTCGTAGCTACTGATGGAGACGACCTCCTCCGCAGCGAGGTTGTTCAACGCCGTGGAAGCATCATCTCCGAAGAGCAATTTACCATCGACATAGGTCTTCGAAACCGTCTTTCCGGAGACCGTCACCGTACCGTCATCACTCACCTTCACGCCGGGCAACTGCTTCACCAGTTCGATGGCATTATCGCCCAGCAACGTCTTGAAGGCAGCTGCATGGAAGACGATGGTATCGCCGTGCATGGTGAAGGCAGGGGGCTTGGCGGCCACTTGCACCTCCTTCAGGGAGACCGTGCGAGGGCGCAGGGTGTAGAGGTTGAGCATGAACTGTGAGCTGACCTTCACCTCCTCTTGCAGGGGTTCGTAAGCCACGTGCGAGAGGCGGATGATTGCATTTCCAACGGGTACCTTACGCAAGCTGAAGGCACCTTCGCTGTTGGTCACCGTGCGCAAGGTATCCCCCGGGAGATAGAGTTCGACCACCGCTCCGGGCACACCCAAGGGTTCACGCTCTTCGCGCGCCTCGTACACCTGTCCCACGAAGGGAACACTCTTCGGGGTAGTCGTCTGGGCGCAAAGCTCTGCGGCAAGAAGCCAGAGGGGAGCCAATAGATATAGGAGGATACGTTTGCTCATAAAAGATTTATTTCACGGAAATTCACACAAAAATAGAGGAAATATTTGTTTTCACCAATCCTTTTCATACCTTTGTGGAGTTGAAACCTATAAATTAAAACGAAATGAAAGAAAACACGCCCCAAGATTTAGTAGAGGAGGTACATCGCCTCTATGGCATCGAATCTGAGTTGACGCTCGCCACGAAGTGCTTAGAGCGCAACCCGCAAGCTACTCCCGAAGATTATTACGATTTTATCGTGAAATATATGGAAGAGGAGGATTAGACATCATCCGTCCTTCCTGAAGTTTATCATTCTATCTTTCCCTCTTTTCGATAGGGCAATCGATTTGTGACAATTGTTTTGTAACGATCGATTTGTGGCTATCGTTTTTAAGAGGACATTCCGAGCAGGAGATGAGCACAGTTACATGGCGTTCATCTCCTGCTCTTTTTTTGTCAAATTCAAGCTCCAAAACAGCGCACAATCGTATTTATTTTTATTTACAGCATTGCATCATCTATCGACCCAAGGGAACTGAATCATGGATGGAAGGTGGAAGCAGCCATAGGAAAATACGTTTCCACAGACAACACACTATTCCTCAGCAGATTTAGATATGGAATGGAAAGATGCAAGGAGGGGTAATCATTAGATTGATTTTGGGTGGAAATAGCCTCATCCAACCCCCGGTTTTCTATTTCCATTTCCTCCCTCCATTTTTCAAAAAGCACGATTTCATCGATAGAAATTCGTCAAAATTAACCTTCCAAGGAGATTCCACGGAAGGAATCCATGCAAAATCGGATAATATGCACCTTCCATCCCCGCCTCCACTCTTTTTCATAGTCATTTTTCTACACATTTCACTCGCCGCAATAATTCAGCAAAAACATTGAAAAGTTTTTGAAAAACATAAGGACGTTTGGGCCCAAACATAAGGACGAATTTGGTCACTCATCCGTATGTTTGGGTCCAAAGAATGGAATGTTTCAACCCACTTTTTCAGATATATCGGTCGAAACATCCTTATAAATTTCGGTTCCAAGGCCCTTTAATGCAGGGTCGCGCGCGCGTAACCCATCGTCATTGCCGATAAACAGGGCGATAGGAGTGAATGGTTGATAGAATGATAAGCAAGGACTCAATTTGCGACTAAAATGAGATGCCTAGAGTCAAGAACAAGCCACCTGCATTAAACTTATCCGTAATGAATAGAGGCTCCAAATCTTCTTCATACTTTGCGCGGATAACCGAATATCCAATAGCAATGTCGAGACCTATCTTTCCCTCAGTGGTTGAAATTCCCAACGATGGTGCCAAATAGAATCCACCGCTAAGATTACCGCCACCATCCGTGTCTTCATTCCACATGCCTGCATACCCGATTTTCAAATCAACAAATGGTTTCACCCCATATTTATTCAACGTGTAACGAGAAGCTGCATAGATAGGCAGCGTATAAACATCTTCGATATTTGAATCTATGGAGCTGCCAATGCCAACTCCGGCACCCACAAACAGTCTATCAGACAACATAGACACTCCGTGCGTTGTATTGACAAATACCTGCTTAAATCCATAGTTTCCATTACACGTTGAGTATCCTACATCAGCGAATCCCTTATAGTGAGCATTACGCGCATAAGACATACAAGGAAAGCAAGCAACTATTAAAGACACAATCATAGTTGCAGAAAATAAGGTCATTCTTTTCATTTTAATCATTTTTGTTTGGTTTATCCGATAAAATCTCAATCAGCTCATAGGTAAGTAACGAGCCATCTGCGGGAGGATTGGCAAGGCGAGTCACTTTTACCTTCAGCTTATATTCATGCCCCTTCACATACTCAAAGGAGTTGATACTACCCATTACAAGCTTCGACCAAGTGTTTTTCCCTTGTTCCCTAACCTGCATATACTCATACGCTATAGGTTGATCCCCTCCGCCGGAGGAATCGTAGTTCCGGTAACTATAAACAGTTTCACTCGACACTTCAAAAATACGCACGTAAGTAACATCTGAATCTTCGTCTGTCTCCAGGCATCCGGTCAGATTTAAAGACACAAGGAGCGCAACAGCCATC
>CAYSOW010000120.1:0-5656 GCA_964432715.1 uncultured Bacteroides sp.
CTTCTCCGGCATTGGCGTACGTCCCTCGCCACGCGTCAGGATAATCGTCTGCACCCGCTCCGGAATGGTGAACTGCGAACGCAACGCCGCAGCCGCCGCTTGAAACGACGAGATGCCCGGTGTGATATGGTAACGCATCCCATAGCGATCAAAGAAATTCATCTGCTCCTGAATCGCCCCGTAGATGCACGGATCGCCCGTGTGCAAGCGCACCACCAGCTCCCCGCGGTCGTAAAACTCTTTCATCAGCGCAAACTGCTCCTCCAGGTCGAGCGAGGCCGAACTGCGCACCACGGCCCCCTCTTTCGCACAGAACGTCAGTTCCCTGGGCACCAAACTGCCCGCATAGAGAATTAAATCCGCCTGCTCCAGAAACGCCCGTCCGCGTACCGAAATCAAGTCCGGATCACCCGGTCCGGCACCCACAATCTCAATGTGACCGCCCCGCATCGCGTTTGCCTCCAGTGCCACGGCAAAGGTGAACCATTCCCCCTCATGCACGCAGCCCTTCTGCTTCTCCAGCAACAGCTCGCCAAAGTGTGCCCCCTTCAGGGCCGTCGTCTCCGCTACCCCGTAGACGCCCGTCGTTTCAAATACCTTTTCCGACGGATTGGGCACCTCGATGCCCTGCAGCTCCTCCGGCTTGAAAATCTGCAATGTCGTTCCCGGCCAAGCCTGAAGCAACGCCTGCAGCAGCGGCTCGTCCTTCTTCAGTTCGATGGAGCAAACCGAAGCCAACGAGAGAGGGGAGAGCCCCGCCTTTCGCAGCTCTTGGCCGATGTACTCCGCGATGCCCTCCGGACAAATCTCTTTCTGGCATCCTACCCCTATCTGCAACACTGCCGGACGGTAGCACAACAACGGTTGCTCCGCCTGATAGATGCGTGGAGTCACCGCCACAATCAGCTCCACCTCCGCCTGCGGAATCTCCTCAAAGCGCGTGTAGAGCGTCACGTGAGCCGGCAGATGCTGCTCCAGAAAAGCCGTTCCGCGGTCCTTTGTCTCCAGCAACAGCGCTGTCGGTCGTCCGCCCACGAAGCGCGAGATTGCCTCATTCATCTCCGCCTTGCTCGCCTCACAGCGCCAGCCATAAGTGGCCGCCAGCGTGTCCAGTGCCCACAGCTGCTGATTATCGCTCTGTGTAGTCACCACCGCCGTACCGCCCAGCACTGCCGCCAGACGTTCGCTCAGTGCGTTGGCACCGCCCACATGGCCCGAGAGCACAGGCACTACAAAGCGCCCCGTGGAGTCTACCACCACCACCGCCGGGTCCGTGTATTTATCCTTTACAAACGGCGCGATGGTGCGCACGCAGATGCCGATGGCCCCGATGAAGACCAGCGCCTCCAGCGAGTCAAATTCCTTCTCCAGCAGCTCGCTGTAAGCGCCCACCGTTCGGCACCCTTCCAGTGCACTCTTGGTATAGATGTCGGCTCCCTCCAGCTCCTTCTGCACCTTCTTTGCCAAGGGCAGCGCACTGTCAGAAACCAGTATGATTGCTTTCTTCATATATCCTTATTATATATGTATATTGTCTGTTATCTATGATCTATTCATTCCGCCTTAACGATTTCGATGGCATTAAACTCATCCACCTGCATCCGGGTCCGCTCCACGATGGTGCGGCCAATCTCCCGAACGCCCTCCTCGAACATCTGCAGACTCTCCTCACTCACAGAGTTGAAGACGATGACACCGCCCGGCAGCAGCACCTTCTCAATGCGGTGGAGCATCTGCTTCAGTTGTCCGCCATGGCCTCCGATGAAGACCGCATCCGGCCGTGGAAGTCCCTCTAGCGGCAGTTCCATGAAGTCGCCGATGATGGCCTCGATGCCCGGCGTACCGAATCGTTTCGAGTTCTGCTCCATCAGCACACGCCCCTCTTCGCGTCGTTCGAAAGCCGTCACCTGCAAGTGCGGAAACTGCAGTTTCGCCTCGATGGAGACCGAGCCCGTGCAGAAACCGATGTCCCACAGTGACGACCGTTGATGCAAGTCGAGCATGCTCAAACTCATCAATCGGATGGGGCGTTTCGTAATCATCTTCGCCCTGCCGTTTAGCAAATCAAACGCCCCCTCGGGAATGCCAAACAGTCGTTGACGTACCTTCGTACGTTCCAGCAGCAAACAGTTCGGACAGCGATACGAGCGCACCGAAGCCTGCGTCAGCGTGAACATCGACACCTGCTCTTGCTCCTCATTGCCCAGCAGCTCGCCCACCGTCATGCGGTAATTGTCGTACCCATACTGCAGCAAGCGCAGCGCCACCTCTGCCGGCGTCTTCTTGCGGTCGGTCAGCACCCCAATCAGTGCCTCCCCCTCAATCACCGCCCGGTCCAGCTCCAGCCAGTCGCGCCCCGTGAGCGACACCACCCGCATCTGTTGATAGGGGAGTGACCTGCGATGCGCCAACAGCTGCAGCGAGTTGAATGACGGGAACACCTTTATTTCCGCCTCCGGCAAACGTTGCATCACCGTGTTGGCGAAACCGTAGAAAAGCGGATCGCCCGAAGCGAACACCACAATCGTGGTCCCTTTTGCAGAAACGCTGTGGACTAATTCTTCATCATTTTGGAATACCTCCTCATACTTCTGGAACACCTCCTCCAGCGGAACCGTTATATCAATCCATACAGCCCCCTCCGGAAGCAAATCCGCCACAATCTCATGGTGACGTTTTCCTCCCGAAAAGAGGTGTCCCGCTGCAATCACCTCCCGCACTTCCGGTGCAAAGAACTGCTTGCGCGAGTCACTAATGCCGATAATCTGGAAACACTGTTTCATAGTGAATGTTGTATCATAATGAGTGTTGTATCAACTTACACATCTCTTCCCGGCCACAACTGCGCTGCATCATTAAAGCAAAGCACCGCGTTTGTCAGCGTCGCCGCCAGGTTACTGCCCCCCTTGCGACCTTCCACAATAATCTTCGGGAACTGCTTGAAAGGCTTCACCATCTGCTTCGACTCCTCCACGTGTACAAAGCCCACCGGTGCCGCAATCACTCCCGAAGGCGAAGCCACGTGTCGGCGTACCAAGTCGCACAACTCCATCAACGCTGTTGGCGCATTGCCAAACACAAAGAGCGCATCCGGATGCTCCTCCACCGCCAAGCGAATGCCCGCCTGCGTGCGCGTAATCTGCTTCTCAGCCGCCAGTGCCGCCACCCGCTCATCCTGCAAGTAACACTTCACCTCGATGCCCAGCCGCTTCAGCGCCCCCTTGCGGATGCCCGAAGCCGCCATCGTCACGTCCGTCACAATCGTCTTGATTTTTCCTTCCGAAACCAACTGATAGAGCCGACTCACCGCCCCCTCGTCCGTCCAGAGCAAACGCTCCATCTCGAAGTCCGCCGTCGTGTGAATGGCGTGCAGCAACGCCCATTTGCGGTCCAAAGGAATCTCCTTGTTACGCAGTTCCCCCTCGATGGTGCGGAAGCTGCGAATCATAATTTCCTGACCCACACTCTCCGCCTGCACCGCCGCCTCGCGATAGTAACCCCGCGGCGTAATCATTCGTCCGTCAGCCAGATACGTCTGCGAGTTGCCAATCAGCACCACCGTAAACATATCCACCTCCTCCGGGTCAAACGCCCCCAGCGTAGTCACCGTCACCTGCTCCTCCTCGCGGCCCGCCTGGCGCACATAGCCCACCGGCGTACTCGCCTCACGTTCCTGCAAGAAAAGCTCCTTCAAACGATACAACTGCCAGTAGCGCCCCTCGCTCTTCGGGTTATACACCGCCGTCACAAAGTCCGCCATCGCCGCCGCCCGGATACGCTTCTCAATCAGCGCCCACGGCGTCATCAAGTCCGAGAGAGAAATCACGCAAAAGTCGTGGCTCACAGGCGCCCCCAGCAGCGAAGCCGCCTTCTGAAACGCACTGATGCCCGGCACCACCGCCACCTCCACGTCACTGCCGCGTTCCCGCTTCATCTCGTAGATCAGTGGCGCCATGCCATAAATGCCCGCATCGCCCGAGCTAATCACACACACTCGTTTCCCCTGTTCCGCCAGGTCGAACGCCTGTTGAGCCCGCGCCTTCTCGCGCTTCATGCCCGTGTCGATGCACATCGTCTGTTCACCCACCAGCGATCGGATAAATTGGAAATAGTATTTGTAGCCCACAATCGCGTCCGCCTCTTTCAGCGCCGCCACTGCAGCCGGAGTCATCGACTCTATATCACCGGGACCCAGTCCCACAACCGTAATCTTTCCCATTGTATTCTCTTATCAATCGTGCAAAGTATTCTCTCTTTGCATCGCATTATCATCTTGCAAAGATAATATATTTCCGTGAAGCCGATAGAACTTTCCTCTACGGAATTCGCCCTCAATCCTCTCTTCGGATAAGCTTTCGTCTATTTCGCGGCAGAACTCTCCTTCGGAAGCTCATCGGGAACTGACGTCGCCGGAATTACCTCCTGCAGTGTCACCTCGTATATCAGCGGTTCGTCCGGTGCAATCAAGTCCGGATACCCCTTCGTTCCATAGGCCAGTTGCGACGGAATATAGAGCACGTAAGAAGCGCCCACCGGCATCATCCCCACGCCCTCGCAGAACCCCTTGATGGTTCCCTTTAGCGCGAACGCCTCATGCGCATCCTCCCAAAAGAGCGAGCCATCCGCATGCATACCGCGGTAACCCACCACAATCGTGTCCGTCTCCGCAGGGCGCGCCCCGTCGCCCGGTTTCACCACCAAGTATCGCAGACCGCTCCCCGTCTTCTGCATCCCCTTCAGCAAGTCGATAGAGTCGAGTAGGGCACGGTCCGCCGCCGAGTAGTGCAGCGTATCCGCAGGAAAAGAAGTCTCGGCAGTGTTGTCCGCCGATTCTGTGCGCGAAGCACGTCCGCAAGCAGCCATCGACAAAAGCAGTCCGGCAGCCAGCGCAAAGGTTGTAAATCGTCTCATAATGAAGTATATGTGTATGTTATAAATTTGTATGCTTAATGTTGTATGTAATCAATAGATGACTCTCTTATTTTCTGAAAAGCCTCCCGAGGCGTACCGTTGGCCACATAGATCACGCCACAGTGATGAAACCCGGCGCGTCGGATGGCCCGAAGCATCGGCGCGTTGTCCGCATGCGTGTCAATGCGCAAGTTGTCAATCTGCGAGAAACAGAAATCCAGACACTGCTGAAACGCACCGGGTTCCACACCCGACGAAGCCAGTCGGTGAATCGTTCCATAAGGCGCATCGTTCAGCCAGGCCCCCTCTATCCGTTGGTAGGTTGGGTCCGCGCCCAAGATAAAGGAGAAGACAAAGCGAATCTCCCCATCGTCCGTGACCCCCACAAAACTATGTCCCGTTGCAATCTCCTTGCGAATCAACTCCTCCGAAGGGTATCCATTCACCCACTGCGTAGTGTTTCCGCGCGAGCACATAAAGCGTCGTGCCGCGTCATAAATGGCCATCAAGGCCTCCAAATCCTCTATTTTTGCCGGTCGAATCATGATTTTAATTGGGTTGAGAAACAAAGATAGGAAACCTAGTGCCCAAAAAACGCACTAACTCGGGAGTAGAAAAGGTGTGCAAATCTTTCATACGCATCTTTGTTTTAAATATCATTATTTTGAAGGTTAGAAACCATATAGAGCTTAACCATCAATAAAATGATAGTTATGTTTGAACGATTTTGGGTCTAAACAGACCT
>CAYSOW010000121.1:0-5630 GCA_964432715.1 uncultured Bacteroides sp.
GTTTCCTGCACTTTCGTGGTGGAAGCGTTGCGGAGGCGTTCTTGCTCCTGACGGAGAGAGGCGATGTAATCTTCTCTGAGCGCAGGGTTCAGCAACTTGGACGCTACGAGGGCGTTCTGAGAGGCATCCTTCAGATGAACGACCGGACCGTCATAGACGGGCGCAATCTTCAAGGCGGTGTGCAGGGCACTGGTGGTGGCTCCTCCGATTAACAGCGGGAGACGGAGACCGGCGGCTTGCAGCGATTGCGCTACGTGCACCATTTCGTCCAAAGAGGGGGTAATCAATCCACTTAATCCTACGATGTCTACTTGCTCTGCGAGGGCTGTCTCTACAATCTTCTCCGCGGGAACCATCACACCCAAGTCGATGATCTCGTAATTGTTGCAGGCCATGACCACCGATACAATATTCTTACCGATGTCGTGTACATCTCCTTTGACCGTGGCAAGCAACACCTTGCCGTTGGAACGCGCTGCGGTGTCTTTCTCCTGCTCGATGTAGGGCTGCAGAATGGCTACGGCACGTTTCATGGTGCGGGCGGTCTTGACCACCTGCGGCAGGAACATCTTGCCGGCTCCGAAACGGTTGCCCACTTCGTTCATGCCTTCCATCAACGGACCTTCGATGATGTCTACGGCCTTCGGATATTGCTGTAACGCTTCGTGCAAGTCCTCCTCCAGATAGTCGCCGTTGCCTTTAATCAAGGCTTCCTGCAAGCGCGACTCTACCGAACCTTGACGCCATGCCTGGGTGCGGTGCTCCTCCGGATGCTCTTTCTGACCTTCACTCTCCGCTTTCAGTCGCTCGGCCGTCTCGATGAGGCGCTCCGAAGCATCCGGACGGCGGTTCAGTACCACGTCCTCAATGCGCTCCCGGATCTCTGCGGGGATATCCTCGTACATCACACTGGTGGCGGGGTTGACAATACCCATGTCCATACCCGCTGCGATGGCGTGATAGAGGAACACGGCATGCATGGCCTCGCGGATGTAATTGTTGCCGCGGAACGAGAAGGAGAGGTTGCTCACACCGCCGCTTACATGGGCGCCGGGCAGGTTCTTGCGAATCCATTCCGTGGCGCGGATATAGTCGACGGCATAGTTGTTATGCTCCTCCATGCCGGTGGCGATGGCAAGCACGTTCGGGTCGAAGATGATGTCGTACGGGTTCATGCCCACCTGCTCCGTGAGGAGCTTGTAGGCGCGTTGGCACACCTCAATCTTGCGCTCGTAGGTGTCGGCCTGTCCCTGCTCGTCGAAGGCCATCACTACCACGGCGGCACCCAGACGACGGACGTCACGGGCATGGGCGAGGAACACCTCTTCGCCCTCCTTCAGGGAGATGGAGTTGACGATGGATTTGCCTTGCAGGCAGCGAAGGGCGGCCTGGATGACTTCCCACTTGGAGGAGTCAATCATCAGGGGGACGCGGGCAATCTCCGGGTCGGCGGAGAGCAGGTTCAGGAAGTGGACCATCTCTGCCTGTGTGTCGAGAAGGCCGTCGTCCATATTGATATCGAGGATCAGTGCGCCATCTTCCACCTGTTGGGCGGCGATGGAGAGTGCCTCGTCGTAATTTTTCTCTTTAATCAGTCGCAGGAACTTGCGCGAACCGGCGACATTGCAGCGCTCACCGACATTGATGAAACGTATCTCCGGAGTCTGCTCCAAGCGCTCCAAGCCGGAGAGGGTGAGGCAGGGGGCAATGGCGGCGGGGATGTGCGGCCGGGCTCCTTCCACCAAGGTGGTGAAACGGGCGATGAACTCGTCCGTGGTGCCGCAGCAACCGCCGAGGATGTTCACCAGTCCCTCGTCGATATACTCTTTCACCTGTGCGGTCATCTCTTCCGGTGTCTGGTCGTAAGCACCCAGACTGTTGGGGAGTCCGGCATTGGGATAGGCGGAGATATAGTAGGGGGCTTTGGCGGCCAAGGTTTCCAGGAAGGGCTTCAACTCTTTCGCTCCGAAGGAACAGTTGAGGCCGATGGAGAAGAGGGGAGCATGCTGCACGGAGGCGAGGAAGGCCTCCAGCGTCTGTCCCGAGAGGGTGCGTCCGGCTTTGTCGGCCACGGTGACGGAGAGCATCAACGGGCAGCGACGACCGACGGCGGTCATGGCCTCTTCGGCCGCAAAGAGTGCGGCTTTGGCGTTGAGGGTGTCGAAGATGGTCTCAATGAGCAGTGCATCTACGCCCTCTTCCAGCAGCACGGTCATCTGTTCGCGGTAGACTGCTGCCAGTTGGTCGAAGGTGAGGGCACGGAAGGCGGGGTCGTTGACGTCGGGACTCATCGAGCAGGTCTTGTTGGTGGGGCCGACGGAGCCTGCCACGAAACGCGGCTTCTGCGGGTTGCGCGCCGTGTATTTATCGGCCAAACGGCGGGCGATGCGGCAGGCGGCACGGTTGATTTCCGTGCAATATTCCTCCATGTGGTAATCGCTCATGGAGACGCGATTGGCGTTGAAGGTATTGGTCTCGATGAGGTCGGCGCCGGCCTCCAGGTATTTCCGGTGAATCTCTTCAATCACGTCCGGGCGCGTCAGGCAAAGCAGGTCGTTATTTCCCTTGAGCAGTCCGGGAAAGTCGCTGAAGCGCGCTCCGCGGAACTCCTCCTCAGTGAGTTGATAACGCTGTATCATGGTGCCCATGGCGCCGTCTAAGATTAAAATTCGTTTGGAAACGAGCTCCTGCAAGGTCTGCGGAGCCTCCTGTGATTCCTTCGTCTGATCCATCATCTTTTCATCCTTCGTTTATAAATCTTTGTGGTAGTGTTGCCCGGGGGCTTAGTGTTTGAACATACGATCCATCTCGCGACGGTCGTCTTTCTCCTTGAGCGACTGGCGCTTGTCGTATTGTTTCTTACCTTTCGCCAAGGCAATCACCAGTTTGGCGAGTCCCTTTTCGTTGATAAAGAGGCGGGTAGGGACGATGGTGAAACCGTTCTCTTTCGTGGCGCGTTGCAGCTTGAGCAGCTCTTTGCGGTTGAGCAGCAACTTGCGGTCGCGGCGCGCGGTATGGTTGTTGTACGAGCCATAGAAATACTCCGCTACGTGCATATTCTTCACCCACAGCTCTCCGTTGGCGAAGAAGCAGAAGGTGTCCACCAGACTGGCTTTTCCGTCGCGGATGGATTTGATTTCCGTACCGGTAAGTACGATGCCGGCCGTATAGGTGTCGATGAATTCGTAGTCGAACGAGGCTCGTTTGTTCTTGATATTTACCGGATTTGCTTTCATTTTACTTCAATAAATTCTTTGTTACTAGGTTAGTACCTGCACTGGGGTTACGGGTTTACCTGCATGTCCGGCGTCAGTTGGGTCACTTGGGAGAGTTGCGCGAACAAGCACTCCAGTACCCACGGCGAGAGCAGCAGAATGAGGGTCACCACTACGGTGTAGGCCAATCGGCGTTCCTCGGCCACCTTCATCAGTCGGTTGGCTCCTTCCCACACCACCCAGAGGGTGTAGAACTGGAGAATCCAGCGGAGGATGAAGAACCCGCGAAACAGTCCCGAGAAAAAGATCAATATAAAGAGGATGCCCATGGAGTAACCCACCAGTTGCTGTACCTCCACGCGACTGACTTCGCGCTTCAGGTAGCGTCGACTGAAGATTTCTACCAGAAAGGAGGCCAGAAAGAATCCTCCAAACAGGGCAATCACAGCGGAGCAGGTCTTGGTCATGGCTCCTTGCAGCTGCATCTGTGCATATTCCAGAGAGATACTTCCCAAGAATACAGCCAGTCCGCACAACCCGATAGAGGGGTAGACGAAGCCTATCTGCACGTTGTTTTGCTTGTCCTCTTCAACAAGAATTTCCTCCCATGCCTTGGCAGGGGAGGAAATCAGCAGCATGATTCGATGAAAATATGCTTTATAGTTCAATGTCGTTGTCTTAACGGTGAGAGATTAATAACCGTAATAATAGCGTTTCAATGCACTTACAGTGAAGTAGTTAGTGCTGGTGCCCAAAGTTCCGCTCAACGTGCTTGTCTCGTTGATGGTCTTGTTGGCATCAGATACATACTTCACGGTGAGGTTGATATTGTCTGTATCGCTCAATCCCAGTCCTGTCATCGTATAGTAAAGGTCGTTGACGTTAACACTGATGGGCATGGCTGCACTCTGTGAAGTGTAACCGCTCAACAGAGAACCATCAGCATCCGTGCAACTTGATTTCTTGTTGTCTGCAGCGATGACCAACTCCAGATTGCTTTTGTCGATGGTCTTCACCAAACAGTAGAATTCCGGCTCAATCAAGGTATATGAACTGTCGGAACCTTTCTTCAGGTAGTAGTCAGCAGTGACTGTAAACTGGAGGTAACCGTTGCCAAACGCACCATAGCTCAACCATGCAAGATTGCTGATTGGGGTACAAGTGAGGTCGGCCAATGCATCCTCGAAGTCATCAGATTCTTCGTTCTGGAGGTAGGCATTGACACACTCACCGGCTGTCATTACGCTGGTCAGTGTAACGGAAGCGGTCTTACCATTATTGATATTGGTGACTGCAGCGTTATAATCATCCTCATCCACTGCACCGTAGATATATACACGGCTGCCGTAAGTGAGGGAAAGCACGCTCGTTTTCAGGGTCAAGCCGTTGTCCAGCATGATAGTGCTGGTGGAAGTGGCTGTACCTGTACCGTTCAAATATACGGAGCTGTCGCTGTCGCCCAAGCAAGAACTCATGGTGAAAACTGCCATACAAGCGAGCACAGCGCTTAAAATCTTTCTAAAATTCTTCATAAAGCTATCTGTTTATTTAATGATTCGGTTGCAAATATATAATAAAGTGGAATAGACTGTATGTTTACGGGGATTTTTTTTACGTTAATCCTCCTTAATTGGCTTATTCTTCCTGAACAACCTCTGCAAAGAGCTCCAAGTGCTCGTCTACATAAGTGGCCAGTCGTTCGGTCAGGTCCTCTTCCATATCAATGTAAGCATCCTCCAGGTCGTCGAACTCCTCATATTGTTCATACATCGCCATAAACTCGTCGTCCGTCCGTTCGCGCGTCAGGTCCTCCTTATTCTTATCATAAATCTCCTTCGCCTTGTAGACCAGCTTGGAGAAATCGCCCAAACCGAAGAGGCGCATCGCCTTGGCAAAGGGATTATCAAAAATATAAGGGCCGTAACCGTTCTGGATGAGCTGTACGAATCCGCCGTCCATCACCTCCTCGCGGAAGAAATGGTAACCCAGCAGCGAATGCTGATGGCCCGTCAGCTTCGGCATACTCTCGGCAGTCAGTTCGCCGCCAATCACCTCCAAATACTTGTCGGTGAACACCTTCAGGAAGGCATCCATTCCCTCTTCAGCCCCTTTTCGCAAGGCGGCATCCGTCACTTTAACCGTCGTTTGTTCCATCTTTGTTGATTGTTGTAGTGAAATTTTTTCCAAAGATACAATTAAAAGAGCGAATTACAACAAATTTGTTGCTAATTTGTTGCTATACTCCAAAGCACCCCCAAAGTGCAGGCTTGTTTATTTTCTTAAAAAATAAGGAAAAACATAGCAGAATCTATTGGTACAACCAAAATAAACTGCTAATTTTGTGGGCGAATTTGAATTTATTACCATTTAAAGTGTAAATATATGACTTATTCTCATGAAGTAGAACACATGTGT
>CAYSOW010000122.1:0-5402 GCA_964432715.1 uncultured Bacteroides sp.
ATGCTATCATGACGATTGAATCGTCCAAGAATGAAGGACGTGAAGAAGGCATTGAGATAGGACGAGCACAAGAGCATGAGAAGGTGGTTCGTTCTGCCCGTGCAATGAAGTCTGCCGGAATGAGTCTGGATATCATCAAAGAGAATACCGGTCTAACCGACGAGGAAATCGCAGCACTTTAAAGTGAATAAAACAACAAGTTCAGAGAGCTGTTTTGGGCTGTTGGGAGGCCTATTTTGAAACATTCCGACGTTTCGTTCGAGACGTCCCAATGAATACGAAAAATCATACGGACGAATGAGGCAAAACATTCAATAGTTTTGGCTCATTCGTCCGTATGTTTTTGCTTTTTTATTACGACGAATTCGTTAAGTTTTTTCGTCGATATAAATCATTGATTATAAACGGGGTAGAAACTTTGTTTCAGGGTCTGCCCTGCCCTTTGACTAGGTCCGGAGGTGTTTCAGGGCACTTTTCCATCTAATTTTCGCTTTAACATTATTTTTTCAGAAAGGCGCTTCGCTGTTTCAAGAAAACTACTCATCTAACCCTCATTCTTCAAAACTTCATTCTTCAAAACTTCATTCTTCAAAACCTTCATTCTTCAAACCTTCATCTTTCAAAACCTTCATCTTTCAAAAAAACAATTTATCTCTCAGAAAACGATTCTTTTCTAATAGCGCCTCATATTTCAGAAGACGCGTTCCTTCACACTATACGTTCAGAAATGCGCTTCGCTGCACCTACAAAAAAAGAGGTAACACCTCTTTTCAGAAGGCTTACCTCTTTTGTATTTGAAAAAAGCCGCACCGTGATGCGATGAAACTCCGAGTGATAAGATTTGAGTGCTCACCCCCTTTGTAATCCACCGGCATAAAGCTACCCGAAGGCGTGGCCCGCCATTGGAGATTGAAGCGTATCTCGGTATTTCGATATGATTGTAGAGTTTCCCAATCTACCAATGCGGCTTTATATCTTAATTCCTTTTTACATAGACAAAGATAAGCGTTTCGACTGAATCTTGCAAGCGCTCGTCGGATTTTTCCCTGAATTTAACATTAGAGACTCTGCTACTATAAAAAAGGCGCTGCCTCCTTTCCATCACGGAGAAGAGGCAGCTATTTGATAGATAAACCTAATTCTTATTTATATTCCGACCAACTCTTGATGGCGATGTCATCAATGTCCTGCGTGCAGAACGCCTGGATGAAGGCACTCGCCAAACGAGCGTTGGTAATCAATGGAATGTTCAAGTCGATGGCGGCACGACGAATCTTGTAGCCGTTGTCCAACTCACCTGCGGAGAGGTTCTTCGGAATGTTTACCACCATGTCAATCTCTTTCTTATGCAGCATATCCAATGCCTGCGGCTGCTTCTCCTCGCTCGGCCAGTAGACCAGCGTGTTCTCTACGCCGTTCTCGGTGAGGTAACGTGAAGTACCACCTGTGGCATAGAGCTGATAGCCTTTCTGCTGCAACAGGCGCGCTGCATCCAGCATGTCGGCCTTCTGTTTTGCAGTACCCGTAGAGAGCAGGATGTTCTTCTGCGGAATGCGCTGACCTACAGAAAGCATGGCTTTCAGGATGGCACATGAAGTGTCGTCGCCCAAGCAACCAACCTCACCCGTAGAGGCCATATCTACGCCCAATACAGGGTCGGCCTTCTGCAGACGGTTGAAGGAGAACTGAGAGGCTTTGATGCCCACATAGTCCAACTCGAAGAGGTTCTTGTTGGGTTTCTCCACCGGCAAGCCCAGCATCACTTTCGTTGCCAGCTCGATCAAGTTGATCTTGAGCACCTTGCTGACAAACGGGAAGCTTCGAGAAGCACGGAGGTTACACTCGATCACTTTGATATCATTCTCACGCGCCAGGTACTGGATGTTGAACGGTCCGGAGATGTTCAACTCTTTCGCAATCTGACGAGAGATGCGTTTGATGCGACGCACGGTCTCTACATAGAGTTTCTGCGGCGGGAACTGGATGGTAGCGTCACCTGAGTGGACACCGGCATACTCGATGTGCTCACTGATGGCGTAAGCAATAATCTCACCGTTCTTCGCAACCGCATCCATCTCTACCTCCTTGGCGTGCTCGATGAAGCTACTTACCACCACCGGGTGCTTCTTAGAGACATTGGCAGCCAACTTCAGGAAGCGCTCCAGCTCCTCCTGGTTAGAACATACGTTCATGGCGGCACCGGAGAGGACGTACGACGGACGTACCAATACGGGGAAGCCTACCTCGGCAATGAACTCGTTGATATCGTCCATGGAGGTCAGCTCACGCCAACGCGGCTGGTCGACACCGATACGGTCGAGCATCGCAGAGAACTTCTCGCGGTCCTCGGCGTTGTCAATGCTCTTCGCAGTGGTTCCGAGGATATGTACTTGCTGTTGGTCGAGGCGCATAGCAAGGTTGTTAGGAATCTGTCCACCGGTAGAGACAATCACACCGTTGGGCGACTCCAGCTCGATGATATCCATCACGCGCTCGAAAGTCAATTCATCAAAGTAGAGGCGGTCGCACATATCGTAGTCGGTAGAAACCGTCTCGGGGTTATAGTTGATCATGACGCTGCGGTAGCCCTCCTTACGGATGGTGTTCAAGGCCTGCACGCCGCACCAGTCGAACTCTACAGAAGAACCGATACGGTAAGCACCGGAACCCAGTACGATGATAGAGCGGTGGTCGCCCAGATAAGTCACGTCATTACCTACCCCACTATAAGTAAGGTAGAGGTAGTTGGTCTGTGCAGGATACTCGGCAGCCAAGGTATCAATCTGTTTCACTACAGGCACGATGCCGAGCGACTTACGATACTTACGCACAGCCATGATGGCATCTTCCATCTCCATGCTGCGCTCCAAACCGAGGGCACGGGCAATCTGGAAGTCGGAGAAGCCCTGACGTTTCGCCGTACGGAGCAACTCGAAATCAGTCATGCGATCCACCTGCTTGCCGTCCACCTTCTCAGCCCACTGCTCCAAGCTGTCCATCGTGCGAACGATGTTCATCAACTTCTGCAGGAACCACTTGTCAATCTTGGTCAGCTCATGAATCTGGTCGATGGTATAACCCGCACGCATCGCCTTACTAATAAGGAAGACACGCTTATCAGTCGGCTCACGCAACGCCTTGTCGAGGTCGTCAATCACCAACTCCTTGTTGCCCACGAAGCCGTGCATGCCCTGGCCAATCATACGCAGACCTTTCTGCATAGCCTCTTCGAAGGTACGACCGATGGCCATCACCTCACCCACAGACTTCATGCTGGAGCCCAGCTCACGGTCGACACCGCGGAACTTACCCAAGTCCCAACGCGGAATCTTACATACCACGTAGTCGAGGGCAGGCTCGAAGAAAGCAGAAGTGGTGCGCGTTACAGAGTTCTTCAAGTCGAAGAGTCCGTAGCCCAAGCCCAACTTCGCAGCCACGAAAGCCAAGGGATAACCGGTAGCTTTAGAAGCCAACGCAGACGAACGGCTCAGACGAGCGTTCACCTCGATGACACGATAATCTTCCGACTCGGGGTCGAAAGCGTACTGCACGTTACACTCACCCACGATACCGATGTGACGGATGATGCGGATGGCCAACTCACGCAGCTTGTGATATTCTTTATTGGTCAAGGTCTGTGACGGAGCGATGACGATACTCTCACCGGTGTGGATACCCAGCGGGTCAAAGTTCTCCATGTTACAAACCGTGATACAGTTGTCGAAGCGGTCGCGTACCACCTCGTACTCAATCTCTTTCCAGCCCTTCAAGCTCTTCTCCACCAATACCTGCGGAGAGAATGAGAAGGCTTTTTCTGCCAGGCGGTTCAACTCCTCTTCGTTGTCGCAGAAGCCGGAACCCAGACCTCCCAGGGCGTAAGCGGCACGGATGATGACCGGATAGCCCAGTTCGGCTGCTGCACGACGGGCATCGGCGATGTTCTCCACAGCCTCACTCTTGATGGTCTTCACCTGAATCTCGTCGAGCTTCTTCACAAAGAGCTCACGGTCCTCGGTGTCAATGATGGCCTGCACGGGGGTACCCAGCACCTCCACGTTATATTTCTCGAGCACACCCGACTGATAGAGCGCTACGCCGCAGTTCAATGCGGTCTGTCCACCGAATGCCAACAGGATGCCATCCGGGCGCTCCTTGGCAATCACCTTCTCCACGAAGAAGGGAGTGACGGGGAGGAAGTAGATCTGATCTGCCACTCCCTCGCTGGTCTGCACCGTCGCGATGTTCGGGTTGATGAGGACCGTCTCAATACCCTCCTCCTTCAACGCCTTCAGCGCCTGCGAACCGGAATAGTCGAACTCTCCGGCCTCACCAATCTTCAGGGCGCCGGAACCTAACAACAATACTTTCTTGATATTTTCTTTCATGTCGAATCTTCTTTAGGGATGTGGATTAAAGCAGTTTTACAAACTCATCGAACAGGAATTCCGTATCCGTAGGACCGCTGGCGGCTTCGGGGTGGAACTGTGCAGAGAACCAGGGTTTGCTCTTGTGCTTGATACCCTCGTTCGAGCCGTCGTTCATGTTGATGAAGAGCGGTTCCCAGTCGGCACCGAGCGTCGTGTTGTCTACGGCGTATCCGTGGTTCTGACTGGTGATGAAGCACTTGTTGGTGCCCACCATGCGCACCGGCTGGTTGTGGCTGCGGTGACCGTATTTCAGTTTGTAGATCTTCGCTCCTCCGGCTTTTGAAAGCAACTGGTTACCCATACAGATACCGAAGATGGGTTTATCAGAGAGTGACATCGCCTTGCGGATGTTCTCCACAGCTTCGTTACAAGTGTCGGGGTCGCCCGGACCGTTCGAGATGAAGAGTCCGTCATACTCCATCGACGTGAAGTCGTAGTTCCAGGGCACACGAATCACGGTGACATCGCGCTTCAGCAGGCAGCGGATGATGTTACTCTTCACACCGCAGTCCACGAGCACCACTTTCTTCTTGCCTTCGCCCTCGTTGTAGCGAATCACCTCCTTACATGAGACTTTATCCACATAATTCACTCCACTGTAGACAGCACTGGGGGCATTGTCGGGTTCATCGTCAAAGACAATCTTACCCATCATCACTCCGTGCTCGCGCAATACTTTAGTGAGCTCACGAGTGTCGATACCCGTGATGCCGGGCACTTGCTCGCGTTTCAACCAATCGGCCAAACTCTCTACCGCATTCCAATGGCTATACTCGTAGCTATAGTCGCTCACGATGATGGCCTCTGCGTGAATCTTCTCACTCTCCATGAAAGTGGGCAACCCGTTCGGCTCCATCGTAAAAGGAGGCACGC
Organism: uncultured Bacteroides sp.; assembly: GCA_964432715.1. Taxonomy (GTDB): domain Bacteria; phylum Bacteroidota; class Bacteroidia; order Bacteroidales; family Bacteroidaceae; genus Phocaeicola_A. Next base: position 5,301 of record CAYSOW010000122.1, read on the forward strand.
CATAGTTACCTACCAACGGATAGGTCAGCGTCATCAGCTGTCCGGCGTAAGAGGGGTCCGTCAAACTCTCAGGATATCCCGTCATGGCCGTGTTGAAGACGA
>CAYSOW010000123.1:0-5311 GCA_964432715.1 uncultured Bacteroides sp.
ATCGTCGACAATCACCTCGTTGACGGTAAGCTCAAGCACACCGGTCGTAGGACCGATAATCAGAATCTTCTCGCCGACGTGCAGCTCTTGGGCCTCCAGTAGGAAGTCACCGACGCTGAGCTTAGAGTAGTAGCCCATCGTCTTGGCACAATATTCCTTGTGCTCCGTAGCGAGTGATCCATAATGACGGCTCCATTCCCCGAGCCGCTGCCCCAGGTAATAGCCGTCCCAGAAACCGCGATTGAAGACTGTAGAGAGACGAGCATCCCAGTTGACAATCATCTCGTCTGTGGTCGTGCCGGCCACAGCGGCATGAATAGCCTCTTTGTAGCATGAAACGACCGTCTTAACGTATTCCGGACCACGAGCACGTCCTTCCAACTTGAAGACCTCGACACCGGCGTCAATCATCTTGTTGATGAAATGAATGGTCTTCAAGTCCTTAGGCGACATGATGTATTTGTTATCCACCTCGAGCTCCGTATCATGGTCTACATCGTGCACCGTGTAGGCATGACGACAGACCTGACCGCAGGCGCCACGATTGGCCGAACGATTGTACTCATGCAGGCTCAGATAACACTTGCCCGAGACCGCCATGCAGAGGGCTCCATGCGCAAACATCTCGATGCGAATCAACTGACCATGAGGACCTTTGATCTGCTCGCGGACGATGGCCTCGTGTATCTTTCGGACCTGTTCCATGTTCAGCTCGCGCGCCAGAACGGCCACGTCGGCAAAACGGGCATAGAAGCGCAGAGCCTCGATGTTGGAGATATTGAGCTGAGTAGAGAGGTGGACTTCGACGCCACGCTCGACGGCGTAGGTCATCGCTGCCACATCGCTGGCGATAATGGCCGATATCTTAGCCTCGGCTGCAGCATCAATGATATGGCGCATCGTCTCGAGGTCTTCATCATAGATGATGGTATTGACCGTGAGATAGCTCTTCAGACCGTGCTCGTGACACAAGGCGGCTATGCGGTGGAGGTCTTCAATCGTAAAATTGTTGGCCGATCCGGAGCGCATATTCAGTCCCTCGATGCCAAAATAGACGGAGTCGGCTCCGGCCTGGATGGCAGCAGCTAGCGATTCATAACTGCCCACCGGGGCCATGACTTCTAGATTCATAAATATAGTTGCTTTAAAGTGTTTGTTTTTATAGTCCCAGCTTTGCCGAAATTTCGAGCATACGGTCGATAGGCTGACGCGCACGATCTATAATACGGGGGTCAACCTGGATTTCCGGCTTCTCGTCACGCAGGGCGTTGTAGAGTTTTTGCAACGTGTTGAGGCGCATATAGGCACACTCGTTGCAAGAGCAGGTGGTAGTACCCTCTGTTACCTCGGGCGGCACAGGGATGAAATGCTTCTGCGGAGCCTGCTTCTGCATCTCGTGCAGGATGCCGGACTCGGTGGCAACGATGAACGTGTCGCATGCATCGGTTACCGCATACTTCAGTAGGGCAGCCGTCGAGCCTACATGGTCGGCCAAGAGCAACACCGGACGCTTACACTCGGGGTGAGCCAAGACCTTAGCCTCGGGGTACTGCTGTTTCAAGGCCATAATCTGCTCCGTAGAGAACTGCTCATGCACATGACAAGCTCCATCCCAGAGCAACATATTGCGCCCCGTGACGGAATTGATGTAGTTGCCCAGGTTGCGATCAGGTGCGAAGATAATCTTAGCGTCAGCGGGGAGGCTTTCGACGATTTGGCGCGCATTGGTAGAGGTGACAACAATGTCGGTATAGTATTTCACTTCGGCAGTCGTGTTGACGTAGGCAATAACGGTATGGTCGGGATGTTCAGAAACAAACTTACCGAAAGCGTCAGCCGGGCAACTGTCCGCCAAGGAGCAGCCTGCGTTCATATCGGGGACCAGCACCTTCTTGCCGGGACAGAGAATCTTGCACGTCTCACCCATGAAGTGGACACCACACATGACGATGATGTCCGCGGTGGATTTTGCCGCCTTCTGAGCCAAGGCCAAGCTGTCGCCCACGAAGTCCGCTATGTCCTGGATGGTCCCGTCGGTATAGTAGTGGGCCAGGATGACGGCATTCTTTTCCTCCTTGAGGCGTCGAATCTCGCTGACGAGATCCAAGCGTTCTTCAACTTCGGATGTGAGTTTTGAACATTGATTATTATTCATAAGTATATGCTTTAAAAAGAAAAATTTTTTTAACTAAATCCTTATATAGTGATAATAATAGGGTGTTGATAAGGTGCATAACTTTCTCGCTGAAATGACCATATGGTAGTTATCAGTACCCTCACGTGGGTTATACACGGATTGCTCACAATAGGAGAGGAGTGACGTCTAGAGCTGCCAGAGGCTCCTAAATAGAACTTATCTTCGTGAAACTATGCACGCTACTGCTTACTCTTGAATCAGGGTTTCTCAAGTTTGTTACACCTTATCAACATATCCACTAACCGTAGAATCGCGGCAAAGTTAATAATTAAATAGACACGGCCCATCTGAATAACTTCGGATTTCGCCATGGAAAAGATTTTTATATTTTGTGGATTGCTTTTTTGGAGATTTGAGGTAAAATTATAAGCCTTAGGTTTTTAGGAAATGCAAGAGTAAGGGGGTGGAAAATTATCAAATCTTTTCCACCCCCTATTTGAGGAATTATACACGTTTATTCACGGGTTGTTAACGCTCCTCATGGAGCGTTATTTTTGCACCGGCCAATGATCCGCTTTAAGTGGTATCAACTGCACGTTGGTCAGGTCGAGTTGGGCTGTAGTGCTGTCAATGTTTGTTGCGGTCTTGGTGTAGACAAAGACTGCATCGCGAATATCAATGCCATGTACGCAGTTCAGCCCCTCTACACCGGAGGCGGCAATGGCTGTCTTGGTGTTGACGCAGGTGACGTCATGAATGTGTATGTCCGTAAATTCGGGTACCTTGTTGGGTGTGACGCCTGCATCAAAATTGCCTTTGTCACCGGCCGGCCGGTCTGCGTAGTTGCACTGAAAGACGATGGCCTCGCCCGCTATGTCGTTCATCACTATATTATAGAGGTAGAGGTCTTCGGTCTTGCCGCCGCGCGTTACGGCGCTCTTGAAACGCAGGCCGGTGTCCGTACCGGAGAAGCGGCAGTTGCGCACCACGATGCGCTTCATGCCGCAGACGCTCTCGCTGCCGATAACGAAGCCGCCGTGGGCATGGAAAACGGTGTTGTCGTCTATCAGAATGTCCTCACAACCATTGACTAAGGCCTTCTCGTTGTAGTTGCCGCTCTTCATACAGAGGCCGTCGTCACCGGCGTCAACTGTAGTGCCGGTGATGAGCACGCGGTGGCAATCACTGATGTCGATAGCGTCACCATTTTGTGCGTTCCAGGGACATCGTACCGTGATGCCGTCCAGAATGACGCTGCGGCAATTGAGGGGATGCACGTGGAATTTAGGCGAGTTCTGGAAAGTGACACCTTGAAGCAGGACGCGTTCACAATTGTAGATGCGGAACAGGTCGTTACGCCTGGCTTCCTGTCTCTCGGGCGTCTCGTCGGCATCGGCATAGCCGGACTTCATCTGCCAGGGATAATAGAGGTTGCCCTCCTGACGCTGCACGCCCCCCTGAGCCAGATAGGCTTTCCATTCGACGTCACTGACCTTGCCGCGCTTCACGGGGCGCCATACGGCGCCATTGCCGTCGATGATACCCTCGCCCGTAATGCTGAGGTCGGTGCAGCGGTCGGCGGTCAGTCCGGGCAGGAATCGACCGGTTTTCCGAGAGTTATCCACATAGAGGGATTTGTCCGGCGAGAAGAGGAGGATAGCGTTCTTTTCGAGGTGCAGGTCGATGTGACTGGCCAGAGTGATGGGCCCCGTCAACCAGATACCTGCGGGGACCGTCAGATGGCCGCCACCCTTGGCTGTTAATGCACTGATAGCTTGCGCGAAAGCTTCCGTATTCAAGGTGAGTCCGTCCCCCTTGGCGCCGAAGTCTGTGATGCGGACTTTGTACTTCGGAATCTTAGGCTCGTCGGGCTGCGCCACGCTGACCGGGAGTTGTTGATAAAGCTTAGAATAGTCGGCTGCTTGTGCAGTTATCAACAGGAGTGTTGATAGGCAGGCAACGACCAGGAATAATGTTTTCTTCATATTTGTATGTTGGGGTTAATGTGATGTCTCGGCAAAGATAAGCACTCGGTGGAGAAATCAACGACTTTAGCACACCTGAAAATGTAAAACGCCCGCAATGGAGCATAAATCTCACATTGCGGGCGTTAAAATTATGGGGTAATCAGATTACTGCTTGCTAAATTCGAAACCGACCTTCATACCGCTGTAAGAACCGGCGAGAGCCGATACGGTAGAGAGTGCGCTCATCTTGGCTGAAATGGTCTGGAAGAGGGTCAACATCTTAGAGGCGTCGAAGGTCAACGTCATGCTGCTGCCTGAGATGGTTACGTAGGCGGCAACGGTGTAACCGGTAGTGGTTGTGATGTTCACCATCTTGTTGGTAGAATCGAAGGTGTAGGTGCCCTGACGAGTGCTAGAGCCGACACCATAAGTGCAGTTACCATCGTTGTCGAACGTGAACTTGAGGTTACCGGCCTTGATGCCTACGACCTTGTAATACTTGGCCAACTTGGTTTCTACCTTAGAGGCGATGGCTGTACCACCGGCAGTAGCCAGGGCATTCTCACTTTCGAACTGAACGGCGGGTTCCGTGTAAGACCAAGAGCCGATGAGGTTCTCCTGGGTGGTAGTGACGCTACCCGTAACAGAGGCAATCAAGTTGCTGATAAGTGATGAAGATTCGCTCGAGCTAGTAGATCCGGTGGCTGCGCTAACTACAGAGTTCAAGATGGAGCTCCACTGAGCCTTGGCGGGTGTGGCCTGCCATACGGTGGCTACCAACATAGCGCCAATAAAGAATAATTTTTTCATTGTTTTAAATAGTTGATTTTAAAAACATTTTTTAGAGTGATGTTTGTCTGAAAAGTTTAATTTCGTAATGGTGAATTGCTTGTTTTTTATCTGCCAGGTTTCTTATGCCCTTCCCAAAGAGGTGATTGCTCCGAAATGAGCGCTTATACCCTCTGACCTGCTCGCCGCGTGCTCCGAAACCTGCTACTTCTTCCTGTCCATACCGGACGCGAGCGTTGTTCTCTGCCCCGGGCTGCTCCGTGTAAGAATCTGAGGCTTAAGCGAGGTACTGTTACCCGCCGAAAGTGCTACTATGAACATTCTGTTGATAACTCTGTGGAGATGGGGCTGCAAAACGTGCGTTTCCCAATGAGCTCCGAGGTGCCCGGAGTTCCCCAATGAGTGTTCGGCGACCTAC
>CAYSOW010000124.1:0-5255 GCA_964432715.1 uncultured Bacteroides sp.
GAAAAAAAGGACCCAATTTTTTTACGCTTCTCCACAAAGGCCGGAACTAATCATTCACATTCCTTTTCCTGTTTTTTGTTGGGAATTTCATTTATCATGATTCGACGTTGCTTCGCTCGTCTTACTTTCTCTCGGATTCGACGTTGCTTCGCTCGTCTTATGACTTTTCCTGTCGGGTATCCCCCTAACCCCACCCCGGAGGGGTGGATTGTCTCTTTAGTCGAATAGCTTCATCTGGCCGGTGATTTCATCGATCAGGTCTGATTGACTTTTGCCGGCATCGGGATCTTCGTTGAGAACTTCGGCTTCTGTTTCGGCGTCAGTCTCTTCCGGCTCCTCTTCCGGTTTCGGGGCGAAGCGGACGGGCTCCAGCTCGATGAATTCACTTACCTCGAACGTCGTGGCTCGTTTGCCTTTCGCTTTGAAACTCTTTAAGCCGATGAACTCCTCGGCGTCGATGATGAGCGGCTCCCGGAAACTGTCTTTGCCTCCGAAGAGGAGTTGGATTCTCGGATAGGCCTCGCCCGAGAGTAGTATCAACTTGTTCTCTTTGTTCTCTCCCAGGAAGTTCTGCTTGCGACTGCTCTTCTCCAGCGTGAAACGCTTGATGTAGGGATAGCCTTGCTGATCGGCATCGTAGAGCACGGCGGTCCATATCTTCTCCGGATTGAACTTCTCGATGAGCAGGATGTCCGGCTCGTAGTGGTTGTTCAGGTCGAAGTCCGTCGTGTAGAACTCGTTCTTCTGGTTGATGATCAGGATGCTGTCTTCGCTGTGGAACTCGCCGAGGAACTCGCCGCGACCGTCGTAGTTCAGGCGGAGCACGTCGCGATCGAACCATACCTGTCGACCACCCAGCGTAGAGCCACCGCGCTGCTTCAGACTAATCTTATGCACCTCGTTCTTCGTCAGGATGTTACCCATCGACTGGCGACCCTTGATGGCTATCTCACTGAAATCTTTCTCTAACACAATCTTCTTCAGACGCGGATTGGGCTTCAGCGTCACCTTAATCACCTCTGCCTCGCCGTTCGGATTGGCGGTGAAGTAGACGATGCGTGAGCCCGGAGTGCCCTGAGTTACGTCATATTCACGGTCGCGCGTGATGGAAGTCACCGCGAAACGCTTCATAAAGTGCACACCGTCCTTACCGTCGCGATACACCACGTTGTATACCGTGCGCTTATCGTTCTTCTTAAAGATGTTCACGTAGAGCACATTCTTGCCCACAAACATCTTGTCGCTGATGCGCACCACCTTATATTTACCGTCGCGATAGAAGATAATTACATCGTCAATGTCTGAACAGTTGGCCACGAACTCGTCCTTCTTCAGTGACGTTCCGATGAATCCCTCCTCGCGGTTGATGTAGAGCTTCTCGTTGGCCTCCACCACCTTCGACGCCACAATCGTGTCGAAGTTGCGCAGTTCGGTCAAGCGCGGATGCTCCTTGCCATACTTCTCTTTCAGCATCACGAACCAGTCGGTCGTTACACGCACCATCTCGCTCAGGTCGTGATCTATCTCGTCAATCTCTGCCTTCATGCGGGCAATGGCCTCATCCGATTTCTCCTTATTGAACTTCAGAATGCGCGCCATCTTAATCTCCATCAGCTTCAGGATGTCGTCCTTCGTCACCTCCCGGATGAAGGTGGGGTAGAAGGGTGTCAGGCGCAGGTCGATGTGGGCACACGCCGCGTCCATATTCTCCGCCTGCTCAAACTCGCGGTCCTTGTAGATACGCTCCTCAATGAAGATGCGCTCCAGTGAGGCGTAGTGCAGACTGCTCATCAACTCGTCGCGGCGAATCAGCAACTCCTGTCGCAGCAACTCCTTCGTGTTGTCCACCGACTTCCGCAGCACGTCGCTCACCGTCAGGAAGTGCGGCTTGCGGTCGTCAATAACGCAGCAGTTGGGCGAGATGCTCACCTCGCAGTCGGTAAAGGCGTAGAGGGCGTCCAGTGTCTTGTCGGAGGAAGCGCCCGGAGCGAGATGCACCAAGATACCTGCCTTGTCGGAGGTCACGTCGTCCACCTTGCGCACCTTGATCTTACCTTTATCAATGGCTTTCAGAATAGATTCTATCAAGTTGGGTACCGTCTTTCCGTAAGGAATCTCGGTAATCATCAGCGTCTTGTTGTCCAGCTTCTCAATCTTTGCACGCACCTTCACCGAGCCACCGCGCTCTCCGTCGTTGTATTTTGAGACATCAATGGAACCACCCGTCTGAAAGTCGGGGTAGAGCTGGAACGGCTCGTCATGCAGATAAGCGATGGCGGCGTCACACAGTTCGTTGAAGTTGTGCGGAAGAATCTTTGAGGAGAGGCCCACTGCGATACCCTCCACGCCTTGTGCCAGCAGGAGCGGGAACTTCACCGGCAGGGTGATAGGCTCCTTGTTACGACCGTCGTAGGAGAGTTTCCACTGGGTGGTCTTCGGATTGAACACCACGTCGAGGGCAAATTTCGAGAGACGTGCCTCAATGTAACGGGGTGCTGCGGCATCGTCACCGGTCAGGATGTTACCCCAGTTACCTTGGCAGTCCACCAGCAGCTCTTTCTGTCCCAGTTGCACCAGTGCGTCACCGATGGAGGCATCGCCGTGCGGGTGGAACTGCATGGTATGACCCACAATGTTCGCCACCTTGTTGTAGCGTCCGTCATCCAATCGTTTCATCGAGTGCAAGATACGTCGTTGCACCGGCTTCAGTCCGTCGTTAATATGGGGTACAGCACGCTCCAGAATTACGTACGAGGCGTAATCCAGAAACCAATTTTGGTACATGCCGCTCAACTGATGTCTGACGGCCTCGTCCGAGGTGTCCGCCGGCTTATAATCGGAGTGTTCGGTACTCAACTCTTCTTTCTCGTTTGTATCTTCGCTCATATCTTCGCTCATGGTGAATGGGGTGTAAAATCTATCTGAATGCAGCAAATTTACGATTTTTTTTGTAAAAGCCTGCAAGGTGTGGCCAAAAAGTGGGAAAATCTTCACTACTTTTGCAGCTGAAACTCAAACTAAATCGATTTATGGCGAAAACGAACGTTGAATGGAACGGTGCTCCGAAGCGGGTACTCTTTGTCTGTCTGGGTAATATTTGTCGCTCTTCCACGGCGGAGGAGGTGCTGCGTACGCTCTTGCGTCGCGAGGGACTGGAACGCATGGTGGAGGTGGACTCGGCGGGCATCTTGAGTGTGCACCGTGGGGAGTTGCCGGATGCTCGTATGCGGATGCATGCTGCGCGGCGTGGTTATCAGTTGACGCATCGCTCGCGTCCGGTCACGACGGATGATTTCTTCGACTTCGATTTGATTATCGGTATGGATGACCGGAACATCGAGGATTTGAAGGAGCGTGCGCCCGGCATTCCGGAGGAGCAGAAGATTCGCCGCATGACGGACTTCTGTCGACTGAAGGTGGTGGATTATGTCCCCGACCCTTACTACGGCGGCGCTTCCGGTTTCGAGAATGTATTAGATATCCTGGAGGATGCCTGCGAGGGGTTGTTGCAGGCTATCCGGGAGGGGAAAGTGTAGCGTAAATCGAAAAAAAAGTTGGGCTTGAGATGCAGTGATTGCCCATCTTATTTCTCTATAAGATATGTCATGTAATCAAGCCATAGATAAAAAGCAATTAGTCACGTTGTGCCAAGCCGGGGACCGGGCGGCGCAAGGCGTGCTATATACCACATATCGACGCAGAATGCTCAAGGTCATTCGTCAATATGTGGCCGATGAGGATATGGCTCAGGATGTGTTGCATGACGGCTTTTTAATCATCCTATCTCAAATACAGTCTCTTCGTAATCCTGATACATTAGAATATTGGATGGCTACGATTATGAAGAATCTCTCCTTGCATTGTCTATCCCAGATTCAATTTGATGATATTCTAAAGGAGCCTGAATATGAGGCTGATGAAGATGATATGTACGATCTCTCATACGAAGAACTGTTGGCTTTGATAGACCAGTTGCCTAACGGTTATCGTACGGTCTTTCGCCTGGCAATTCTTGAGGGAAAGTCGCATCAGGAAATCGCTGAGATGTTGGGTATCACCCCTCATTCCTCGGCTTCACAATTGGCACGCGCAAAAGAAAAACTGCGCCAGTTGATTATTGAGCACAAGCAGAAAGCCGGTTTGCTGACGGTGCTTGTGCTATTCATAAGTGCGACTTATCTATTTTATAGGAATACACTGCGGCCGGTCGAATCGCAAGATGCATTGAGGGTGGTGGAAAATGCAGCCAATCAGGTGCCGTCGGACGCTGATGAGGATGTTTCTGTGGATATGAACGTAACTCCTAAGCAGGTAATTCCTTCTGTACCGACAATCGCTCAAGTCCAATCGCTCGTTTCGGAAATTTTGCCTGAGATTGCGGAAGATAGGCCTTCTGTTCATGATAGTATTGGTGCTCTCACTGACACCATTCCAAACGCATGCGATACGACGAAGGTCGTACCTGCTTATCCATTTGTGGTCCATGAGCTTGTTGCAGACGAAGGCTTCACGCCTATTTCGCATTTTTCAGCAGATGCCTGGAAAATCAGAGTTGCCACGAATGTATTAGGATTAAGTCTGGATATGGATAGCGGCGATGCGGATTCCGGACCGATGTCTGACCCCATCATCGGAAACGGAAATCATGTTGAAACGGAAACGACGACCTCCGTTCATCACTTAACACCGATTACCATTGGCGTGCGTATCTCTAAAGAAATTGCACCTTCCTGGTCCGTTGAATCCGGATTGCAATATAATCTGTTACGTGCCGAAATAACCCATACGATGGGCCTTTGGTCGTATGTCCAAAACGTTCGTGCAAGTTATCTGAGCATCCCTGTAGCTGTGAACTATAACTTTATGCGGATGAATCGTGCCGGCATGTATGTGTCGGGAGGATTAAGTTTGGATATCCCGGTGAGTGCCTCTATCAATAGTGATGTGACTTCCGAACATAAGCGCCTGAATTATCCGCTGTCTGTTTCGCCGGGCATAGGATTGGGCTTTGAATACAGAATGACTTCTTCTTCGATGTTGTTTGTTCAGCCTACGTTGAATTACCACTTGATGAAGGAATCTGAGTATCCCATTTTATGGCAAGATAAGCCTGTTACATTTGAATTGCCCGTAGGAATTAGATTTTCTTGGTGAAAAGTTGGTATCTTCATGCAGTCATTGAGATTGTTTGTTCTCTTATCATCAGAATGTTAAACTTAAATGGTCAAAGTATGAAGTATTTGAAATTGATGACA
>CAYSOW010000125.1:0-2110 GCA_964432715.1 uncultured Bacteroides sp.
TATCAAAAAAGCCACGAACGTTTGCCCAAAAGTAGGGCAGTGTTCGTGGCTTTTTTAATGGTATGATTAAAACTTTATGGCTAGTCTCTTAATCCAGTAATTGAGCGAGCGCTTCCTGAATAGCCTCTCCGCGCAGGTTGCGATTGATAATCACGCCTTCCTTAATCAACACCGTGGCTGGAATAGCTTTCACTCCGTAGAGGTCGGCACCGGCACATTCCCAACCTTTCAGGTCGGACATCTGTGGCCACGACAACTCCAGTTGCTCAATCGCCTTCTTCCAATCCGCTTCGTTGGCATCAAGAGAGACACCGATAATCTCGAAACCCTTGTCGTGATATTTGGCATAAGACTCCTTAACAGCCGGCATCTCTGCGCGACACGGACCGCACCAGGAAGCCCAGAAGTCAATCATTAATACCTTCGCCTGTTTGGCAACGTCAGAAACACTTAAATCTTCTCCGGCGGGCGTCTTCATGGTGAAGTCCACGAACGGCTGACCGATGGCGGTCTTTTGTTTGTTCTGATATTCTGTTTTCAGGTTGTTGATTTCGGGAATCAGACTTCCTTCGGGCATTTGGTTCACCAGTTCCATCATCTCCTGCTCCTCGAAATTCTTGACGTGCAGGGCCAAAGTGTAAGCGCCGCTCACCTCACTGATGTGGGCCTTGCAGAACTGCTTGATGAAATTATGAATCTCCTGATCTTTCTTTTTGAAAGCCTCTTTCAGCTCCGCTCTCTTCGTCTCGTCGAGCGTAGAATCCTGCAGCGCGTAATAGAGTTCCATCGCCTCACTGCTGAGCTGCTCGTCGCGGTTTTCAAAGTCGCAGAAGTCCTCGTTGGCCTTGGTTCCTTTTACATCATACGTAAAGGTGGTATCCATCTTTACCTCGATGTTTCCGTTCTCAAGAAAGAACTGAATCAATCCTCTCGATTCTCCTTTCTTGGAATTGCAACTCAATATACGCACCACCGCCGTATCCTGTCTTCCTTCGAAAGTGAATTTTCCGTCCTTAATCACAGTCTTCTCCAGAGGAACCAAACTCCATCCGTCTAATACGGAGAGCGTCACGGTGTCACCCTCCTCGGCATTCGCTACGGTGCCGCTCACCTTGTAGCCGGGCGCTTTAGAACAAGCTCCCAGAAGCAGTGCCGATAAGCACGCTCCTATCATAAATTTTCTCATAGTCTTTTTTTATTTGGTATATAAACGATTGTCTCTGATAAAACGAACACTCAACATATTCATTTCAGGCTCCATGCTCTCGCGGTACACCTGACCGGAGTTGTAGATGAGCTTCCGATAGAAGTAGCTACCCGATTTGTCCTTGTCCGCCGTGGAACTCCAGAAAAATCCACAGACACTCATGTAGCGCGTCTCGTCCGTACCCATGGTGGTGTAAGGCATCACGTAGCCGGCCATCTGCATGGCAAGCTGCGTACCCTCTCCGGATTGTTTCATCAACTCACCGGTTACACTGCCGCGCCAGCCTGTTTGGTCGGCCTCCTCCGCACTCATGCCCAGCGCCATCTCCAGTTCCTTCCAGTCCTGATCGCTCGGCAAACTCCAACCCTCGGGCACCGCCTCCTGGGCGCCCGAATAGGTGTAAAGCAAGCCATACTTCTCGATGCTGCGCTCGTCGGAAGAGTAAGGCTTACAGTTGGTCTCATCCCCCGTGTCATAGTGCGCGTTCTCAATCGTCCATTGAACGCCGTTAATCTCCACCCAGTGATAGGTGTATCCATCCCTTTCATCAACAAATGATCCGCTATTTGTCGGATTCACCTCGATGGTCGTTTCGTTGTCATCGCTACAAGCCCCGAATGAGAAAGCCAGTAGCAAACCTCCAATAAGGTATTTTAGATTCTTCATGTTCTTTCGATGTTAATCAATGTAACCTAAGCTGTTAAACAATCCCTTCAGCACGTCGTATTTCTGAAGCACAATGGGATAATCTGCGTATGTCTCGCGCACATACTCCTCCGTGTTGTTGAAAATCAGGCTGATGTAAGAAGCCAAGTCCTTATCTTTGGCCGGGCAGCGTCCTCTCCACATCCAGATGCCTTCAATCAACCAGCACGGAACAATAAATCCACGCTCATTCAACTT
>CAYSOW010000125.1:2210-5066 GCA_964432715.1 uncultured Bacteroides sp.
TAATACTTGATGACAGAGGTAGAGCTGGAACCGATGGAGTAGCTCACGTCCACCGTCTCGGTGAAGTACTTCATGTCTCCGTTATAGTCCTCGCCCAAAGGTTCGTTTCGTAAGGTATCGTTAAACAAAAGATAGCTTCCCTGCTCCTTGTAGAACTCGCGGCGCAGTACGGAAATCTCATCCGTAGCGTTCGGGTCGGGAAGGAAATAATCGATTCTGTCGTCTCGTTCGGCCGTGAGTTCATCCTCGCTGCTACAACCGGCAAAGGAGGTCAGGGCCAATATTCCGTATAGTATGTAATTAATCTTCTTCATCCTAGTAAATATAATTGTTGACGGGTTCTACTGTATATTGTCTCTCCACGCGCTCGTTGTTCTCCATACCGGTGTTGAATTCCAGTACACTGTACGGAATCGGTAAGGTGTAGCCCGGATCGTTGGGCTCCAACACGAAGACGTGACACTCGGTCATCTCTTCTGAACCACGCTCTTTATAATAGGTGTATCTGTGGGTGATGCGTTTCGACTCCGGACAAACGGAGCATACGCCGTAACGACGGAGGTCGAACCAGCGGTGGCCTTCCAGTGCCAGCTCACGGAAACGCTCATTACGAATCTCGCGAATCAGTTCGTCGTCCGAGCTCTTAATCTCATAGTCGGCATTATCTGCATAACGATTCTGGCGCAACGTGTTGACAGCTGCGCGTGCTTCCGATTCCTTGCCCAGATAAGCCTCGGCTTCCGCTTTATTCAGATAAGCCTCTGCGGAGCGATACAAGAACTTATCAGAAATCTCCACCTTTTGGCCGGGGTAAGTCCACTCATAGTTGTAGAAGTAATAGTCGGCATCCTCTATGTCGTCGCCACCCCAGCTAGCTTTGCGAGGTTTCACTTTGGTATATCCCACAAAGTCCTCGTAGCTCCACCACCATTGCGTGCGGCGCAGGTCGTTTTCGTCGTACAGAGTGTACAAGTCCTGAGAAACACTGAAACTCTGGTAGTTGTTACACATGATGCAAGGCACATCGTTTCCACCCATAGAGAAGATGTTCTCCACCTGACTCTTCGACAAGAACGGGTCGGAGTTGGTGCTCAAGTTGCACAACTTTCCATGTCCGGCAATCACCTTGTCGGCATAGGTAGCAGCAGCTTCCCAGTTCTGCATATAGAGGTAGACACGACTGCTCAGCAAGTTGACGGCCGTGATGCCGGCACGGTAGATAGAAGATCTCTCGGGCAGGTCCTTCAAGTCAGCCTCCGCCTCTTTCAAGTCGGCCAGAATCTGGTCGTACACCTCCTGCACGGTGTTGCGTTGATATTTGATATCGTTCACCTTATCTTCAATCTTGATAGGCACACCCAGGTCGGTGCTTGCCGTAGAGGGCGTGTAAGGTTTGCCGTAGAGGTTGACCAGAAAGAAGTAGTAAGCTGCACGCAAGAAGTGCGCTTCGCCCTCCACCCGTTTCACACCGTCAATCTCCGTCTGTGTCTCTTGAGGCACATCCAGTGCACTGGCCAGAATGTTGTTGGCCACATTGATCAAACGGTAAAGTTCGGTCCAAGTGCCACTTTCAGAGTAATAGCCGCTGTAGGTCTCCTTAGTGCCCACGCGCTCCTGCCAGGTGAAATAGCCGAAGGTATGTTGTTTGCTATCAAAATCCACGGAATACCATCCGTTTTGTTCTTGCAACTCATCTCCCAACAAGTGGATGAAGTTACCGATGTTGGAACTGTTGGCATAGTCGTTACTCTCATGCACCGGACAGTAGCAATCACCGATGAGCAGTTCGTCCAAGTCTTCGTAAGAGGTCACGTAGTAGGTGTCTTGCGAATACTCTTCCAAGAAATCAGAGCAACCGAAGAGGGTTGCGCATAAACTTATCGTTCCTATATATTTGATTAATTTCATGACTTTGCAGTACTAAAAATGATACATTTAGAATTCGAGGTTTAAACCGATGGTGTAGGTGGGGGTGTCCGAGAGTTGTACTTCGGTGAATCCACCTTGTGTCGGGGTTTGTCCTTTCAGCTTGCTGTTACAGAAGGTGTACAGGTTGGTTGCACCCAGTGTCACAGCCAAACGGTTCAACTTGTAGGCACCCAGAATGCGTTTGGGCACTTCGTAAGTCAGCGATACGCTCGACAGTTTCAGGTAGTCGGCACTGACCACACGAATGTCTGAGTAGTCATACATATCCCAAGAATTCTCTGCGATGGTAACGCCGGTGTAGTTGGATGCGGTACTCCAGTGGTAAGCATAGTCATAATAACCGTCTGACGAACGTCCCATGATGGCGGGGATGTTGGTCAATAGCTCATCGCCCGGCTTCTTCCAGGCATTCAGCAAGTCGCGGTTGATGTTCATCTCCGAAGAGTAACCGTCGACAAAGTCGTCGAAGAGGCGGAACAAACGAGTCTTGGCACCCAAACTGTAGTACATGCCGATGTTCAAACGCCATGCTTTATAGGTAAAGGTGTTGTTGATGCTTCCGGTCGTGTCCGGAGTACGTTTGCCGGATGCCACCAGCACTTGCGTATAAGTTTCATACTTGCCCAGGTCGGTCAGGTCCGACAAGTGGTCTTCCCAATCGTCGAAGATCGGACCACCGTTGGCCGGATTCAGTCCCAGGAAACGGTAAGAATAGAAGGTCTCCAAAGATTCACCTTGCACTACCGCAGTACCGTTCAAGAAGTTGGAAAGCTCGTACGTATCTTGTCCCGGCGCCGTTTTCATGGTGTTCTTAATCTTCGAAAGAGAACCAGAGAAGATCCAGTTGAAATCTTTGTTCTTCACCGGAACAGCAGTGATGTTGATGTTGTAACCTTGGTTGGTCACCGTTCCCGAGTTGACCACATA
>CAYSOW010000126.1:0-5056 GCA_964432715.1 uncultured Bacteroides sp.
CCGTGCGTTGACAAAATTTCATCCGCAAAATTAAAAAAAGTGCTTCAAAGTAGTGCATTTTTAAGATAATTTGAACTGTTTGAGTCGATATTTCCCTCTTTAGATTTCCATTATTAATAAAGTATGCTTATTTTTGCCGTGAATTTGCTTTCTCTCGGAGGGCATATTATGCTTTTTCGGGAAGGCACAAAACGATAGACATAAACAGAGAATAATTAGATAAGAGAAATGAGTCCATTTGATGAATTTACTAAAGGAATG
The DNA here is from genome assembly GCA_964432715.1 of uncultured Bacteroides sp. Lineage (GTDB taxonomy): Bacteria > Bacteroidota > Bacteroidia > Bacteroidales > Bacteroidaceae > Phocaeicola_A. Next base: position 262 of record CAYSOW010000126.1, read on the forward strand.
AACGAGTCTCCGCAGCGGATTAGCGTAATCACGGATTTTGAGGGCGACGAGGAACATCTGTTCGACAACGACATTGACGGACGGACGCTGCCTATCTTGCCCCTGCGTGACATGGTGCTTTTCCCGGGCATTGTGTGTCCGGTGGCCATTGGTCGTCCCTCCTCCATGAAACTGATTAAGGAGGCGATGAAGAACAATGAGATCATCGGTACGGTGTGCCAGTTGGATTCGGAGACGGAAAAGCCGGAGTTTGAGGACTTGTACACCTTCGGTACGGCCGCACGCATCATTCGCGTGTTTGAATTGGGAGACAAAACATCCACCGTGATTCTGCAGGGAACCAACCGTTTCGAGCTGCTGAACGCTTCACGCAAGACGCCGGACGGCTATCTTCGTGGCGAGGTGTCTGTGGCACACGAGAACTTCCCGGAGAAGAACGATAAAGAATATGAGATTCTGATTGATACTTGTAAGGATCTGGCTATCAAGCTGACGCAGATAGAGAATGTGCAGAATGACTCTGCATTTGCCATCCGTAACATCACGAACAAGATGTTCCTGGTGAACTTCCTCTGTGTCAACTTCCCGCTGAGTGTGGAAGATAAGATGGAGCTGTTGCACGAGGACTCCTTGCGCAACCGTACGTTCCGTCTGATTACGCTGCTTCGCAAAGAGATTCAGTATGCGGAGCTGAAGGCGAACATCCAGATGCGGACGAAGGAGGACATCGATCAGCAGCAACGCCAGTACTTCTTGCAGCAGCAGATGAAGAACATCCAGGACGAGCTGGGTGTGGGTGGCGGTGCCAAGGAGACCAGCGAGGAGCTGAGCAACCGTGCCTCTTCTAAGGATTGGGGCGAGCAGGCTGAGAAGGTGCTCCCCATCTTCGGCAAGGAGCTGAGCAAGCTGGAACGCATGGTGGAGACGGCTCCGGACTACAGCATCCAGTTGCAGTATCTGGAGACCATCCTGGACTTGCCTTGGGCGCTCACTTCTGAGGAGGTGGCGAAGGCCGATATCTCCATCAAGAAGGCTGAGCGCGTGCTCAACAAGGACCATTACGGCCTGGAGAAGGTGAAGGATGTGGTGCTGGATTACCTGAGCGTCATGAAGCTGAATCGCGAGTCGCAGCCGCCTATTCTTTGCTTCTACGGCCCTCCCGGAGTGGGTAAAACCTCGCTCTGCAAGTCGATTGCGGATGCCTTGGGACGTAAGTATGTGCGTATGTCGCTGGGTGGTTTGCACGATGAGTCTGAGATTCGCGGACATCGCCGTACCTACATCGGTGCCATGCCGGGACGTATCATCAAGGGCATGCTGGAGGCGGAGTCTATGTGTCCGGTCTTTGTGCTGGACGAGATAGATAAGGTGTCTCATCAGGCCTTCAACGGCGATCCTTCGGCGGCTTTGCTGGAGGTGCTCGACCCTGAGCAGAACAAGGCTTTCCACGATAACTTCCTGGAGATTCCGTACGACTTGTCGAACGTGTTGTTTATCGCAACCGCCAACGACTTGAGTACGGTGCCGGCTCCCCTGCTCGACCGTATGGAACTGGTGGAGGTGAGCGGTTACGTCACGGAGGAGAAGATTGAGATTGCCAAGCGTCACTTGATTCCGAGGGCGCTGAAGAAGACGGGTCTCGACAAGTATCCGGAGATTAAGATTCCGAAGAAGACCATCGAGACGCTGGTGGAGTCGTACACCCATGAATCGGGCGTGCGTGAGCTCGAGAAGCGCATCAAGAAGGTGTTCAGCAAGGTGGCTCGTACTTATGCCTCTGCCACTCCCAAGGAGCTGGAGGAGCAGTATGTGACGGAGATTCAGCCGACCGACCTGAAGGGCTATCTGGGCGTTCCTACCTACTCGCGCGACCGCTATCAGGGGAATGAGTTCGCCGGAGTGGTGACGGGCTTGGCCTGGACGCCTGCCGGAGGTGAGATTCTCTTCATCGAGACCAGCTTGAGCAAGGGCAAGGGAGGCAAGCTCACCCTGACCGGTAACTTGGGCGATGTGATGAAGGAGTCGGCTATGCTGGCACTGGAGTACATCAAGGCACACTCGGAGCTGCTGGGCTTGAATTACGATATTTTCGACCATTGGAACATCCATATCCACGTGCCCGAGGGCGCCATTCCTAAGGATGGTCCGTCGGCCGGTATCACCATGGCCACCTCTCTGGCTTCGGCACTGACACAGCGCAAGGTGCGTCCGTTCCTGGCGATGTCCGGAGAGATTACCCTGCGTGGCAAGGTGCTTCCTGTGGGCGGTATCAAGGAGAAGTTGCTGGCTGCCAAACGTGCCGGCATCAAGGAGATTATCCTTTGTCACGAGAACCGCAAGGATGTGGAGGAGATTCCGGAGGAGTATCTGAAGGGCGTCACTTTCCACTTCGTGCGCACCGTGAAAGAGGTGTTCGACTTGGCTTTGACTGACGAGAAGGTGGCGGATGCCATTCAATTATAAAATGCCATACCTTTATATATAGATCAGAAATTTATATAGATTAGAGATTTAACATTGAACTATGACATTTGAATTACAATATACTGATTCGAAATCGAATGCCAGAGCGGGATTGATTACCACCGACCACGGACAGATTGAAACGCCTATCTTTATGCCGGTGGGTACGCTGGGTACGGTGAAGGGAGTGCATCTGCATGAGCTGAAGGAGGATATCCAGGCGCAGATCATCCTGGGCAACACCTACCACCTCTATTTGCGTCCGGGACTGGATATCATTGAGCGTGCCGGCGGATTGCATAAATTCAACGGGTTCGACCGACCGATGCTCACCGACAGTGGTGGCTTTCAGGTCTTCTCGCTGGCGGGCATCCGTAAGCTGCGCGAGGAGGGTGCGGAGTTCCGTTCTCACATTGACGGCTCGAAGCACTTCTTCACCCCCGAGAAGGTGATGGACATCGAACGTACCATCGGTGCGGACATCATGATGGCGTTTGATGAGTGTCCTCCGGGCACTTCCGACTATGACTACGCCAAGAAATCGCTGGGACTGACGCATCGCTGGCTCGACCGCTGCATCAAGCGTTTCAACGAGACGGAGCCGAAGTACGGTTATCAGCAGTCGCTCTTCCCCATTGTGCAGGGATGTGTCTATCCCGACTTGCGTCGCCAATCGGCTGAGTTTGTGGCTTCTAAGGGCTGCGACGGTAACGCCATCGGTGGCCTGGCGGTGGGTGAACCGACGGAGAAGATGTATGAGATGATTGAAGTGGTAAACGAGATTCTGCCGAAGGACAAACCGCGCTATCTGATGGGCGTGGGTACGCCGGTCAACATCCTGGAGGGTATTGAGCGTGGTGTCGACATGTTCGACTGCGTGATGCCTACCAGAAACGGACGTAACGGTATGCTCTTTACCAAACATGGTATCATGAATATGCGTAACAAGAAGTGGGAGGACGACTACTCGCCTATTGAGGCCGACGGTGCGTCTTACGTGGATACGATGTATTCGCGTGCTTATCTGCGCCATCTGTTCCATGCACAGGAGCTGCTGGCGCTGCAGATAGCATCCATCCATAACCTGGCATTCTACCTCTGGCTGGTGAAGGAGGCGCGCAAGCATATCATTGCAGGCGACTTCTCTACCTGGAAGCCCAAGATGGTGGAACAGGTCTCTACGCGTTTATAACGGATATTGAAAAGAATGAAAAGGAAACTGACAGAACTGCTGAAGGGAAAATGGATTAAGCGACTGGATCGCTATATCATTGCCAAATTCCTGGGCACCTACTTTTTTGCCATCGCTTTGATTATCTCTATTGCGGTGGTGTTCGACATCAACGAGAACTTGGATAAGTTCATGAACAATCATGCTCCGGTGAAGGGCATCATCTTCGACTATTACGTCAACTTTGTTCCCTACTTCTCCAATCTGTTCAGCCCGCTGTTTGTCTTTATCGCCGTCATCTTCTTTACCTCTAAACTGGCGGAGAACTCGGAGATTATCGCGATGTTCTCCACGGGTATGAGTTTCAAGCGCTTGATGCGTCCTTACATGATCTCTGCGGCGCTGATTGCTGCGCTCACTTACATGCTGGGCTCTTACGTCATTCCGCGAGGCAGCGAGACGCGTATCAAGTTTGAGAATCAATACAAGCGTAAACGGAAGGTGGAGACGGTGAGCAACGTGCAGCTGGAGGTGGCCGATGGGGTGATTGCCTACATCGATCGCTATGAGGGCTACCGCAAGACGGGCTATCGCTTCTCGCTGGATAAGTTCGAGGATAAGAAGCTGGTGTCTCACCTCACGGCTCGCAGTATTGTCTATGACTCTCTGGCGGAGAACCCCTACAAATGGAAGTTGCGCGATTACAACATCCGTGAGCTGAAGGGCGACAGGGAGCTGATTTCCAAGGGTACGGATCTGGACACTATCATCTTCATGCAGCCGCAGGACTTGCTGATTACGAAGGGACAGCAGGAGACCATGACCAGTCCGGAGCTGAGCGCCTATATCGACCGCCAGAAGCAGCGTGGTTTTGCCAACACGAAGGAGTTTGAGATTGAGTACCACAAGCGTATCGCCATGTCGTTCGCCTCTTTCATCCTGACCACCATCGGCCTGGCCCTCTCTTCGCGCAAGGTAAAGGGAGGTATGGGTATGCACCTCGGCATCGGTCTGGCACTGAGTTTCTCTTACATCCTGTTCCAGACAGTCTCGTCCACCTTTGCCGTCAATGCCAACGTGCCGCCGGTCATTGCGGTGTGGATTCCGAACATCCTGTACGCCTTCATTGCCGTCTATTTGTACCGCAAGGCGCCGAAATAA
>CAYSOW010000127.1:0-4968 GCA_964432715.1 uncultured Bacteroides sp.
TCAATGGTGCCATGATAAGAGAAGAGCGTCATCTCCACCTTCGTATTGAAAGCCTTCTCAATCTGCGCCTCCGTATAACCGGCACTCTTCATCACGTTGTAACGCTCGCTCTGCTTCATGTTACGACGCATGATGGCCTTCACCTCGTCCTCCGTCAGGCGACTGGTGTACGGACCGTTCTTCTTGCCTTTCTTCTCCTTAAAGAACTCCGTCTGCAGATTCTTCACCAAGTGCTCCTCCACCGCCTCCTCGGCATAACGCTGCATGCGCGAGTCGATGGTGGTGTAGATCTTCAAGCCATCAATATAGACATTATAGTTGTCACCATTTTTCTTCTTGTTCTTGTTACACCAGCCATAGAGCGGGTTCGTCTCCCACGCCAGCGAGTCCTCATAGAACTTCTGCATCTGCCATCCGCGATAGTTGCTGCGCTGCGGCTTCTTGGCCGTCATCACACCACGCAGATACTCACGGAAGTAAGTGGCCAGTCCCTCCTTGTGATCCACCTTGCGGTAGCGCAACGTCAGGGGCAACTGCTTCAGCGAATCCGCCTCAGCCTCTGTGAGATGGCCCGCCTTACGCATTTGGTTCAACACCACGTTACGACGCTCTCGTGAACGCTCGTTGAAGCGCACCGGATTGAAGTAAGAAGGGTTCTTACACATACCCACCAGGGTGGCCGCCTCCTCGATGGTCAGTTCACTCGGCTCCTTCGAGAAGTAAGTGTTCGTGGCCGTCTTGATGCCCACCGCATTGTTCAGGAAGTCGAAGTAGTTGAGATACATCGTAAGGATTTCTTCCTTCGTATAGAAGCGCTCCAACTTCACGGCAATCACCCACTCGATGGGCTTCTGAAGCAGACGTTGCAGCGTGCTGCTTGCCACGTCAGAATAGAGCTGCTTGGCCAACTGCTGCGTGATGGTACTACCACCGCCCGCGCTGGTCTGGAAGAAGAGTCCACGCTTCACCAACGCACGGAAGAAAGCGCGTGCATCGATGCCCGAGTGCTCTTCAAAACGAAGATCCTCTGTATCTATCAAGGCGTGAATGAGGTGCGGCGAAAGCTCCTCATAGCCCACGAAAATTCGGTTCTCCTTACTGTACGACCAGGTGCCAAGCATCTGTCCGTCGGACGAGAGAATCTCCGAGGCGAACTTGTCGATGGGGTTTTCCAACTCCTCCACCGGGGGCATATAACCAATCCATCCCTTGGCAATGGCCGTAAAGACCAGCACAACCAAGAGGGTGACAGCGCCCAATCCGCACCATAAAATCTTAATCAATTTTTTCCTCATTTGCTGAAATATTGAAATTGCGTATTTTAACAACCGACAAAAATACAACATTTCTAGCAAATCAGAAAATAATTCCCGAAAGATGGGCGAAGTATAAAAAATATTGGTTACTTTTACACGCAGTTGCAAAAGCAAAACGATTTACAAACCGATTGCGAAAACAAAACGACTTGCAAAAGCGAAACAATTCAAAAAAGCAGACCGATTGCAAGCGTCAAACCGATTGCGAACCGATGGGAACCGATTGCCGGAGCACAAGTTTAAAACACATTATTATATTATATGGAAAATAGAAGCCTTGTAACTATTGCGGAGCATTCTAAAGAGAAGATACTCTATCTGCTTGAAATGGCTCAACAATTTGAGAAAGCGCCCAACCGTAAGATTTTGGACGGCAAAGTGGTAGCCACTCTTTTCTTCGAACCCTCCACCCGCACGCGTCTTAGTTTTGAAACCGCAGTCAACCGCCTGGGCGGAAGAGTCATCGGTTTCTCTGATGCCTCTACGACGAGCTCCTCGAAGGGAGAAACGCTTAAAGACACCATCATGATGGTGAGCAATTATGCCGACCTCATCGTGATGCGCCACTATCTGGAAGGTGCAGCTCGCTATGCCAGCGAGGTGGCTCCCATTCCTATCATCAACGCCGGCGACGGTGCCAACCAACACCCTTCGCAGACGATGCTCGACCTCTATACCATCTACCAAACACAAGGCACTCTGGAGAACTTGAACATCTTCCTGGTGGGCGATTTGAAATATGGCCGCACCGTTCACTCTCTGCTGATGGCGATGCGCCACTTTAACCCTACCTTCCACTTCATTGCTCCGAAAGAGCTGGAGATGCCGGAAGAATATAAGGTGTATTGCCGCCAACATGGCATCAAGTTTATCGAACACACGGACTTCAACGAGGAGACGATTGCTGACGCGGACATTCTGTATATGACGCGTGTGCAACGCGAACGTTTCACTGACCTGATGGAGTATGAGCGTGTAAAGAATGTCTACATCCTGCGCAACAAGATGCTGGAGCACACCCGCCCCAACCTGCGCATTCTTCACCCGCTGCCCCGTGTCAACGAGATTGCTTACGACGTGGACGACAACGAGAAGGCTTACTACTTCAAACAGGCACGCAACGGTCTCTTTATGCGTGAGGCTCTGATTTGCGACGCCCTGGGCATCACTTTAGACGATATCAAGCAATCTTAATTCCATTTCTGATTATGAGCGAAAACAAACAAGCTTTGCAGGTGGCCGCACTGAAGAACGGCACTGTGATAGACCATATACCGACCGAAAAACTGTTTCAGGTGGTTTCTCTGCTGAAACTGGAGGAGATGACGTCCAACATCACGATCGGATTTAATTTGGACAGTAAAAAACTGGGCAAGAAGGGCATCATCAAGGTGGCCGACAAGTTCTTCAGCGATGAGGAAATCAGTCGCCTTTCTGTGGTGGCTCCCCTGGCCAAACTGAACATCATCCGCGATTATGAGGTGGTGGAGAAGAAGGAGGTGCACATGCCCGACGTGCTGAAGGGTATCGTGAAATGTCCGAACCCGAAGTGCATCACCAACAACGAACCGATGGCTACCCTCTTCCATGTGGTCGACAAGGAGCATGGCATCCTGAAGTGTCACTACTGCGAGAAGGAGCACTCCATCGATGAGATCAAGTTGCTGTAATCATCAGAACGGAGGAGGTCGGCGTATGAAACACGATTGGAAACCGGGAACGATGATTTACCCGCTGCCCGCGCTCTTGGTGAGCTGCGGGGAGCTGGAGGGTGAACACAACTTGATTACGGTGGCTTGGGCGGGCACCATCTGCACCAACCCACCGATGTGCTACATCTCGGTGCGCCCGGAGCGCCACTCGTATGAGATGATCAAGAAGCACATGGAGTTCGTTATCAACCTCACCACGGAGGAGATGGCTTTCGCTACCGACTGGTGTGGCGTGCGCTCCGGTCGCGACTACGACAAGTTTGAGGAAATGCACCTCACGCCTGCCCCCGCTTCTGTGGTAAAGGCTCCCATCGTGGAGGAGTCGCCCCTCAGCATCGAGTGCCGCGTGAAGGAGATTCTCTCGCTCGGCTCGCACGATATGTTCATTGCCGACGTGGTGAACGTGAAGGCAGACGATGCGTTCCTCGACCCGGAGACAGGACGCTGGGACCTCGCCCTGAGTCACCCCCTGGCCTACCTCCACGGCGAGTATTTCGGCCTCGGAAAGAAGCTGGGCAAGTTCGGCTGGAGCGTGAAGAAAGAATAAATTTATTGAGAGTGAATTATCCTTTTGGGATAAGGACCTTTAACCCACTAATAAAAACACTTTATGAAAAGAGATGATTTGATTTTCGACATTATCGAAAAAGAGCACCAGAGACAATTGAAGGGCATCGAGCTGATTGCCTCTGAAAACTTCGTGAGCGACCAGGTAATGGCTGCTATGGGTTCATGCCTGACCAACAAGTACGCTGAGGGTTACCCCGGCAAACGCTACTACGGTGGTTGTGAGGTAGTCGACCAGAGCGAGCAGATTGCCATCGACCGCCTGAAACAGATCTTCGGCGCTGAATGGGCCAACGTACAGCCGCACTCAGGTGCTCAGGCCAACGCTGCAGTCTTCTTGGCTGTGCTGAACCCCGGCGATAAGTTTATGGGACTGAATCTGGCGCATGGTGGTCACCTTTCTCACGGTTCTCTGGTGAATACTTCCGGTATTATCTATACGCCTTGCGAGTACAACTTGAACAAGGAGACCGGTCGCGTGGACTACGACCAGATGGAGGAGATTGCTCTCCGCGAACATCCGAAGATGATTATCGGTGGTGGTTCTGCCTACTCTCGCGAATGGGACTACAAACGCATGCGTGAGATTGCTGATAAAGTGGGTGCCATCCTGATGATTGACATGGCTCACCCCGCCGGTTTGATTGCTGCGGGACTGCTGGACAACCCGGTGAAATATGCACACATCGTGACTTCCACTACCCACAAAACGCTTCGTGGACCGCGTGGTGGTGTCATCATGATGGGCAAAGACTTCGACAATCCTTGGGGCAAAAAGACTCCGAAGGGCGAGATCAAGAAGATGTCACAGTTGCTCGACTCAGCCGTATTCCCCGGCATCCAGGGTGGACCGTTGGAGCACGTCATCGCAGCCAAAGCCGTAGCCTTCGGCGAGTGCTTGCAACCGGAATATAAGGAGTATCAGAAACAAGTGCAGAAGAACGCCAGAGTCCTGGCACAGGCCCTCATCGACCGTGGTTTCACCATCGTATCAGGAGGTACCGACAACCACTCCATGCTGGTTGACCTGCGCACCAAATACCCCGACCTGACCGGTAAAGTAGCCGAGAAAGCCCTGGTATCAGCCGACATCACCGTCAACAAGAACATGGTTCCCTTCGACACCCGTTCAGCCTTCCAGACCTCAGGAATCCGCTTAGGAACCCCCGCCATCACAACGCGTGGAGCCAAAGAAGACCTGATGCTGGAGATTGCCGAGATGATCGAAACCGTGCTCTCTAACGTAGACAACGAAGAGGTAATCGCATCTGTTCGCGCCAGAGTGAACGAGACGATGAAGAACTACCCCATCTTCGCCTACTAAAAAAGGAAGTAACGTCCTATCTTCATCAGAAGACGGCGAAGCAACGTCA
>CAYSOW010000128.1:0-4804 GCA_964432715.1 uncultured Bacteroides sp.
TCTTTACGTCTTGCAACACGAACTTACCGTCCATGTCTGTTACCATACCCTTGGAAGTTCCCTTCACTAAAACGGAGGCTCCAATAATGCTCTCTCCATTTTCATCGAGCACCACACCTTCCACTTTGGGAAGCACCTGTGCTACCAAAAAGTTGACTTGCATCCATACAAAGAGGCAAAGTCCCAAGAATTTTACATTTATTTTCATTACACTAATTAATTGTCGTTTATATTTTGATTATCGTTGGACTCAAAGTAAGACAAAAGGTGCGGTGGGCTGAACATAACGGCCCTGTATCTATGCATATTATGCAGAGACAGAAAGGAATAGATGTTACAAAGAGTCGTTTTCATGCGTGATGATTTTACGATTTATTAATTATTACGTCACAAATGTACGATTTTATTTATACGGAACAAAAAAAATGCATCATTTTCCTAAAAAAAATTGCAAGAAATCGACAATTGAACAAAATATCACGATTTTCGACGTTATTTTATCACCAATTTCCCAAAAAACAACTATAAATTGTCAATCTCACACTTTTTCCTCAATTTTACAAGTCAGAAAGCGCATTTGATTCCTAAAATAAAAATAGTAGACGAAGATCTGTTTTTCAAAAATTCAAAAGATATACGGTAAGTCACTACAACCCTTGCTTCCGCCCACTGTAATAGCATGGTAAATATATTTGTTTCAGGAATTTAGATTAAGAAGATTTAACTTTTCAAGGCGATTTCATCCGTTCTTCCGCTGTACCTTTGCACCGTTTTCTAGGTTTGTTTTAAGGTCACTGTAATTTAACTATTATCATGAGTCTAGTATTATCCATCTTCTTTAGCCTCAAGGCCATCTATCTGGTGGCAGGTTTAATCATCATGTTCTATCTGTTGCTCTTCAGAAACAGAAGATAAGCGCTCTTATCTCTACCCGACTCTACCCTACCACACCTATACGTAAAAGGCCACCACATATACATATATAATAAGGACACTCCTATATATAATAATAAGGAAGTCTGCAGATCCTTTATATAGCACCCCTATACACATAAAAAAAACGTCTCCTTTCAGGAAGGAAACGTCTAAAAACAAAAGAAGGGAATCTCGCGATCCCCAATCTTTCTTAACCTTAAATCTAATACCATGAAAAACACATTGCAAAGATAATTATTTATCTTATACCTATATACATTTTGTTCAATTATTTCTTCCGATTTAAGAAACTTTAAGTCTTAAATGGTCTATTCCACGTAAAGCACCAGTCCTTTCAGGTACTCGCCCTCCGGATGATAGATATTCACCGGATGGTCGGCCGGTTGCGTCAATTGATGCAGGATACGTACACTTCTGCCCGACATGGCAGCAGCCGTGAAGACCGCCGTACGGAAGTTTTCCTTCGAAACCACCTGTGAGCAAGAGAAGGTAAAGAGGATGCCACCGGGTTTGATTTTTTCAAAGGCCTTCGCATTCAGTTTGCGATATCCCTGCAACGCATTGCGCAGCGCATCTTTATGTTTGGCAAACGCAGGCGGGTCCAGAATAATCAAATCGTACTGGTCGCCCATACGATCCAGGTACTTAAACGCATCTTCCGCATAGGCTGCGTGACGCGTATCGCCCGGGAAGTTCAGCTCCACATTGCTGTTCGTCAAGTCAATCGCCTTGGCCGAGCTATCCACCGAGTGCACCAGCTTCGCCCCACCGCGCATGGCATAGAACGAGAAGCCACCCGTGTAGCAGAACATATTCAGCACCGTGCGCCCCTTGGCATAACGCTCCAGCAAAGCACGGTTCTCACGCTGATCCACGAAGAAACCCGTCTTCTGACCCTTCAGCCAATCCACATGGAACTTCAGTCCATACTCCATCGCCACATTATCGGCACTACCGCCCTTGATAAATCCGTTCTCCGGACCCAGGTCGGCCTTATACGGTAAAGTCGTTTCCGACTTATAATAGATATTCTCAATGACATCCCCCATGACTTCCGAGAGCGCCTCCGCCAGTTCCATGCGGCACACGTGCATACCCGCCGAGTGCGCCTGCATCACCGCCGTCTTACCGTAGACGTCAATCACCAAGCCCGGCAAGTTATCACCCTCGCCATGCACCAGTCGATAAGTATTGTTCTCAGGATTCACCGCCACACCGATACTGCGGCGCATATCATAAGCCACGGAAAGTTTGCGAACCCAGAACGCCTTGTCCACCACCTCATCCTTGAAAGAGAGCACCCGTACGGCAATGCTGCCAATCTGGTAATGACCCAGCGCGATAAACTCCTTGGCCGCCGTATAGACCTTCACAATCTCCCCCTCTTCCGGTTCGCCCTCAATATGGTGAATAGCACCCGAGAAGATCCAAGGGTGAAAACGTTTTAAAGACTCCTCTTTTCCTGATTTCAGAAACAGTTTCTTATATTCCATGTTCGCAACAATCTCTTTTTTATTGTGGTTATTGTAGTAATGTCGTTATTCGTTGGTTATTTGTTGAGCCGATGCATCCGGACTTTGCGGCGACTTCGGTGCATTCTCTTCAATCACCTCAATCTCATAGTTGCCCGTGCGTTTCAGCTCCTCCATGTAATTATAGATCATCAGGCACGCCCACGCATCCGTAGCTGCATACAACTTCTGACGGTCGGTCAGCACCTCCGTATCCCAATTACTCAAACGTTGATTTTTGGAGATACGCTCTCCAAACAGAATGGCATAGATACGCTGCAAGCTCTGGTCCTTGATACCAAACTCATGCACATACCCCTGCAAATCCAAAAAGCCCTTCGGTTCGAAAGCCGAACGTTTATGCAGCGCGCCGAAGTCATCCTTCAGCGACAAACCGATTTTCAACAAATCTTTATCCTCTAAGAATTCATGTACTGAATCCGGAACACCGATATAATTCAATCGGAAGAGGAAACACGTATCCGCCGTAGACACCTGGAGCAGGGACACCTTATTCGTGTGTCCGCTCACAAAAGAGGGGCGCGTTTCTGTATCCACACCAACCACCTTCTGTGTCTTCAGATAGTCGACCGCTTTGCGGGCATCGTCTTCTGTCTGAATAGTTACAATTCGACCATCAAACGCTGCAATCGGCATTTCTGCCACCGCCGCCTTCTGAATGGTTGATTTAATCATTGTACGATTCATAATCATCCTCCTCATCGTCATTCTCACTACTTCGATTGTATTTCGCCTCATGCAATGCGCGCATGGTATTCACGAGAGTCTGCCCCCAATAGGAAGCAAAATGTTCTTCACACAGAGCCAATGAATCGTGCATAGTCTCATTGAAACCCAGCGAGAAGACGCTCACAAAATTCTTTACGTCCTGATAAATATCAGATAAATCTTCAGAGATAGACTTTTTAATCGGAGTATCGCTGTAAACCATATCCTGCACGAAGACGTCCAGATAGTCATCTTTGTCGCCTAACAGACCGGCAAGGGTAATACGAATAAATTCGTAATCTTCTTCTGAAACAAAAGTCTCAGGCTCACTATCCCCCATCATTTCACACGGCGGAAGCATCGAAGCTTTGATGTAAAGCAACGGGAGTATCTTCAGAGCAGTGTCAACAAAATCACTTCGTTTGCGGGATTCGGCACGCTCCAAAAAAGCACAAAACTCAGCAGCTACCGTCACAAACTCCACTGTGTTTCTGTCAAATATCACTTGAGACTCTTTTTTCATTAGTTTTTGTTTTAATCGGGACAAAGTTACACAAAATAATTGAGTTGTGTATCAGAAAATAAAAAAATAACGATGGATTTTTACTCCTTTTTATATATATTTGCCGAATAAATACATTAGAACAGTCAATCATGGCCAGAAAAGGAACAAAACATAAAGAGCCGAAAGGGAGTTCGGCGACCAAAACTTCACATATTTCCCTGATAAAAAACGAGCGAACCGGTTTTATTATTGGTTTGATATGCGTGTTTTTCACTGTGTACCTGTCACTTGCGTTCGTTTCCTACTTCTTCACCGGTGCTGCCGACCAGAGTATCCTGGAGCATCCGCTGGAGGGTGAGCTGGAGGCGACTGCCAACCCGATTCATAACTATGCGGGCGTGATGGGTGCCAAACTTTCCGCCTATTTCATCGATGGTTGCTTCGGCATCCCTGCCCTGCTTATTCCGCTCTTCTTGGGTGTGACGGGTTTGCGACTGATGAAGGCGTATAAGATGCGCATCTGGAAGTGGTTCTTACTGTGTTCACTACTGATGATTTGGACTTCCATTTTCTTGGGATTCCTCTTTGAGCGCCTCTACCCTGCCACTTTCGGCGAGCCGTTCAACTGTTTCTTCCATCCGGGCGGTCTGCACGGTCACAACGTGAGTGCATGGATTGCCTCGCAGGTGGGCAACTTGGGCTTGGCTTTGATTCTGATCATCGTGGCGATTCTCTTCTGTCTCTATCTGAGTTCGAAGACGATGGATGTCATCCGCAAGACGGTACATCCGGAGTTTAAGTTCCGCTCTGCCGAGAAAGCGGCGAAGGAGGGCGATGTGGAAGAGGCGGAAGTGGAAGAAGAGGCTGCGGCTACAGCGGAGAGCAACGAACCGACAGCTGAGACCACCGATAACGAGCAAACATACGAGGATGAGCAGCCGCTCACCGTCGATTTAAATGAGGACTTCCCCGCCGGCGAGGGTGCTGCCCAGAAACCGACTGATAAGGGTGGCGAGACTCCCTTCTCTGTCAAAGAGGGCGGCGAAGATGAAGAGATTGTGATAGATGATTTAAATGAGGGCGAGGCTACTGAAGCTTCTTCCTCTTCAAATACAGAGGCTGG
>CAYSOW010000129.1:0-4804 GCA_964432715.1 uncultured Bacteroides sp.
GTTCACACTTTTCCCCACCCCGGCATTTAGGGTGACGCAACGACGAAGTCAGGAAACACAAATCGCCCCGGACCGAGGCAACGATCCGGGGCGACACCCACTCTAAGCAGGGAAGCTTATATTGTCAAACTTTATTTCGTAAAGTCATTCTGACCGAACTCATCCGGGTTCAGGATAGAATCGAGGAAGGATTGCGGAATCGGTCTCAACTCACAAGCCTGATTCTTGATGTTCGGGTTATACTTCTTCACATACTCAACCAACTTGCCCGTACGTTTCAAGTCGAACCAACGGAGGTGCTCACCGCAAAGCTCACGAGAACGCTCATCCAAGATAAAGTCGAGGTTCATATCGCTGGCACTTACCGTCATCTGGCTCTCTTTGCCCGGAACGGCAGCACGTTTACGAATCACGTTGATGTATTCAGCAGCCTTCGCTGTGCTACCACCACTCTTCATTACCTCACACTCGGCAGCGATGAAATACATCTCCGGCAAACGCATCAAGAACACGTCGTTGGCGCCCAACTCAGAGTTGTAAGGCAAGCCCTTCGTCTCCAAGTTACCATCCTCATACTTCAGCAAGCTGGGGAAGTGGATATTAAAGTTTGCATCTGCACTCACTGCACCGGTAGTCGGATCATACGTATCATCGATATCAACCACTGCATACGGCAAGTTGCGTTTGTTAGCAATTTGCTTCTTCGTGAAAAGCAAAGCAGTCTCACCCGGCTGAATCTGCTGACCCACCATAGAAAGCGGTTTCTCGAAGTGGTTCAAGTTAGACTCATCCCAAGTAAAGGCAGAAGAGCTGTTCAACTTATACTCCTCACGGAACCAAGAATTGTAACGAGCATCAATATCCTCATTATACAGTTCCAACAAGTGTTTGGTCGGCATCATACACATACCACCATTCTTACCATACTTATCACTACCATACTCGTAGCTACCAACCATACCAACCCAACTGGTATATTTAGCATGGAAGTAACCGTGCAGACGGTACGGGTTGCTCGATTTCATGTTCAGAGTAGACTCCGTAGAGTGAGTTACAACGAACATCGCCTCCTTATTTGTCTTGTTATTACCTTTTGCAAAGACCTCCTCCGGCGTGTCATAGAGAGAAACATTCAAAGCCTTCTGGTTGTCGATAACGTATTTAGCAGCCTCTTCAGCCATCTCATAATATTTATCTTTGTCAGCCTGAGAAGTGCAATAGTGGATACGAGTCAAAGCGATACGAGCCTTCAAACCGTAAGCAGCTTTCTTGGTAGCTCTACCCACATCAGCTGTAGGATACGGATTCACATCCAAGTACGCAATAGCCTTGTCGCAATCGTCGAGCATCAAGTCATAGAACTCATCATAGCTGCTACGATAGCAATACTGACTAAACTCCTTAGTCTCCGTCGTACGCAAGTCCACGTTACCAAAGTTCTCTACAATATGCCAATAAGCGAAAGCACGCATAAAGTGAGCCTCACCCAAACGAATGGTCTTCATTTTAGCATCCGTAAATACCGCATCATCGTTACGCTCAATAGCCGAGTTACAGTCATTCACGATTTCATACAGACGTACCCAAGTATTCTTAAACTGACCGGTTGTAGCCAAAGTCTCCTCATATTTAGAGAGCTGACGACCGTAGCCACTGTTGGCAATATTAATCCACTCATCGTTACCACCATTGAAGAGCAACACAGGGTCTTCACGTCCATAAAGCTGTCCGCCCCAGTAAGCGTAGATAGCGTTGATGATGGTGTTGTATCCGGTTTCTGTTTTAAAAGCCTCCTCGGCAGTACTACCACCGGGGTTGTACTCGTCCAAGTCACACGACTGGGCGGTGAAGAGGAGTGATGCTGCTGCAGCAGCCATCAAATATTGTTTGTAGGTTTTCATACGATTAAGTGTTTAAGAATTAGAAATCCAGATTGATACCAAATACGAACTGACGTTGCAGCGGGCTCTTAGCCGAACCGCCACGCTCTGCATCGTAGTCTTTGATCAAGTGGTTGGCTGCTACAGACAACAAGTTGTTGGCAGTCAGGTAGACACGCAAGTTGGAAGCACCGAAGCGGTTAACCGTTTTCTTAGGCAATGTGTAACCCAAAGAAACCGTCTTAATCTTCCAGTAAGAACCCTCGATGTACTGCAATGACTGGTAACCGATGTAGTTATAGAACGGCTGCACAGCAGGACGCGGGAAATCGTTTGACGGATTCTCGGGAGTCCAGTAATTGAAGTATGACGGGAAGTTCTTCGTACCACTCGGGTCGTAAGCACCTGCAAACTCATAGTTGATAAATTGTCCCCAACGAGCAATCAAGTAGACATTCAAGTCGAAATTCTTGTAGTTGAAGGTATTGTTGAAACCTGCAGTCCACTTCGGAGAAGTAGAACCGATGTAACCACGGTCGTTAGAGTCGATGATATAGTCACCGTTCAAGTCTTTCAACTTGATATCACCCGGCTGGAATACATCACCGTTGGCGCTACTCTTGTGGTATTTAGCAGCCTCTTCGCGCTCACTCTCCTGCCAGATGCCGAGACGAGTGTACTCATAGAAGGAGTTGATGGGGTGACCCAGCAACAAACTCTTCGTTTCAGGATTCTCACCGTCGATGATATCAGAACCATCAATCAAACCGGTAATCTCCTCATGGTTGGTTGACCAAGAGAGTGTAGAAGTCCATTTGAAGTTACGTTTGTCGATATTCACCGTATTCAAGCTCAACTCAACACCTTTATTCATGGTAGAACCGATGTTCTGATACATGATGAAGGAAGTTGCGTTACTACCACCCATAGAGGTCGGCAAGTTTCTCGGCAACAAGATATCAGAAGTATTAGTCTTATAGAGGTCGATGGTTGCATTGATACGTCCGTCGAACACGCCCAAGTCGATACCCAAGTCCCAAGTCTTGGAAATCTCCCAACTTACGTCCTTGTTACCTACATATTTATCAAAGTTATAATAGGTGTAACCCTGATCTTGGAAAGCCGCATTGGTGTAAGCAGTTACCTTTGACTGCGTACCGTACTCATTGATACCAGAGTTACCGGTTTTACCCCAGCTCAAACGAACTTTCAAGTTACTCAACCAATCCTGGTTTTTCAAAAACTCCTCATCACTGGCACGCCATGCAACGGCTACAGAGGGGAAGCTTGCCCACTTGTTACCGGCGGCCAAACGAGAGTCACCATCCCAACGGTTTGATGCAGTAATCATATAGCGACCTTTGTAGCTATAGTTAGCACGCAAAGCGTAAGAGAAAGTAGTGTGCTGAATGTAGCTGGAACCGATGGTGTAAGTACTCTTATCATTGGCACCCAAGTTGTGGTAGAGGTAAGAGTCGAGCAACTGACCTTCACCGGCAGCAGATACATAAGTATATTTAGATTGTGTATAAGAGGTCAACGCCGTTACACCGAAAGAGTGATCCTTGATACTCTTGTTATAGTTGATGACGTTATCCCAGTTCACATAACTCTTCTCAGAAGAACCTACCGAAGATTTAGAAGTACTGTACGTACCACCGCGGTCGATAGACTCAGCGCCTTCGAAAGTTTGTTTACGATAGAAGTTCAAGTTGGTTCCCAAGCTAGAGCGGAAAGTCAAACCGGCAATCGGAGAGAGTTCCAAGAAACCATTCGCAATCACATTGGTCTGCAAGTAGTGATGTTTAGCGGTATTGGCTGTTGCCTCATCTGCCAACGGGCTAATCTGAGAGCTGGTACCCAAAGGCCACTCTACCACATTGCCGTCCTCGTCGTAAGCTTTACCGAGCGGAACGTTAGTAGCTGCACGCCACAACACGTTATCGGCACGCTCATCCTGAGCATAGTGAGTAATCTGAGTGGTTACACCCACTTTGGCCCAATTATTGAATTTATGTTCGATGTTGGTACGTACATTGTACTTATCCATCTGATCGTTCTTGAAAGAACCTTTCTCCTGATAGAAACCTGCAGAAAGCATGGCAGTGGTTTTCTCGTTACCACCTGAAGCAGTTACCTGATGGCTCTGGATAGAACCCGTGTGGTTTACCAAGTCTACCCAGTCGGTCCAATCACCGTTCTGAATAGCTTCCCACTCCTCAGCAGTAAACAACTTCTGGTCGTCAGCGGTAGAGCTCCACTGGTTGTTGGTGTTGCGATAAGCCTCACGACGAACATTGATGTAATCCTCGCCGGTGTTCATCTTCGGGTACTGCGCCCAACCGTTCACACCATAGTAACCATTGTACGAAAGTTTCACTTTACCCTGTGCACCCTTCTTCGTAGTGATAATGATTACACCGTTGGCACCTTGAGAACCGTAGATAGCGGTAGAAGAAGCATCTTTCAATACCTCGATACTCTCGATGTCAGAAGGAGCGATATCGGCGAAGTTACCACCCTGCATACCGTCGATGATAAAGAGCGGTGCGTTGGCGATATCATTGTCGCGCTCATCTGTTACGTCAGAAAGAGAACGTTTACCACGGATGTTAATCGTAACACCGGAAGTAGCTTTACCTGAATTACGTGTGATATCCAAGCCCGGAACCTGACCCTGCAAAGCCTCCATGGCGTTAGACGCCGGAGATTTCACGATATCAGCAGCCTTTACAGAGGCAACCGAACCGGTCAAGTCTCTTTTCTTCATCACACCGTAACCTACTACGACCACCTCGTCGAGTAACTCGGTATCTTCTTTCAATACTACATTTAAAGCTGAATTACCGGCAACCACAGTCATGGTTTTGTAACCCACATAAGAAATCTCCAATGTAGATTTTGCCGGAGCATTAAGGCTAAAG
>CAYSOW010000130.1:0-4770 GCA_964432715.1 uncultured Bacteroides sp.
CATCCGCAGAAACATCCCAGTCCCCCAAGAAAGCTTCGTCCATCCCCCTTCATCTCAACACCGGCGAACCGTCCACCGCACGGAGCACCCCCCACACAGAGCCGTCAGCCCCGAAGAGCGACACCCCACCGGTTCAGCCCATCAAGAACGCCGAGCAGAAGCTACAGTCAATGATCGGTCTGGAGAGAGTGAAGCGTGAAATCAGCGATGCACGCAACATGGCCCTCTTCACGCAGCGACGCAACCAGCTCCGCCTGGCCACCCCCACCGACAACCGCAACCACATGCTCTTCCTGGGCAATCCCGGCACAGGCAAGACCACAGTGGCCAAACTCATCGGCGCCATGTTCCGCGAGATGGGACTGCTGTCGAAGGGACACACCGTGGAAGCCAACCGCAGCACGCTCATCGGCGAGTACATCGGTCATACAGAGATTCGTACGAAGGAAGCCATCGAGAAAGCACGTGGCGGAGTGCTCTTCATCGACGAAGCCTACGCACTGGCCATCGACTCCAAGAACTCCGGCGACTTCGGCAAGCAGGCGCTCAACGCCCTCCTGCCCGTCCTCTCCGAGCCCCATCCCGACCTGCTCGTCATCATGGCAGGCTACGAGGACAAGATAGACTATATGCTCGAAAGCAACCAAGGTTTGAAGGAGCGCTTCCCCATCCGCATCCATTTCGACGACTTCACGGCCGACGAGCTGTGGCAGATAGCCCACCTGATATGCAGTCAGCAAGGATTTGCGCTCACCCCTGCAGCCGACGAGCATCTGCGTCGTTACATTGAGCGTGCCTCGACCGAGCGCAGCGAGTCGTTCAGCAATGCCCGCTGGGTGCACAATCTGATGGAGCACGGTGTGATGCGCTGCATGGCCAACCGTGTGGTCACCATCACCGACGCCCCTGACGAGCGGCAGCTCTACACCACCATCGAGGAGTGTGACATCGCTGCCGCAGAGCTGTTGCTGGAGGCTAATACGAATGCCAACAGTGAGCAGAAACACAGAATCGGATTCATTTGAATCCGATTCTGTTTAAAACTTACTTCTTATTACATTCCAGCACCTTGCCCAGGTTATAGACAATCTGTCCGGCATAGTACTCATATCCTTTGTATTCATAAGTGATTTGGTTACCCTCTTCATCCACAAAGACCTCCGTATACGCATCCTTCACTTCCACCAAGGCACTATCCCGATCCTTGTTATAGCCCACGAAGAAGCGAATCGCATCATATTTGATAGGAACAGCATTACCCGATTCATCTTCCACGGCATACCCTCTCTCATCTATCTCAATATACTTTTTCTCCGTAGTAGGCTTAATCTCACGGAACTCCTGTGTCTTCCTACCGGCGATAATCTCGTCGAAATAGAACTGTTTGATAATCAGATTTAAGATTTTCATTTTTCTTTCGTATTTTATGACGGGACAGGAAGCAACCTCCGTCCCTCGGTTAAACATTTACAAACCTAATGCATTTACACCGACTGCTGACTACACTGCCCTGATAAACTGTGGCAAGATGGGGTACTTCAACTCCCATTCGATATTCATCGGCTTGTCACCATAAGAACGAACATACTTCACGAAACCGAAACAATAGAAGGGCGACGTATTGCCAAAGCCATCCCGCTTCTCCTCGCGCACAAAGAGCAAGAAACGCTTCTTGTTCTGCGACTGCTCCACAAACCGACGACCACGTCCCTGATGCGAATCCACATTCTGCGACTGCCAATGAAAACGATAATTCCCCATCACATAATCATCATACTGCGTGCTGGGCGAGAAATCCTTGTCCGACTTGTTCAGCGTGACGAAAAGCACCTCCACATTATACTCTGGGAATTTCATTGCCCCGAGCACACTACCCTGCATCTTCTTGTCCTCCGTCTGCAAGCCAAACAACGTGAAAATCTCCTCACGCGTGTAGCAACCATACTGCTCCAACAACGGCGGTGTATGTTCGCCCAGCGCAAACGTCTTCACGCTCAGGTGCGACAACAGATAGTCCACAAGCTCCTGCATCTCTTGCACGAAGAGCGGATAATGCTTCAAGCGTGCCAAAGCCTCAGCCGGCGAGCTCACCCCCACCTTCTTGATGGTCTCTTGAAAGAGCGAATAGTAGAGCATCAGCAGATAAGGGCGTTCCTCCTCACTCACCCACGACGTATCGCCCTGCGCCCTCAACACCCGCTGAATAAAATACAGATAATTCGGCGTGTTGATGTGAATCAGATACCCCATTCCCTTTGCCAGACGCTTCGTCGTCTCGTCCTCAATGTAATGACACTTCCCCGCCTCCATCTTCAAGCGTGTCCAGCAAAAGTCATTCCTATAAAGCAAGCGAATATCCTGACCATTCTGTTCCATAAATTCGCTCAATGACGGACACTGCGCATACGTCCGAAGGTCGTCCACCAATCGCTTCTTCGAATAGATGGCCGAAGTGATATTCCTCAGCACCTCCTCCTGCGCCTTCTCCTCCAAATGGATGGAGCAACCATGAGGAAGCAAAGTAAATCCGTTCTGAATTTGCTCCTTCAGATTTCTATCCGTGCGAAGCATCAAACTGCGGAAACGCCCCGCATAATCGTAGTTCCGATTAAATTGCGCCACAAAGTCGAGCACCGTCAGCAACTGCTTTCCAGGCGCCAAACGCAAGCCACGACCCAGCTGCTGCAAGAAGATGGTCAAGCTCTCCGTGGGGCGCAAAAAGAGCACCGTATCCACCTCGGGGATGTCGACACCCTCATTAAAGATGTCCACCACACAAAGATACTGAATCTCGCCGGCAGCCAACTGTTTGTTCAATTTCTTCCTCTCCTCACTGTTATCCGAAGTCAAACACGCCGCACGATAGCCCGCCTCGTTCAACTGCTCCGCCATGTAGCGCGCATGACGCTTATCGGCACAGAAACAAAGCGCCCGACAAGCATGCTCATTCGCCAAGTAAGTCTCCAAGCTGCGCGTCACCACCCGCACACGGTCCTGCGTACAAAGTTTCTCATAGAGCCGAGAAGTGATGTAACGACGCCCCTGCATCAACTCCCCGTCGCTCAAGTCCGTACCCTGATCGCTGATGCAGAAGTATTGGAAAGGAGTCAGCAACCCCTCGTCCAGCGCCTTCGGCAAGCGAATCTCCGCACTAATTTTCTGATCGAAATCAGGCAGCAAACTAGCGCCATCCATACGTTCCGGCGTGGCCGTGAGACCCACCAGCAACTGCGGATGGAAGTGCTCTATGATGCGCTGATAGGTGGAAGCCGTGGCGTGATGAGCCTCATCAATCACCAGATAATCATAATATTGAGGGTTCATCTGACTAAAAGTGGCTTCGTAGTGACTATTGAAAGTTTGCACCGACACGAACAGCTGATCCAAGCTTCGCGGACGATTCTCGCCCACCCACAAATCACCAAAGTTCCAATCGCCCAACACACTGCGATAGGTGCCCAGCGCCTGCGTCAAAATCTCTTCGCGATGCGCCACAAACAAGATTTTCGCCTTGCGCTGATTCGGCATATGTTGGCTAAAATGCTGAAAGTCGAAAGCCGAGATAACCGTCTTACCGGTACCCGTGGCCGCCACAATCAAGTTGCGCGTAACGCCCTGTTCGCGTTCCATCAAGAGCTTATCCAAAATCTGCTTCTGATGCGGCAGGATGTTGTAACGCTGAATAATTTTCGGCACCTTCAAATCTGACGAAGCACCCCCTCCGCCCATCTCGCGAAGCACCTTCGAACTCTCCAACTGCTCCCGAAAGCGTTCCAGACCGCCCACCTTGAAATCCTCGAAATTAGGGCTCTCCCAATATTGTTCAAAGGTGGCAAGCGCCGTCTTGATGATGTGTGGATTCTCCACATTCGTCACGCGGATGTTCCACTCCAATCCATCCGTCTGCGCAGATTTTGAGAGGTTTGAAGAACCGATATAAGCCGTACTCATGCCCGATTGGCGTTCAAAGATATACGCCTTGGCATGCAATCGTTCAATATTCGTTTGATAAGAGATGCGAATCTCCGTGTTCGGCAGTTGCGAGAGTCGCGCCACCGCCTTCGCCTCCGTAATGCCGCAGTAAGTCGTTGTAATGATGCGCAGTTGATGCCCCGGCACATTACAAAACTGCTGCAACCGGTCGAAAATCAGGTTCACGCCCGAGAGCTTCAGGAAAGAGACAATCAAGCTAATACGGTCGGCACTCACAATGTCACGTTCTATCTCAGAGCTCAGCGAGAGCATGCTCTGCCCACCGGTAAAGAGGTTGCTCACGCGAAAGCCCGACTGCGGCCGTAGCGTCTGCGGTTGTTGAGTTGCCTTACGAATTCCCTCACTCTCGGCACTCATCACCTCCGCCAGCATCTCCTCATCGTTTGTCACCTCCGATGACCGGTCGTCCGTCATCAGCTTCACCACCCGATTAGCGAAGTCCGTCCGCTGCTCCTTAGGCAGATCTGCCAACAGTTTCTTCAGTTTCCGCCCCAGATACTCCGCCAGCATATAGGGCGACTCCGCCGTATCAATGGTTGCCGTCTTGCACACAAGTCCCTCTGACGCACTCTCCTTCATGTCATGCAGCAGTTCGTCCGTGATTAGATGTTCGTAGATTCCTTTCTTTAGTTTCATGATTCTTTCATGGTATTCGTTCTCATCAAAGCCCCGTTTCAAGGATTGTTTTTCCCGATTCAAAGGCAAGTTCAAAGTTACAACGATTCCTCCAGACGATCAAGAAAATGCATTGAAAAATGCAGGAGAAATTGTTGCTGA
>CAYSOW010000131.1:0-4700 GCA_964432715.1 uncultured Bacteroides sp.
GACCCTCAGCTTGGAAGGCTAATGCTCTATCAACTGAGCTACTTCCGCAATTTAAGTGAGTGGGCAGTGATGGATTCGAACCACCGAAGGCGTAAGCCAGCTGAGTTACAGTCAGCCCCATTTGGCCACTCTGGTAACTACCCAATACTTTTTCTTTTCGAGCCTCTTGTCGGATTCGAACCAACGACCCCGAGATTACAAATCACGTGCTCTGGCCAACTGAGCTAAAGAGGCTTTTTATTACAGCCGTTTGACCCTTTCGGGAAACGGCTGCAAATTTAGTCATTTATTTTAAACTACAAAAACATTTGGGCATTTTTTTCACTTGCCACTATGTTTTTCCTTGTATTTCTGGAGCTGTTTGACCAGTGCATCCAGGCTTAAGTCTACTGATTCTTCAAATGTGTCACACACCTTCTCTGCGTAAAGTTCATCACCAATGACGAACACGCGGACGCCCGCCTCTTTATTTTTGACGGTCTCAGGCTTGACAACCTTTAGTACCACCTCTACCTTTCTTATATCTTCGCAATACTTCTCTAATTTCGAAGCTTTCTTTTGAATGAAAGCCTGCAACTGTTCTGATGCATCGAAATGAATTGATTGAATTTTAACTTCCATACAAACCTCCTTTTTTATGCTCGTGGATGAGCGTGTTTATAAATCTGTTTTAACTCTTCAAAAGTTGTATGTGTATAAACCTCGGTCGCCGCCAGACTACTATGTCCCAACAGTTCCTTCACCGCTCCCAGCTCTGCTGAATGGTTCAGCATCGTGGTGGCAAAGGTATGCCTCAACACGTGAGGACTCCGTTTCTTCATCGTAGTGACCTTCGAGAGGTTTTCACGCACCAATTTATAAACCAAAGCCGGAGTGATTCGTTCGCCATTGCCTGCTTGCACAAACAAGGCATTGGAGTCACGGCTTGGTAGCACTTCGTTCCTTATTCTTATATAAGTATCCAACTGCGCTTTCAGTTCGTCACCGAAAGGAATCAGTCGTTGCTTATTTCTCTTTCCCGTTACCTTTACACACGAAGCGGAGTAATCCACATCGCCATCGTCCAGACTTACCAATTCGGCAAGGCGGACTCCGGTGGAGTAGAAGAAGTCAAGAATCGTCCGGTCGCGAGTTCCTTCGAACCCCGGCTCAAACAAATCCCCATCCAACAGCTTGTCCATTTCTGCCTCCTTCATAAAATAAGGAAGCTTCTTCTTTCGCTTCGGCCCCGTCACTTTCGATGCAGGATTGACATCCACCTCACCGCGCATCATGAGAAACCGATAGAAAGAGCGCAAGCAGCTCAATCTTCTGTTTACAGTTGCCGCCCTATCTCCCCGCTCCGTCTCTTCGTCCATCATCTGGACCATCCAAAGACGAATCACGTCCGCGTCGACCGTTTTCCAGGTCAGACGTTCGTCCATCTCCGTGAAGAAAGACTCAAACAACCGCAAGTCTGCTCCGTAGCTTTTTACCGTGCATTCGGAGTAGTTTCGTTCCAACCGCAGATAATCTAAGAAAAGATCTATTATCATAAGAATCGTCACGCTGTGTTTATTCAGCTACGAATATATGGAAATAAATCAATAAACTCAAAGAAAATTGCAATAAATTATTCTTCTACCTGCTGAAGTTTCTGAACGTAGATAGCACGCTCTTTTTTCAATCTCTTTGTAACCGACGGTTTATCAAACTGTTGTCTGCTTCTCAGTTCTTTAATCACACCGGTTTTCTCAAATTTTCTTTTGAACTTCTTCAGGGCTTTCTCAATGTTCTCGCCCTCTTTTACTGGTACTACAATCATTTTTTGCTTTATTATTAATGTTAGTATTTAAAAAATCATTACGATTTGGGTCGCAAAATTACTCATACTTTCCTAATTGACAAAACTTTCGCTCCAAAAAAGTACAAATAAAACACAAGTCGGCCCGAATTCTCGCGAAAGAACCCTGCCGACTTGCCTATTTTTTCTTGCGTTGTGCGACCACCTACTTTATTTGATGTTCGGGTTCAATGCATTCCATTTCTCTACCGGAGGCAAGATGCCCAACTCGATTACCTCGTTACGCAAGTCACACAAGTGTTTGTAACTCTGCTGCAACTCAGCCACCTCTTCCGGAGTACCTTTCACCTCTTTGTAATGGATACCGTCTTTGGTAATCTCAGTCTCCATTGCCATCATGATGTGATCGAAACCTTCAGAGTAAACGTAAGTTCCTGCCGGCCATCTGAAAGCGTCGCCACCCATTGCTGCGCGAATCATCTCTACAGATACATAAGCCGGGCTCTGGAAAGAAGAACGTCCGCGGAGGTCGATGATGTGTTTACCGCCCTGAGTTACGTTTTTCTTGATTTCTGCCCATTTCTCATTGGTCAAAGCCGGAGTACCGATCAAGTCAGTCAAAGGCTTACCCTCTACCGTTGCAGTAGAAGCGAAGACAGCCATCTGCTCTCCGTGACCACCATAAGTTCTACAGTTTGCCACTGCATCCTGTTTCACACCGAAGTGTTTAGCCAAAGCGCTCTGCAGACGAGTGCTATCCAACGCAGCCAAAGTACTTACCTGCGACGGTTTCAAGCCTGAGTAGAGCAAAGTAACCAAACCGGTGATATCTGCCGGATTGAAAATGATTACTACGTGTTTCACGTCGGGGCAGTAAGTCTTGATGTTCTGACCCAGCTCCTCTGCGATAGCAGCGTTACCTTTCAGCAAATCCTCGCGAGTCATACCTGCCTTACGAGCAGCACCACCTGAAGAGATAATGTACTTAGCTCCGGTGAATGCCTCTTTTACATCAGAAGTAAAAGTGATGTTCATGCCCTCGAATGAGCAGTGATACATCTCCTCTGCAGCACCTTCCAAAGCGGGTGCGAAAGGATCATACAAACACAAGTTCGGAGTAAGACGCATCATAGCTGCAGTTTGAGCCATATTTGAGCCAATCATACCGGCTGCGCCCACAATAGTCAATTTTTCTTCCGTTAAAAATCTCATACTTATATAGGTTTTAATTATTATCCCTCAATTGGACCGCAAAGATAATCATAAATCTCCATAGATGAATGAATAATGAATTAATTTTCCATAAAAATTTAATTATTAGACTTCACGAAGAAGACTACCATCGCTATCATGATAAGTCCCAACAATCCGTAGAAGAGTCGTGCCCGCTTCCGTCCCACGTTCTCCACGATAAACCGTGCGTTCTGTGAGGTGAAGAACCAGTTCCAATCGAACACCGACGCTAATACCGAGACGACGCCCGCCACGATAAAGAGTCCCCAGACGAAATATTGCGCTGCCATACCCTATCTATTGACCTATTTACATCTCAGCCGTAATCACGCGACTGCCGTCTTCTTTCTCTTCAATGCTTACCTTCACGGCATCCAGCGGCAGAAGTTCTTCAATCAACTCCGGCCACTCAATGAAGCAGAGTGCACCACTATAGAAATAGTCCTCATAGCCCATATCATACGCCTCTTCCAACTTCTTCACCCGATAGAAATCGAAGTGATAGATGAGTTCCTCACTCTCGGAACGATATTCGTTGACGATGGCAAAGGTAGGCGAAGTGATGACATCCTCCGTCACCCCCAGACACTCGCACAGCGCCTTGATAAAGGTGGTCTTTCCCGCACCCATCTTGCCGTAGAAAGCGAAGACGGTGTTATCTCCCATGGCCTCCATAAACTGATGAGCAGCCTCATGGATCTGTTCCAATGAATTAATTTTGATTTCCATATAGTTCTTTTTTTCGTTCAAATCGTTTGGCAAGACTCTTCCCCACCTTGCATACCACATAAATCAGGATGGAGAAGAAGATAATGGTGGCGCCCGAGGGTACGTTGTAGGCATACGAGAAGAGCAATCCACCCAGACAGCTCAGGTAGCCCACCAGCATCGAAACAAGAATGATGGTCCGATAGCGGTTGGTAAAGAGGTTGGCGGTCATCTGCGGAATGGTCAGCAGTGAGATGGCCAGCACAATACCCACCATGCGCAGACACGCCACGATGGTGAGGGCGATGAACATCATCAGCAGATACTCGAAGAGGCGCACGGGGATGCGTTGCGAACGCGCGAACTCGCGGTCGAACGAGATATAGATGATGGGGTTCATAAAGCAGATAAAGAAGGCCGACACAAGTACGGACAGTACAACCAGCAACCAAATATCCGAGCGGGTGATGGTGAGAATATTGCCGAAGAGATAGGAGGACAAGTCGGGCGCAAAGCCGGGCGACAGGAAA
The DNA here is from genome assembly GCA_964432715.1 of uncultured Bacteroides sp. Classification (GTDB taxonomy): domain Bacteria; phylum Bacteroidota; class Bacteroidia; order Bacteroidales; family Bacteroidaceae; genus Phocaeicola_A. The sequence continues at coordinate 4,255 of CAYSOW010000131.1, forward strand.
CTGAAGATGATGCCCACCGCCATACCGAAGGTCCAGAAGACCGCAATGGCCGAGTCCTCGCGCATATCGCTCCGTTTACTGAGCCACTCCACTCCGAAAGCGGAAAGCACCGAGAAGAGAGCCGCCGAGAGAATGGGCGAAACGCCGAGATACATGCCCAAGCCCACTCCACCAAAAGAGGCATGCGTAATGCCGCCACTGATAAAAACCAGTCGCCGCGTCACGATGTAGGTACCGATGACTCCGCAGACAATGCTCGCGAAGAGGCTACCCAGCAAGGCATGCTGAAAAAAAGTATATTGCAATATCTCCATCATCTTTCGTTTTCCTATTTAATGGTTGGCTGAGGTACCACCCATCCGTCGTTCCCCCACAATCAAAAACACCTCATCCTTCAGTTCATCGGGCAGCTGAATGCCGCGCAACTGCAAGCTGCGACTCCATCC
>CAYSOW010000132.1:0-4695 GCA_964432715.1 uncultured Bacteroides sp.
CAGACTTGACTCCCCACCCAACTCTTGCACCCACTCATACAGCTTTTTATAGAACGGATGCTTGGTGAGTGTAGAAGCATCACCCAGGATAATCAGCTTCATGCGGGCACGTGTGATGGCCACATTCATGCGACGAAGGTCGTTGAGGAAACCTATCTGGCCCTCCTCGTTGGCACGCACCAAACTGATGAGGATGATGTCTCGCTCCTGGCCCTGGAAGCCATCCACCGTGTTGACGGTGATGAGAGGACGGAAGGGCTTGAAGAAGGGGTCTTGCTTCAAGAGATGACGCAGGTAGTAGACTTGCGCTTTATAGGGGGAGATGACACCTACGTCGATGCGCTCTTCGAGGACACGCTCCTTGCCTATCTTTTGCAGATAGAGGCGCAACTGCTCAATGGTCAGCTCTGCTTCGGGTTTGTTGATGCGACCGAAATTCTCACGCACAAACTCTTCGTTGCAATCCATTCCTGCGGTGTTGATCCACTCCATCGGAATCTCGTAACTGAGGATGCCGCGGTGACTCACCTCCGGCGCCGACTGCACCTGACCATGGTAGAACCAGTCGGACGAGAAGCGCATAATCTCTTCGTTCATGCGATATTGCACCTTCAGCAGGGAGACCGTCTCCGGCTTGCGCTCAGCGATGGCCTGCATCAGGGTGCGGTCCAAGCCACCACGCAATGCCTCGATGCACTTGATGGTGGGCGGCAGCTGACAATAGTCGCCTGCCAGGATGACACGACTTGCCTTACGGATGGCAATCCAGCAGGCCGGTTCCAGGGCTTGTGCAGCCTCATCGATAAAGAGCGTATCGAAGTGCTGACCCAGCAAGACACGATTGGCAGAACCTGCCAAAGTGCAGGCAATGACACGCGCCTCGGAAAAGAGTTGGTTGTGGATGCGTATCTCCAGCTCCGTGGCACGGTCCTTCAGCGAGTTCATCTTCTGATGGAATGCCTCCCCGCGATGCGCTTTCTTCAGGCTCTGCAACTGGCGGATGGCCTTGCGGATGCTCCACAGCTGCGGATAGTCGGGGTGCGATTCAAACTGTCGCTCGTAGGTGAAAGAGAGCATCTTGTCGTTCACGCGCGACGGGTTGCCTACACGCAGCACCGAGATGCCTCGATCCACCAGTTTCTCTGAAATCCAGTCGACAGCCATATTGCTCTGCGCACAGACCAGCACCTGACTCTCGCGATGGAGGGTCTCATAGATGGCTTCCACCAGCGTGGTGGTCTTGCCGGTGCCCGGAGGACCGTGGACAATGCTGACCTCCTTCGCCCACAGCACCTTGTTCACCGCCTCTTCTTGCGTGGGGTTGAGCCACGGGAAACGGAGAGGGGTGAAGTGGAAACGGGTGGTGGGTTGCGTGCCGTGGAAGATGTCGCGCAGCTCCGCCAGGCGATTGCCCTTGGCTTGCATCACCTGCTGAAGCGCTTCAAACATCAATTTATAGCTATTTTCATCAAACGAAAGTTGTATGCCGAGGCGGTCGACTCCCTGCAAATCCATCAGTGCCTCCATGTGCGGCAATGCCACCACCATGCGGTTCTCGTCCACATAGCTCACCGTAGCCGAGAAATTCAGGAAACGCAAGTCGCCCGTGGCACTCTGCGCAAAGAAGCAGACCGGGCGACCATATTCAAACTCATGATCCACCTCCGTAGCCTCCGTGCGCTCCACCTCCACCACCAGCTGATTGAGCGAGTTGTAGTAGTTGCGCCCTACGTGCAGCGGATACCAGCAGATGCCGCGCTTCACTTTGCGTTCGATAGAGAGCGTAGAAGAGTGCTGACGAAACGTATCACGCTCGTAGTTGTACTCCTGCTTCAGCAAGTCGTACAAGCGATTCAGGTAGAGAATCGGAGAGTTCGTAAGGTCACTCTTTGCCATGAGCCTCCGTAGTTTGTTCCGCCGCCAGTTTCTCCGCATCCATCTGCGCCTTCGATTTACTCTGCGTCACGATATAGACACCGAGGAAGACCAGCACGATGGCGAGCGCTTTGCTCCAGCCGAAGGTGCCGAGGCCCCAAATCACTGCCACGATAGATGCCACAATGGGCTGCACATAGTTATACATACTGAGGACCGTGGGGCGAAGCACGCGCTGCGCCGCCATCAGCAAAAGGAAGGTAAGGAAGGTGGCACCGAAGATGACGAAGGCCACCTCACCCCATACATGAGTCGGCACGCCCGCCCAGTCCAGCGTAGACATCTCCTTATAAGAGAAAGGAATGAAGCAGATGGCCGAATAGGTGAACATCCACTTCATGCAAGTCACCGCATGATACTTATTAAGCAACCCCTTGAAGAAAGTCAGATAGATGGAGTAACTCACCTGCGCCGTAAAGCACATCAAGTCGCCCAGCACACTACTGCTGCGGCCGCCGGCAGCACGACTACCCAGCACAAGAATCAGAGCTCCGATGGCACCCACAAAGACACCACTCACCTTCTTGCCGGTGACCGGCTCGCTCAGATAGATGGCAGCCAGAATCATCGTCACAATGGGCGCCAGCGTACTGATGATGGCGGCGTCAATGGGCGATGTCAGCGAAAGGCCGAAGATAAACATGCCCTGATTGAAGACAATCAAGAAGAGCGAAGCAAAGAACATCTTCAACAGATCGTGAGGCGGCACCTCCTCCGACTTCGTAAAGAGCGAAGCAATCCAGAAGCAGAGTGCGCCTCCGAACATGCGGAAAGAGACCAACGTGAAAGCAGTGATATCACTACTCAAAATATCTTTACCCACCGGAGACATCAGTCCCCAGATAATACTGGCCACAAACATACAGAGATGGGCCGTATAGTTTTTTTTCATATGCATGGTTTGGTTCATTTGAATTAAGTGCGTGCAAAGTTACTTCTTTTCGGCGTAAAATGTTTGTCCTTTGTTTTTTTATTGTAAATTTGTAGCAAAAGCATTAGCACCATGAAGAAACCAGCAGAATATATTCAGCGCATCGAAATCAAATCGTTGTGGGGTAAGAAGGAGCAACATATCAGTTGGGAGCTCCGGCCCGATGTCAACATCTTGAGCGGTATCAACGGTATAGGTAAGAGCACCATTCTCAACCAGTCCATCCGCTCCCTCAACGCGACGCCCACCGTGGTGGAACGTCCGGGCGACGAGAATGTGCACCTCACCCTCTTCCCCGCCGATGCCACCTTCCTGCGCTTCAGTGTCATCCGCAGCTTCGATCGTCCGCTGCTCCACTCTGACATCTTTGACAAGATAGCCAACAGTCAGGTGTTCACCGAGCTCGACTGGCAAATCTATCAGCTGCAACGCCGTTACCTCGACTATCAGGTGAACATCGGCAACCGCATCATCGAGTTGCTCACCTCGGGCGAGGAAGGTGCGCAAGAAAAGGCCGCACAAGTCTCCCTGCCGAAGAAGATGTTTCAGGACATGATGGACGAGCTCTTCAGCGAGACCGGCAAGAAGATTATGCGGAAAAATAATGAGATTACCTTCGACCAGATGGGCGAGACGCTCTACCCCTACCAGCTCTCCTCCGGCGAGAAGCAGATGCTCGTCATCCTCCTCACGGTGCTGGTACAGGACAACCAGTCGTTTACGCTCTTTATGGACGAGCCGGAAGTGTCGCTGCACGTAGAGTGGCAACAGAAACTCATCTCGCTGATTCGTCAGCTCAACCCGAAGGTGCAAATCATTCTGACCACCCACTCGCCTGCAGTGGTGATGAATGGCTGGGTGGATGCCGTGACCGAAGTGAGCGACTTGATTGGATAGTAGTGGCCTATGGGAAAGAGACTCATCGAACAACTGACCTCCGATTACATTGAAGCGGCCAACCGACTGAAGCCGAAGAAATCGAGGAAGCGCATTGTGGCTTATGTGGAAAGCTACGATGACATCTTCTTTTGGCGTACGCTCTTGAGTGAGTTTGAGAACGAGGAGTACTATTTTCAGGTGATGCTACCTTCGTCGGACACGCTGGCGAAGGGGAAGCGCACGGCCATCAACAATATCTTGGGGAACAGTCTGGGCGGACACATGATTGCCTGTGTGGACAGCGACTACGACTATCTGATGCAGGGGGCGAGCAACATCTCGCGACGCATTTTGCAGAGTCCCTATATCTTTCACACCTATACGTATGCCATCGAGAATTACCAATGTTATGCGGAGAGTCTGCACCAGGTGTGTGTGATGGCTACGCTGAACGACCGCCCCGTGGTGGACTTTGTCGACTATCTGCACCGCTATTCGCAGATTGCCTATCCGCTCTTCTTGTGGTCCATCTGGTTCTATCGGAACCATGTGCTCAACAAGTTCTCGCTGCTGGATTTCTGTGAGGTGGTGAAGCCGGAGCATATCAATCTGCAACACCCGGAGAGCAGTTTGCAACGCATGCAGCGGAAGGTAGAGCAGAAGGTGCGTTTCTTTGAACACACCTATGCAGAACATGTGGAGGAGGTGAGTCGTCTCCGCAAGGATCTGGAGCCGCTCGGAGTAACTCCGGAGACCACCTATCTCTTTATCCAAGGTCATCACTTGATGGATAATGTCGTGATGAAGTTGTTGGGACCGGCGTGTGCCGTGCTGCGCAGAGAGCGCGAGCAGGAGATCAAGATGCTGGCCATGCACGACACGCAGTTTCAAAATGAACTGACCTCCTACCAGCACAGTCAGGCCTCGCCCGAGTTTATGCTGAAGAAGAA
>CAYSOW010000133.1:0-4585 GCA_964432715.1 uncultured Bacteroides sp.
TAGGAGCCTGTTCTGTAACTTCTTCTTGCACTTGCTTTGCACGTTCTTGTTTCTCAGGACTCTCATCCGGATTTGCTTCAATCACATCCGCAAATGTATTGAGGAGCTTGTCGAACTTGCTGTTTTCAAGGAAGATGGCATCCTCTCCATCGTCTAATATTCCAGCAAACATTCCGGACTTGAAATTCAATGTGGTCAGCATCCGCTCTTCAATGGTGCCGTGCGCTACCATGTTGATTACTTGTATGGGTCGTTCCTGGCCTATACGATAGATGCGTGCAATTCGTTGTTCAAGAACTGCCGGATTCCATGGAAGGTCGAGATTGATCATCATAGAACCGCTTTGGAGGTTTAGACCTGTGGCACCGGCATCCGTGGATATGAAAACGCGTGAGTTCGGGTCGTTGGCAAAATGGTCCATCAACTCATGGCGCTTTTGTGAAGGAACCCCTCCATGGAGAAACTCGTGTTGAATGTTCGACTTTTCCAGCTCATTGGATAAAAGTCGGCCCATGCGCTCCCACTGACTGAACACTACCATCTTTTCATCTCCACATTCCATCATTGTATGAATGATATTGAGTGCTTCGTCAATTTTGGTTTGATAGTTCGTGCGCTGATCAATGATAAATGTGCTGTCACATACCATCCTCATTCGGCTTAGGCATAGAAGCAACTTCTTGCGGTCGTTTTCAGAGATGAAGTGCATCCTTCTCCATCTTTCGATGATGCGAGCCACGATGGACTGCGTTTCATCATGTATCTCTCTCTGTTGAGGAGTCAACTCGACATAAAGAATCTTGTCCGTACGCTTAGGCATCTGAAGCTCTACCTGTTTTTTAGTGCGTCGGATAAGCGCAGACGATGCTAACTCACCGATATGATGCAGGTTCTTATATCCGATGGTCTTTCCTGTAGCATCCGTTACTATTGATTCTTCGCGGAAACGATAAAGGGGACCTAAGCAAAACTGATCGACGAATTGCATAACGGAGTATAGCTCCTCTAATTTGTTCTCCAATGGGGTGCCGGAGAGCACCACCGCATATTTGCTGTGTATCAGTCGTGCTGCTTTCGAAATTTGTGTGTTCCAATTCTTCAGTCGTTGTACCTCGTCCATGATAATCATGTCGCATTCCATCGATTTGTAGACTTTCAGATCGTTTGCTATGGAGTGGTAAGACACTATCTTATAGGTAGCCTCGTGATTGTAGGCCCGAGTGCGGTTTAAGTGATCTCCTTCAACTACGATAGCAGAGGAACGGGTGAAGCGCTCAATCTCTTTCTTCCATTGATATTTCAGTGAAGTGGGGCAGATGATGAGTGCGGACTCAATAAAGCCTTCTTTGCGCAACATCTCTGCTGTGGCGATGGCTTGAATGGTCTTACCTAAGCCCATCTCGTCTGCAATGATGGATTTTCCGTGCGCAAAAGAGAATCTTACTCCTTCTCTTTGATAAGAAAATAAAGGAACCGAAAGCAGATGATTGAGTGTTTTGTCATCGTAACGTTCGAGAATCTTCTCCCGCGTAATTCTTTCTCGTCGTTCGATGATAAAGTCCATGGCGTCCGGATAGATGCGGAAGTCGGAATCAAGTTCTTTGGCTTTGGTGATGAATTTCTCAATCTGTTTCTCTTTGTTTCTTCGTAAGGTGCCATCAGCGCAAAAAAAAGTGTCGGCAAGTTTGGACATCGCCTCGTGATTCGTTTCTCCAATGCGTATTTTGACACATCTGTCCTGTCTGTAGCTTAGATAGATGGAACTGTATGTCGGCAAACGGTAGGACTGAGGCTTACGTTTCTCTTTCAGGAACGACTTGACTGCCTCCAGGTGCTTGCACGTACCGAGACGGTTGGTTTTGAAATCCATACAGTCGCAGTAGTTCCACTCGCTATCTTTCCCGTGAAATACCACCTTGTATAGGTGGGAATTGCTCGTTACGAGAAACTCTCCGGGCATGGATGCTGCATCTACTATTTCGATGTGCATTGGTTGTTTCTCTGCCTCTTTTACGCGTAACTGAATCTGCCAATCCTCGAGCTTCATACCCTCAGGACAGACCAAATTGCTCATCACCGTTTGTCCAATAGCCTTCTTGTTTGCGCTTTTCTTTACCTTACGTTTTGTCTCCATATGCTTAGATCTTCAAAAATCGTTTTTTGTAATATGTTGATACTCTCCGGATGTCAGAAACTCTTCAGCCAGATACTTAGCTCGTTCAACATCGGCTCGTGATATTTGAACGTGTCGCGAAAACCGAAGCCATGGCCACCGTTGGGGTAGATAAACATCGAAACGGGAACACCGGCTTGTTGCAAGGCATTGAAGTAGTTGAGGCTGTTCATCGGTTTAACGGAACGGTCGTCGGCTGCCAGTACGAGGAAGGCGCGCGGTGTGTCTGCCGTTACCTGCAACTCGTTGGAGTATTGCTTCACCAACTCCTCCGAAGGCTGATTGCCCAGGAAACCGTTGCGACTGCCGCTGTGAGTCAGCTGCGGGTCGAGTGAGATGACCGGATAAAAGAGAATCTGAAATGCCGGTTTGCACACATCGGTGGGGTGGGTAGACATTGTAGAGGCCAAGTGACCACCGGCCGAAGAGCCCATGATACCAATTTTATCCGGCTGAATGCCCCACACCGAGGCGCTGTCGGTGAGCAGTTGAAACGCCGCCTCCACATCCTTCATCGGCAAGTTGCGGTCGCCGTTGGGCAGGGTGTACTCCAGCACGGCATACACCAACCCCAGGTTGTTATAGAACGGTGCCCAGTGGTAGCCCTCATGGTTGATAGCCAAATGCGTATAGCCGCCTCCCGGGCAAGCCACCAACGCCTTCCCGTTCGCCAGTCCGCTGGGCGGGAGAAATACTTTCATTTTAGGGTGAGAAAACTCGATGATACGTCCCTGAGCCTGCGCACGATAGCCGGTGGTAGCAAGGAACAACAGCAAGGCAAATAGTAAAAACTTCTTCATTGATTGTTTGATTTAATGGGTTAAGGTGGGCTCGCCTCGACAACCTGCCGGAGGAAACCCTCGCAAATGTAGGGAGAATATACGAAGATGCAAAAGAAAGCGAAGGGAAAATGGAACGCATAAAAAGGATAGAGAGGAATGTGTGAAAAATGAGTGGAAAAAGAGAAAGGATTGAAATCTTTCGATTTCAATCCTTTCTTCCAGTCGGGGTGACTGGATTCGAACCAGCGACCACACGCCCCCCAGACGCGTACTCTAACCGGGCTGAGCTACACCCCGAATTGCGGATGCAAAAGTAGTGCTTATTTTTGAATCTGCAAATTATTCTGCGAAAAAATATGAATAAACCTTCGAAAAAATGATTTTGGATAGCTTTCTGTGGGTAAAAATGAACGCTGCACTCTTTTTTTAATTACATTTGCAGAAATGTTGATGTTCAGAATGCTATGCAGATTAAAATAAGCTCTCCGGTATCGTTGCACGCAACCGTGCAACTGCCGTCTTCTAAAAGTATCAGTAACCGTGTGCTCATCATGCATGCACTCGGCCGTGGGGCGGATATGCCCGAGAACCTCTCCGACTGCGACGATACGCAGGTGATGATTGCTGCGCTGCGCGAGGTGGGGGAGACACTCGATATCAAAGCGGCGGGAACCGCCATGCGTTTCCTGACGGCCTACCGTGCCATTACGCCGGGCACCAAGGTGATTACCGGTACGCAACGTATGCAACAGCGTCCTATCCGCTTGTTGGTGGATGCTTTGCGCAGCCTGGGTGCACAGGTGGAATACCTCGCCAACGAGGGTTTCCCGCCCCTGCGTATCACCGGCGGCTCGCTCGAAGGACGGGAAGTGACGTTGCAGGGAAGTGTCAGTTCGCAATATATCTCGGCTTTGCTGATGATTGCGCCGATGCTGCCTGAGGGGATGACGCTGCATCTGACCGGCGAAATCGTGTCGCGCCCCTATATCGACCTGACTTTGCAGCTGATGGGACAATTCGGTGCACAGGCGGCATGGAGCGATGATCACACCATCCGTGTGGAGGCGAAACCTTATCAATCCATTCCTTTCTATGTGGAGAGCGATTGGAGCGCTGCCTCTTATTGGTATGAGATGGTGGCCCTCTCCAAGGAGGCGGAGGTGACGCTGAACGGACTCTTTGCGGACTCTTTGCAGGGAGACGCTGCGGTGGCGAAGATTTTTGAACAGTTGGGCGTGGCTACGGAGTATGGTGATAAGCAGGTGACGCTGCGCAAAACCGGAAAAGTGGTGGAGCGTTTGGAGGTGGATTTCGTGAATCAGCCCGACTTGGCACAGACGTTTGTGGTGACTTGTGCTTTGCTGGGGGTACCCTTCCGTTTCACCGGTTTGCAGAGCCTGAAGATCAAAGAAACCGATCGCATCGCGGCATTGCGTCGTGAGTTGGCGAAACTGGGTTATGATGTTCGCGAGGAGAACGACTCGGTGCTCTATTGGGAGGGCGCTCGTGTCGAAGCGGATGCACTTCCGCAGATAGATACCTACGAGGATCACCGCATGGCGATGGCCTTCGCTCCGGCAGCCCTGTTGCTCCCCGAGCTGCGCATCAATGAGCCGCAAGTGGTTTCCAA
>CAYSOW010000134.1:0-4564 GCA_964432715.1 uncultured Bacteroides sp.
ACTTGGCAATCTCCATGAAGTAGTTGGAGCTGATACCGAAGTTGAATTTGATTTTGTTGGCAGCGAGTGAAGCGGGAACACCGGCCTCCACCAGTTGGTTCATATATTCATTACCCCAAGCCAAGGCGTAACCCAACTCCTGAGAAATGTAAGCACCGGCATTGTTCAAGGTCAAACCGTCTACACTGATGCAACGATATTGAGGCAGTACGCTTACAACGCTCACCAACTCTTTTGCTGTGTTGATGAAGTCGCTCAAGTCTTTACCGCGGCTCAACATCTTCTCCATCGGGTCATACTGGATAGAACCTACCAGTTTGTTCAAGTCGTAACCCTTTTTCTGGAAGTAGTCCACCAACAGTTGAGCCAACTCTACGGTGTGAGCCGGACAAGTAGCGAAGTTCAGCTCGATGCACTCAGCGCAGATGTCGTTCAACAAAGTCTCGATGTAAGCAGCGCTCAGCTCCTTGGCTTTCACCTTGAATCCCAGTGAGTCTACACCCTTGTTCAGAATGTCCAACGCTTTGGCGTTTGCTTCTTTGGCATCCTCCACCACAATTTCTTGGCGGATGTACCAAGTGTTGTCGTTTTTCTTCGTACCGCGCAGGTAAGGGTAAGTGCCCGGAAGAGCATCTGTCGTCTTCAATCCTTCCAGATCTTCTTGACGGTAGAAAGGCTTAACTTTGAAGCCCTCGTTGGTTTTCCAAACGAGTTTCTTCTCAAAATCAGCTCCCTTCAGATCGACATTAATCTTGTCCAACCATTCTTGGGTGGATACATGGCCAAAATCCGAAAAGAGTTTTTCTTTACTATCTGCCATAGTTTATTATAAGTTTAAAATTAATAATGTTATTTCTAAGTTTATTATAAGCCAACGTGCAAAGGTAATAATTAGTCGGAAACAAAAAACCTTTTTTGCATAAAATCTGTATGCAAATTTGCTTTGTCGACAATGAATTTTAAATTTTGTAACCAAGGCTGTTCAAAATTATCGGATGATTATTCCATAGGTATAGAGAAAAATGACTACCTTTGCGCCACAATGAAAAATAATAGGTAAAAATAATTTTATGGATTGGTTAGAAACTCTATTGTGGAGTCAAGATTCAGTCGCTCACATCGTGCTTCTCTACTCGTTTGTGATTGCGGTTGGTGTCTTGTTAGGAAAGATTAAGTTCTTCGGGGTCTCCTTAGGGGTGACATTTGTATTGTTTGCAGGAATCTTTGTGGGCCACTTCGGCTTTACGGGCACGCCTGCGGTTCTTAATTTTATTCAGGATTTCGGATTGATTCTCTTCGTCTTCTGTATCGGTTTGCAGGTCGGTCCTTCCTTCTTCTCTTCGTTTAAGAAGGGTGGTATCACCATGAACCTGATTGCGGTGGGCATTGTAGCTCTCAACATCGCGGTGGCTTTGGCGCTCTATTTCATCATGGGCGGCCGCGTGGAACTTCCGATGATGGTGGGTATCCTTTGCGGTGCCGTAACCAACACTCCGGGACTTGGTGCTGCCAACGAGGCGTTGAGTCAGATTCACTACACGGGCGATGAGATTGCCACCGGTTATGCGTGCGCTTATCCCCTCGGTGTCTTGGGTATCATCGGTTCTATCATCGCCTTGCGCTACATCTGCCGTGTCAACTTCAAGAAAGAGGAGGAGGAGATTAAGCAGGCTGAAGATGCCAATCCACATTTGAAACCTTATATGATGCACCTGGAGGTGCACAACGATGCCCTCGACGGTAAGACGATGGCGCAGGTGAGAAGCTTCCTCGGTCGTGAGATGGTTTGCTCTCGTATCCTGCAGAAAGGTCACGTAAGTATTCCTGATTCGGAAACGGTTATCCACTTGGGCGATCAGCTCTTTATCGTTTGTGCCGAGGATGATGCGGAGGCTATTACCGCTTTCATTGGTATGAAGATTGAGGTGGATTGGGAGAAACAGGATATGCCGATGGTTTCTCGTCGTATCTTGATTACGCAGTCGAGCATGAACGGTAAGACGCTCGGTGAGATGCACTTCCGCAGTATGTATGGCGTGAACGTAACGCGTGTCAACCGTTCGGGTATGGACCTCTTCGCTACACGTAACCTGACCTTGCAGGTGGGCGACCGTGTGATGGTGGTTGGTCAGCAAGATGCGGTAGAGCGTGTAGCCAGCAAGATGGGTAACTCTCTGAAACGTCTGGATCACCCCAACATCGTAACCATCTTCGTCGGTATCCTCGTGGGTATCTTCTTCGGTAGCTTGCCTATCACTTTCCCGGGCATCCCGACTCCGGTGAAACTCGGCTTGGCCGGTGGTCCGTTGATTATCGCTATTTTGATTGGTCGTTTCGGTTATAAAGTTAAACTGGTGACCTACACCACCATGAGTGCCAACTTAATGTTGCGTGAGATTGGTATTGTGCTCTTCTTGGCCAGCGTTGGTATTAAAGCGGGCGGTAAGTTCGTGCAGACGGTGGTACAGGGCGACGGTTTGCTCTATGTGGGTCTCGGTTTCTTGATTACTGTAATTCCTTTGCTGATTATGGGTCTCATCGCCCGCCTGCGTTGCAAGTTGAACTACTTCACGCTGATGGGTCTGATTGCCGGTAGTAACACCGACCCCCCTGCATTGGCTTACTCTAACCAGACAGCCGGTAACGATGCTCCTGCAGTAGGTTACTCTACGGTTTATCCGTTGGTGATGTTCTTGCGTATCCTTACAGCGCAGCTGCTGATTCTGATAATGAGCTAGCAGAATATAATGAGTTAGCGAAGATATAAAATATGTAAGCAGAGGCTTCGTCCGGTGTGATGGAGCCTCTCTTTTTCTTTATTTACAAACCTACTATATTTACAAACCTATTATAGCTTATGATTTCTATTGATGGCTTGGCCGTGGAATTCGGCGGAACCACCCTGTTTAGTGATATCTCTTTTGTAATTAACGAGAAGGACCGCATCGCCCTGATGGGTAAGAACGGTGCCGGCAAGAGTACACTGCTGAAGATTCTGGCGGGCGTCCGTCAGCCTACACGTGGTAAGGTGTCGGCACCCAAGGATTGTGTGATTGCTTACCTGCCGCAGCACTTGATGACGGAGGACGGTCGTACGGTCTTCGAGGAAGCGTCGCAGGCCTTCGCTCATCTGCATGCCATGGAGGCGGAGATTGAGGCGATGAACAAGGAACTGGCGGAGCGCACCGACTATGAGAGCGACTCTTACATGGAGCTGATTGAGAAGGTGGCTTCCATGAGTGAAAAGTTTTATGCCATCGACTTGACGCACTTCGAGGAGGATGTAGAGAAGACGCTGCTCGGCTTAGGCTTTGAACGCGAGGATTTCCATCGCCCCACCAGTGACTTCAGCGGTGGTTGGCGTATGCGTATCGAGTTGGCAAAACTTTTGTTGCAGAACCCCGATGTGCTTTTGCTCGACGAGCCGACCAACCACCTCGATATCGAGTCGATTCAGTGGCTGGAGGATTTCTTGATTAACAACGGTAAGGCGGTGATGGTCATCAGTCACGACCGTAAGTTCGTGGATAACATCACGACGCGCACCATCGAGGTGACGATGGGCCGTATCTATGATTATAAGGTGAACTACTCGCAATATTTGCAGCTGCGTCAGGAACGTCGCGAACAGCAGCAGAAGCAGTATGAGGATCAGCAGAAGATGATTCAGGAAACGAAGGACTTCATTGAGCGCTTCAAGGGCACTTACAGTAAGACGTTGCAGGTGCAGAGCCGTGTCAAGATGCTGGAGAAACTGGAATTGGTGGAGGTGGACGAGGAGGATACTTCCGCACTTCGCTTGAAGTTTCCGCCTTCGCCCCGCAGTGGTAACTATCCGGTCATCATGGAGGGAGTAGGGAAGAGCTACGGTGATCATGTGGTCTTCCGCAATGCTTCGCTCACCATCGAACGTGGCGACAAGGTGGCTTTTGTGGGACGAAACGGTGAGGGTAAGTCTACGCTGGTGAAGTGTATCATGAATGAGATTGAACACGAGGGTACGCTGACGTTGGGACACAACGTGCAGATTGGTTACTTTGCGCAGAATCAGGCTTCGCTGCTGGATGAGAACCTGACGGTGTTTCAGACGATTGATGACGTGGCGAAGGGAGAAATTCGAAACAAAATTCGCGACTTGCTCGGCGCCTTTATGTTCGGTGGCGAGGAGAGCACCAAGAAGGTGAAGGTGCTTTCGGGTGGTGAACGTACGCGCTTGGCGATGATTAAGCTGTTGCTGGAGCCGGTGAATTTGCTGATTCTCGATGAGCCGACCAATCACCTTGACATGAAGACAAAGGATATCTTGAAGCAGGCATTGCTTGATTTCGATGGTACGTTGATTGTCGTTTCGCACGACCGTGACTTCCTGGATGGTTTGGTGACGAAGGTGTATGAGTTCGGTCATCAGCGTGTGAAGGAGCATCTCTGTGGCATCTACGAGTTCCTGGAGACAAAGAAGATGGAGTCGTTGCAGGAACTGGAGAAGAAATAAAACAGTGCTTCTACGAACTTCTAAGAAAAAAAGCGAGCGGTCGCCCTTTCACAAGGACGGCCGCTCTATCAT
>CAYSOW010000135.1:0-4562 GCA_964432715.1 uncultured Bacteroides sp.
TTCTCTTAGGAGGACGACAACCATTGTGAGGAAGCGGAGTTACGTCGATAATCTCTGTTACCTCGATGCCTGCTCCGTGTACGGTTCTGATAGCTGACTCACGTCCGTTACCCGGGCCCTTCACGTAAGCTTTTACCTTTCTAAGTCCAAGATCAAACGCTACCTTAGCGCACTCTTGGGCAGCCATCTGGGCTGCATAAGGAGTGTTCTTTTTAGAACCTCTAAATCCCATTCTACCTGCTGAAGACCATGAGATTACTTGACCTTCACTGTTTGTCAGGGAAACGATGATGTTGTTGAATGAAGAATGAACATGCAACTGTCCATTAGCATCCACTTTCACATTTCTCTTCTTAGCTGCGACTGTTTTTTTTGCCATATCAACAATTATTATTTAGTAGCTTTTTTCTTATTTGCAACGGTTTTCTTTCTACCCTTACGAGTACGAGCATTGTTCTTTGTACTCTGACCTCTTACCGGCAAGCCGATACGATGGCGCACACCACGATAACAACCAATGTCCATTAATCGCTTAATGTTCAATTGGACCTCAGAACGAAGATCACCTTCCACTTTGTATTCAGCACCGATAATCTCACGGATTTTAGCAGCTTGATCATCAGACCAGTCTTTTACCTTCAGGTCTTTGTCGACGCCTGCTTTCTCCAAAATTTTAGCTGAACTACTGCGACCTATACCATATACGTAGGTCAACGCAATCTCACCTCTTTTATTTTGAGGCAAATCTACACCAACTATTCTTATAGCCATATACTAAATTATTTTTCTGCAAAAATAATAAATTATCCTTGACGTTGTTTATACTTAGGATTTTTCTTGTTAATAACATACAAACGGCCATTACGTCTAACGATCTTACATTCTGGCGTACGTTTTTTTAATGATGCTCTTACTTTCATATCTTTATTTTTTTATTTATATCTAAAAACGATTCTGCCTTTGGACAAATCATAGGGAGACATCTCCACTCTTACCTTGTCGCCCGGCAATATTTTAATGTAATGCATTCTCATCTTGCCTGAGATGTGAGCTGTAATCTCATGCCCGTTTTCTAACTCAACACGAAACATTGCGTTTGACAATGCTTCTACTATTACTCCATCTTGTTCAATTGCGGATTGCTTTGCCATATTAAATTGCTTTATCTCCTAAAACTTGTTCTACATATTCGAATGAAGACAAAATATCAGCTTTACCGTGATTGATGGCAACCGTGTGCTCAAAGTGAGCGGCACAACGGCCATCGCGAGTCTTCACCGTCCAGTTATCATCAGTCATATAAATCTGACGACTTCCCTGGGTTATCATGGGCTCGATGGCGATACACATGCCCTTCTTCAGTTGGGTTCCCGTACCGCGGCGTCCGTAATTGGGCACCTGGGGGTCTTCATGCATCTCCCGGCCTATGCCGTGTCCGACAAATTCA
This sequence comes from uncultured Bacteroides sp., assembly GCA_964432715.1. Taxonomy (GTDB): domain Bacteria; phylum Bacteroidota; class Bacteroidia; order Bacteroidales; family Bacteroidaceae; genus Phocaeicola_A. Next base: position 1,448 of record CAYSOW010000135.1, read on the forward strand.
CGAACTACTCCGTAGGAGCGGGCTTCGCAGTGCTGCTGAATCGCATAACCGACGTCACCCAATCGCTTTCCGTGAACTGCTTGTTCAATACCTAGATAGAGCGCCTCTTTCGTGGTCTTAAGTAGTTGAAGGATCTCGGGCTTCACCTCACCAACGCAGAACGTATAGCAGGAATCGCCGCAATAACCATTCATCAGTGTGCCACAGTCCACCGAAACGATATCACCCTCCTCTAGCGGACGGTCGTTGGGTATTCCGTGTACTACCTCATCATTGACCGAGGTGCACAAGCTCGCGGGAAACGGTCCGCCGTAAGGATTGGGGAACCCCTTAAAAGTGGGGATAGCCCCGTGGTCGCGGATAAACTCTTCGGCCACTTTATCCAGTTGGCGGGTTGTTACACCCGGTTTGATTATTTTAGCTACTTCAGCCAAAGTCATCCCCACAAGGAGATTACTTTGGCGAAGTAGTTCTATTTCATCTTCAGTCTTAAAATATATCATCGGATATATAAAACTAAAACTTAATATGCGGAAACATTAGCAGTACGTCCCTTGATACGTCCCGATTGAAGCAGACCGTCATAGTGTCTCATCAACAGGTGACTCTCTACTTGTTGCAACGTATCGAGTACGACTCCCACAAGGATCAACAATGAAGTTCCACCAAAGAATTGAGCAAATTCGGTTTTTACACCAAACACACCAGCGAAAGCGGGTAACACTGCAATGATGGCCAAGAAGAGTGAACCGGGGAGCGTAATGCGTGACATAATGCCATCGATATACTCAGCGGTGCTCTTTCCCGGTTTAATGCCCGGGATAAATCCGTTGTTACGTTTCATATCCTCCGCCATCTGAGTAGGATTAATCGTAATCGCCGTATAGAAATAGGTGAAGACGATAATCAAGACAGCAAAGATAACGTTGTACCACAAACTAGTGTGGTCAAACAACGAACGAACGAATCCACTTGCACTCTCAACATTTGAGAATCCGATAATGGTAATCGGAATAAACATGATAGCCTGTGCAAAGATAATAGGCATCACATTCGCAGCATACACTTTCAAAGGAATGTATTGACGAGCCCCACCATATTGCTTATTGCCTACAATCTTCTTAGCATATTGAACGGGCACCTTACGAGTGGCCTGAACCAACATAATGGCAGCCGCGATGACCAACAACAAGAAGACAATTTCAAATAAGAACATGATCAGACCACCTGCACCCGGAGATGCCATACGTGACACAACTTCCTGGAACAAAGCCTGCGGAAGACGGGCGATGATACCCACCAAGATGATGAAGGAAATACCGTTGCCGATTCCTTTATCGGTGATTCTCTCGCCAAGCCACAGAATAAACATACTGCCGGCAGCCAATATAATGGTCGAAGTAATTGTAAATAACGTCCAATCTATTGAAGCATTGAGTGATGGGCCTGCTTGCGCTTTCAAGTTAAACAAGTAGGAAGGAGCCTGGAAGAGCAAAATAGCAATCGTCAAATAACGAGTGTATTGGTTGATCTTTCTACGTCCACTCTCACCCTCACGTTGCAACTTCTGGAAATACGGAACCGCAATAGCCAAAAGCTGAATAACGATGGAAGCCGAGATGTACGGCATAATTCCTAATGCAAAAATCGAAGCGTTCGAAAAAGCACCACCTGAGAACATATTCAAGAGGGCTAAAAGACCTTCGCTGGTTTGTTCATGCAACTGTGCTAACATGTTCGGGTTAATACCCGGAAGTACTACATATGAACCAAATCTGTAAATTGCTACAAACAATACAGTGATGAGGATCCGTTGTCTCAGATCCTCAATATGCCATATGTTCTTTAAGGTTTCAATAGATTTTCTCATTGAATCAGAGTTTTACTGCATTACCACCTACAGCCTCGATTGCAGCAACAGCACTCTGAGAGAATGCGTTTGCCTCAACCTCAAGCTTAAGGGTCAAATTACCATTTCCTAAAATCTTTACTAACTGCTTTGAAGATACGAAACCAGCAGCAATAAGATCCTCGACACCAATCTTAGTCAAGTTCTTTGCCTCGGCCAAAGCCTGCAAAGTTGACAAGTTGACTGCCTTATATTCTACTCTGTTGATGTTCTTAAAGCCAAATTTCGGAACACGACGTTGCAAAGGCATCTGTCCACCCTCGAAGCCAATCTTCTTAGAGTAACCAGATCTCTGTTTTGCTCCTTTGTGTCCTCTGGTAGAGGTACCACCTAAACCAGAACCCGGACCGCGGCCCACTCTTTTTCTTGAATGTGTAGAACCAGCAGCTGGCTGTAAATTATTTAATTTCATATCGAAAAATAATTTTTAAATTAGCAATATTACTTAATGATAGTAACCAGATGTTTCACCTTCTCTACCATACCCAGGATGGAAGGAGTTGCTTCGTGCTCAACCACACGGTTCATTTTACGAAGTCCAAGTGCATCAAGAGTTCTTTTCTGATCAATCGGAGCACCAATTCTACTCTTCGTTTGTTTAATCTTTATAGTTGACATAAATTATTCCTCCTTATCCTCTAAATACTTTTTCCATACTGATGCCTCTGTTCTGAGCAACGGTTCTTGCGTCTCTCATCTCGCCCAAAGCCAGGATAGTGGCTTTCACCAAGTTGTGAGGGTTGGAAGAGCCTTTAGATTTTGCCAAAACGTCGGTGATACCAACACTCTCAAGAACGGCACGCATAGCGCCACCAGCTACCACTCCGGTACCATGAGATGCGGGTTTGATGAATACCTCAGCACCACCAAACTTAGCAGATTGCTCGTGAGGAACTGTACCTTTCAGTACAGGAACTTTAGTCAAGTTCTTCTTGGCAGCCTCTACGCCTTTAGCGATAGCGGCTGTCACCTCACCGGCTTTACCAAGTCCCCAACCAATAATACCATCTTCGTTACCTACAACAACGATTGCAGAGAAGCTGAAAGTTCTACCACCCTTCGTTACTTTAGTAACACGATTGATAGCAACAAGTCTATCTTTTAATTCGATATCGTTAGTTATCTTAACTCTGTTATTAACTGCCATAATCATTAAAATTTAAGTCCACCGTTACGAGCAGCGTCAGCTACCTCTTTGATTCTCCC
>CAYSOW010000136.1:0-4276 GCA_964432715.1 uncultured Bacteroides sp.
CTTGTTTTATCACCTTCAAATCAACTCTATTTACCATTTTTTCTTTCATAAAAATTTCCCGTTTTTAAAAAGACAAAGATAAGAAAAAACCGGCAATTAAAGTACTCTTTGGGGTAATTTAACAAGCTGGTTAGATGCAATATTCAGCCATATCTACCAAGCCGGCACGCATGGCATATTTGGTGGCCTCGTGCAGGTTGTTCACGCGCAGTTTTCGGAAGATATTCTTGCGGTGCGTCATCACGGTGTAGACACTCAGGTAGCGCTCGGAAGCCACCTCCTTGGTGGTCTTGCCCAGAGCTATCGACTTCAGGATCTCACGCTCCGTGGCTGTCAGCGGCTCCACCGGTTCCGGCTCCGGCTCCTCACTCTTCACCGCTCCCGTCGGTTCCGAAGAAACCACCCCCACCGGCTGATGCTGGAAGACACGCTCTCCGCGCAACACGGCTGCCAACGCCTCCTGAATCTCCTTCAGCGGAGCATCCTTCGAGAGCCAGCTCACCCCCTCGGTCTTCACCCACAACGCTTGCAAGAACACCTCGCTCAGGTCGTTGCAGAAGAGCAACCAACGCGCCTCCGGGAAACGATTCTCCAGGATATGCAGCTCGTCCACGGAACTTAAATCAAACAGGGTGTAATCCATCACTACCAGCGAATCGGGAGCTTGTAGCAGCACCTTCACCAGTGCCTCCCGGTTGCTTGTCTCCAACAGGTTCCCCACTTCGGGCATCACGGCCGCCAGAGCCTTCAGTCCCAAACGGGTGATTTCTTGATTATCGGCTAACACTAAATTCTTCATCTCTTTACCATTTTCGGGCAAAGGTAAGCGATAATTCAGATAAACAACGAAAAAACCTCCGTTTATTTTCCTAAAAGAGAAAAATATCCTACCTATCGCGCCCTTAATTCACAATATTTTCGTTACTTTTGCCTCCATATGTAATTTGGGTTTCTAGACCCTTGAAACAAGAAGAATGAAAATAAGCGAATTAATAGAGCAAAATGAGAAGACCTGCTTCTCGTTCGAGGTGCTTCCTCCGTTGAAGGGCACCGGCATCGAGAAGCTCTATCAGACCATTGACACGCTCCGGGAGTTCAACCCGCAATATATCAATATCACGACGCACCGCAGTGAGTACGTCTATAAGGACCTGGGCAACGATTTGTTTCAACGCCAACGCTTGCGCCGTCGTCCGGGCACGGTGGCGGTGGCTGCTGCCATTCAGAACAAGTACGACATCAAGGTGGTGCCGCACATTCTTTGCAGTGGCTTTACGCGGGAGGAGACGGAGTATGTCTTGCTCGACTTGCAGTTTCTGGGCATCACCGACTTGCTCTTGCTGCGCGGCGATAAGGCGAAACATGAATCGATCTTCATCCCTGAGAAGGATGGCTACGCGCATACGGTGGAGCTGCAGCAGCAGATCAACGACTTCAACTGCGGCGTCTTTGTCGACGGTTCGCCCATCAAGGTGCCCGGCACTCCCTTCTCTTACGGCGTGGCTTGCTACCCCGAGAAGCACGAGGAGGCGCCCAACATGGATTCCGACCTGTTCTGGCTGAAGAAGAAGGTGGAGATGGGGGCTGAATATGCGGTGACGCAACTCTTCTACGACAATCAGAAGTACTTTGATTTCGTGGATCGGGCACGTAAGGCGGGCATCACGATTCCCATCATCCCGGGCATCAAGCCGTTCAGCAAGCTCTCGCAACTGTCGGTCATCCCGAAGACCTTCAAGGTGGATCTGCCGGAACCGTTGGCTTCGGAGGCGGCTAAGTGCACCACCAACGAGGAGACGGCCGAACTGGGTGTGGAATGGTGCGTCAACCAGTGCAAGGAGCTGATTGCGCACGGCGTACCCACCATCCATTTCTACACGGTGGCTGCCGTGGAGAGTGTGAAGCGGGTGGCACAACAAATCTATTAATGGAGTAAAAACGTAGAACTATGTTTTTTAAAGATATCGTAGGACAAGAGGAGGTGAAGCAGCATTTGCTGAAGGAGGCGCACGAGCATCGGGTGCCGCATGCCTTGCTGTTCTACGGCCCTGAAGGTGCCGGTAAGCTGGCGTTGGCGCTGGCCTTTGCGCGCTATCTGTTGTGTAGCGGCAAGCATCCGGAGACGGACAACGAGGCGTGCGGGGTGTGCAACTCGTGCAAGATGCTGAACAATCAGTTTGAGCATCCCGACTTGCACTTCTCGTTCCCGGTGATTAAGAAGGGCATGAACCCTACGAGCGACGATTTCATCGGCCCTTGGCGCACTTTGATCGGGAAGACGCCGTACATCAGTGCGCCGCAGTGGACCGACCAGCTGGAGGCGGGCAACCAGCAACCCATCATCTATGCTTCGGAGAGTAACAGCATTCTGCACAAGCTCTCGCTGAAGTCGATGGAGGGGGGCTATAAGGTGATGATTATCTGGCTGCCGGAGCGTATGAACGAGGCGTGTGCCAACAAGTTGCTGAAGCTGCTGGAGGAGCCCACGCCGCAGACGGTCTTTCTGATGGTCACGGAGGCGAAGGAGCAGTTGCTCCCCACCATCGTGAGTCGTACGCAGGCCATCTACGTGCCGAAGCTGAAGGAGGAGGAGATTCGTGACGAGCTGATGGTGAAGCACGGACTCGATAAGCAGAACGCTACGCGGGTGGCGCAGTTGGCCGACGGTAGCATGACCAAGGCGCTCGACTTGATTGTGATTAATGAGGAGCGTCAACTCTTCTTTGATCTCTTTGTGAAACTGATGCGCCTGGCTTATCAGCGCAAGATTCGCGAGATGAAGGAGTGGAGCGAGCAGGTGGCTGCCATGGGGCGCGAGCGTCAGAAGCGCTTCCTCTCCTACTGCATGCAGATGATTCGCGAGAACTTCGTCTACAATTTCCATCAGCCGGAGCTGGTGCACATGAGCGACGAGGAGCAAAACTTTGCCACGCGTTTCGCCCCCTTTATCAACGAGCGGAACGTGCTGGGCATCATGGATGAATTAAACGAGGCACAACTTCATGTGGAGCAGAATGTCAACCCGAAGATGATCTTCTTCGACTTCTCGCTCAAGATGATTGTTCTGCTGATACAATAAAGCAATATATGACTGATTTTATACAGAAGTGCGGATGCGGCCGTCTTTGTGCAAAGGGCTGCGGACGCCAAGATAACAAGCTGAACACGTACGACTGGCTGGCGGATATTCCCGAGAACAGTGAGTTGTGCGACATGGTGGAGGTTCAGTTTAAAAATACGCGCAAGGGTTACTACAAGAATAGTAATAACCTGAAGCTGGAGAAGGGCGATATCGTGGCGGTGGAGGCTAGTCCGGGTCACGACATCGGTACCGTTACGCTCACCGGACGACTGGTGCCGCTGCAGATGAAGAAGGCGAACCTGAAACCGGATGCGGAGATTCGTCGTATCTACCGGAAGGCGAAACCGGTGGATATGGAGAAGTATGAGGAGGCGAAGGCGAAGGAGCATGCCACCATGATTCGTTCGCGCCAGATTGCCGCCGACTTGAAACTGAATATGAAGATTGGTGATGTGGAGTATCAGGGGGATGGCAACAAGGCGATCTTCTACTACATCGCGGATGAGCGTGTCGACTTCCGTCAGCTGATTAAGGTGTTGGCGGATGCGTTCCGTGTGCGCATTGAGATGAAGCAGATTGGTGCGCGTCAGGAGGCGGGTCGCATCGGTGGTATCGGTCCGTGCGGCCGTGAGCTGTGCTGCGCCACTTGGATGACGAGCTTCGTGTCGGTCTCTACCAATGCGGCGCGCATTCAGGACTTGTCGCTCAACCCGCAGAAGTTGGCGGGCCAGTGTGCCAAGCTGAAGTGCTGCCTCAACTATGAGGTGGATGCGTACGTGGAGTGCCAGAAGCGGATGCCTTCGCGTGAGGTGACGCTGGAGACGAAGGACGGTACGTTCTACTTCTTTAAGGTGGATATTCTGAAGGGGTTAATCACCTACTCTACGGATAAGAACTTTGCGGCAAATGCGGTGACTATCTCGGGCAAACGTGCTTTCGAGGTGCTGAACATGAACCGCAAGGGGATCAAGCCGGATAGCTTGGAGGAAGAGGAGAACGGTAAGGAGACGGAACCGAAACGTCCGTTGGACTTGCTCGAGCAGGAGAGCCTTACGCGCTTCGACCATAACAAGAAGAAAAAGAAAAAGAAAGGTAATAAGGGACAGAACCAGGGTCAGGGCCAGAACCAGGCTTCCAACCAGGCGCAGGGTGGCAACCAAGCACAGGGTGGCAATGGGAATACCAATGGCAACG
>CAYSOW010000137.1:0-4172 GCA_964432715.1 uncultured Bacteroides sp.
AAAGTTAATCGCCTTTCCGTAGAATCCGGTTCTGAAAAGAGGAATAATCATGCAGAAAGAGTGTATTTGTAGTGCGTTCAGTAGAATAATACGGGATAGAATCATTTTCTATCGGTGTAAGCAAATGTCTTAGGCGTAATCATCCAAACAAGCCAACCACAAAGTGGAAGACCTTAGTCACCATTTCTATCACGAATACTATCGCAAAGTAGGCTGCGACGCAGGTCAGCACGATGTAAGCACATCGACGGTTGATTTCCTTCATTACAGCCGGGTCCTTCTGGTGATACCCCATGACAAGGCGGAGCGTAATCTTGTTCGACTTGTAAAAGATGTCGATGATATCACCGGCAATAGGTATCGAACCAACCACGAGGTCCAGTAACCAGGCTTGTAAAATCGCGATGGTCAGACGTATTGACCTTAGCTTGAATACAGCCAAATAGACCGAAGGAATCACCGTCAACGAGCAAATCGCATCACCTATACCGGGGAAGAAGAACCCTAAAATAGGGTCCAGATACCAAGTGTCAAAATAAGTGGCAGCACCCTTGCAAAGCATGTATGCCGTTGAGCACTCAATATCTTCATTCTTCTCTTGTATACGCTCGTACCTTCTTACGTAATCGTCGGAAACGTACGGGCGAACCTTGTAATATACTTTCCCCATAGTCTAAAGAATTGTTGTGATTGCACACCTCGTACTATCTCATCATTAATTTGGTTATCATCGTGTTAAACTGATTATTGAATGTCTCCATGGCACTGATGAGGATTTTCTGCTTCTCAAGCACATTGGGCGATGCCTCTTCGTTAGAAAAATCGAGAATCTTATCGGTGTACTTGTCGATACGATCCTGAATGCGGTCGAGCTGACGCTCAAATGTAGGAAGAGAGATTTCATACAAGTGTACGTCCTTCTGAGCTTCAAGTATGGCCAAATCGAGTTGATGGTCTAATTCGGCTATCTTCAGTTTGGTGTTGGATACGATGGTGGTGATATCCTTTATATCAGATGTAATGTTGTGCGCCATCGTCATCGTGTTCTCCATCATGCGAAGCACGGCAGTGGTGTTGTCCACATAGCTTTTTATCACTTTGTTCTCTTTTACCTCAGCGGGTAAATCATTCTGCTCAAAATCATTATTTCCCATAACGTCATTTTATTAAGTGTGAATATTTTGTTTCTCTATATTGCTTCCAAAGCCGCTTGGGGTAAGGACTTCTTGGCATAGTCTATCTTCTGGAACTCTTGATAGCCGGCACGCTGCAGGTTCTCGGCTTTCATCCTATCGGCAAGGGTGTGGATGTTCTCGAAATACCGAACCACAATCTTGGCCTCCCTGTTTTTGTAATAGGCAAAGATGGCTCCACTGCCTATCAGCATAATCAAGAAGGTGAGGAACTTGGAGGTTCCTGTGCCTCCTGACTGGGTAAACATCCATATGAATACACACCAAACGGCAAGCATCATCAATGCCAAGATGCGCCAGATAAGCAGTGGGTTGGCGTGCCCGGCCTTCGTGAGGCGCTTCAAGCTCTTCATGTATAAATGAATGGATTTATTCTCTTTCAACAGTTTCTTGGCCTGCACGGAACATGCTGATAAATCAATTCCCATCGTCCCGTCAAAGCTATCTATGACGCACGGAAGAAGCATCTCATCGCGTAGCATCACCATTTGCGTTCCCTTCATATCCGTGGCATGAGCGGCCTTGTCGAAAGCGGATAGGGGATTCGGGCCAAAAAGTTCCTTGAGCAGTGTAAGGTTCACCGTATAGAGGGTCGGACGTGCTGCGCCGGAAGTCTGCCGCCCCCTTTCCCAGGCAGCGATTTCTGCCTGTACAAAATACCCCATGCTCACCATGTACTTGCTCGTACGATACATCTGCAAACACTTCATGCAGTTCTCTTCCGCTAGGTTGAAAAAATGAGGGTCGTACGACGCGAGTTCGTAGTCCTTGTTCAACATCGTCAGTGCTAATTCTCGGAGACGCTCCTCGTTTCGTTCTGCTCTCGGAAGTAGACGCTCGATGCCCATCTTATGCACTTTTGCCATTTCCTTCTTTGCATACAGTAGTTTATCAAGCATTCGGTTTCTCTCAGCATCACTCTTGATGCGTCCGGCAATCTCTAATCCCTTTTGAATAATCGTTGTACCCCTGGCGATGGCATCTGCCGCTCCCGAATAACCTGATGCTTTTGCGAATATCGAAGCGTAGCCGGAAATGTCCGAGGTTAAACGGACGTACGCTTTAACCTCTTGGTCGATGTTTTTCACAATATCCTGCATCATGGCATTGAACTTTGTCTCAATCTCTTGCATTTCTTTGAGACACTGTTCCATTCCATCAGGGACTTCGACTGAATTGTTCAAATTGGGTTCTTTCATAACATGAGATTATATTGTCATGCCACAAAGTTAATCAATTCTCTGTATAATCTCCTATAAAAGAAGAAATAATCATACGGAAAGCGTAAATTTGTAGTACATCCGGTAGCATCCTACGGAATAGCAACATTTTCTATCCGTGTCCACAAATATTTTAGGGTGGAGTGTGGGGATTTTCATAAAGTCTGCGTAACTTTGCGACATGGGAACACAAATCGAAAAATATGAAGAATGGCTGACCACAATAGCCAACACACGGCTCATCTGCAATACGATGGAGGAGCTGGAGGAATTGCTGGGCTCTAACTCCATCCATAACAACGGGATGAAGAAGAGCTTCCCCACACCGCAACGGCAACGCTCGGTGTTCCGAGACCTGAAGGTGGAGGTGGATGAACTCACTCTCGGCGCGGTGGTGCTGGAGGAACTGCTCGAACAATACCGGAATACCTGGAACTTCTTTCGCGACCGCATGGCGCGGCGCACCAACTTGCGTGGCTTGGCACTGGAGATGCTGCGCTACCTGGGTATGTCCAGCCAGAACAGGGGCGGCAAGAAGCGGAAGGAACTCTTTGAGGAGGTGCGGCGCGAGCCCGTCAATATGGGACTGCTCGTGCTGATGATGCTGCACATCATCCCCGGCTATGACTCCAAGGAGGGCGACGTGAAGGATATCCGTGCCGACTACGAGCTGGCGATGGACCTGCTGGCGGAGTACGCGGCGGACTGCCCCTACGCGGATATGACGCCGGCCATCCAACTGGCCCTGCAACAGGAACCCAAGACGAGGCTGACGCTGATCTTCCACGTGAACTCCATCCTGGGAAAGGTGGAGGGATACATGACGCCCGACCGGGTGTACGACACGGGGAAGAACTGGAGCCTGAGTAGCGTGGCGCTGAACCTGGCGGGATACTGGAACGAGTGCGACGGCACGGACCGCAACTCGGACTTCTGGGTGCTGGAGCCGACGGACGCTACACCGGACTTCTTTGCCACGCACTGGACCAAGAAGACAAACCCTCCCCGGCTGGAGGGCGTACGATACACGTGGTTCCCCCACCAGGAGGACGACGGTGGCCTCGTCATCTATATGCTTCACCCGTGTGCCATCAAGACGCTGCTGAAGGGGAAAAACTGCGGCGACAAGGAGCAGGCATGGTTTGTGGGGGAGATGCCGCAAGCCGAGGCGCCCGCCCGCTTGCTGCTGAAGCGCAGGGGACCCTCGGAGGAGTGGCCGGCGGAGTTTCGCCTGACCCGCGTGACGGATGCGGCGCTGCGCAAGACCTATGAGGGCTGGCTGCAGAAGAAGGACTGGATTACGGAGCTTTTCGGGGATTGCCGCTATGTGTTCACGCCGCACATCGAGGCCATCACCACGGAGTTCGTCTTTGTCCCCTCGGAGCGCGAGGGCGAGTATTTCCGCATCCCGCGGCAGGCTCACCCTGGCTTCGACAAGATTCAGATGGGCGACAAGGTGGGCCTGCTGAGGCTGGAGGACGGCAAGGCGTATCTGGGCTTCGATGACTTGAAACTCTACGTCAGCACCTCGGAGAAGGAGCTGAAGAAGTACGGCATCGAGCGGGTGCCCGTCACGGAATTAGCAGCGAGCTGTCTCCATAGCTCAGGAAGCGGAAGTCGTGACTGAGGGCATAGTCGTAAATCTTGCGCCAGTCGCCTTTCACGAAGGCGGAGACGAGCAGGAGCAGCGTGCTCTGCGGCTGATGGAAGTTGGTGACAATCTTGCGCACCATCTTGTAGTCGTAGCCGGGGGCGATGA
>CAYSOW010000138.1:0-4065 GCA_964432715.1 uncultured Bacteroides sp.
CTTCCTGAAGATTCTTATTCATCTTCCAGTTTCCTGCAACAATGTTTTTTCTCATAATCGTTACTTTTAATCTAATACTATACTTCTATACTTTGTTTCTTTATCTATTTTTCTGTTTCTTCCGTAGGCTGCGCTTGCTGCAACTTTTTGCGCCGTCTTGCCCGTTGCCGCTTCAGCAACGCGTGCAGCCACTTGTCGAGCAGCACAAAGAGGAAGAACGGCCCCACAAACCAAGCCGCCACAAAGAGCAACTTGCGCCGCATCGTCGTCGGCTGGATATGCGCCAGCGGCAACTCCTCCAAGGGGCCCGTCAGCTGACGCTCATCCGGCAAGCGGTGCGCACTCCATTTGTTCACCACCACCCCGTTGTGCAGCAACATCAAGCCCGGGTTCGAGCGAATCATACTCTTCAGCGTCTCCTCCTCCACGCGGCAGAAGGGATACTCCGCCCCGTTATAGTCGCACCAGCGCTCCACCACCGAATCGTTGGAAGCCGTCAGTGCGTAGAAAGGATAGCCCCCCTCCACACTATAGTCGTACAGGTCGTTGATGGTGCCGCTGTAACTATCGTCCGCCTCCTCCAGGCGGTAAGCCACCAGCAAGAAAGTATAGCCCGGATAGGTCAGCACCTCCTCCGTCACCTCCTCGCCCGTAGCCTGCGAGATCAGTTGCAAGCCCGTCTGCGCCAGCGGGTCATACCCCTCCTCCTTCACAATGGTGCGTTCACTCACAAACTGCCAGTCGGGGTCGTCGGGATAATCATCCACCGTAAACTCCTGCTGCACGCCATCCTTCTCGAGCGTATAGATGCGCTCCAGCACCGAAGCCTTCCCGCTCTGCGCCCCCATCAGGCTCTCCTTCAAATCCGCCGTGATGTGATACGGACGAAAGTCGAACACCGGCAGGTAGAAGAGACTGTAGACCGCCAGCGCACAAGCATAGAGCAGCGCGTAGAGCGACACCAGCCAGCGACTCTTCTCACTGATGAAGGAGACCATCTCGCGCGGCGACTTCACCAGCGTGACAGCCATCACCAGCAGCACAATGTTCTTGAAGAACGTCTGCCAGTTGGTCAGAATCAGCACATCGCCAAAGCAACCACAGTCGGGCACAGGATTGGCAAGCGCCAGGTAGAGCGTAAGCGGGGTCATCACTGCCATGAAAAGCAGCAGCAAGATGGAAGAGAGACGGCGACGGATGCCGAAGAAGAGGAACACACCGAGCAAGAACTCGAAGATGCCCATCAACAGCGATCCGAAGAAAGGGAGGGAATCGGGCACCACCGACGAGAGACCGAAAGCATTTGCATACTCCGACAACTTGTAGTAAGTTCCCAGCGGGTCGTTCAGCTTCACAAATCCGGAGAAGAGGAAGACCAGCGCCGTCACGATGCGGCAACCATTGACCCAGACCACCCAAGCCCTATGTAACACCTTATTCTCCAAATTCCAGTTTAATCAAGCCGAACACCGCGTAATTAATCATATCCATATAGTTGGCATCAATGCCTTCTGACACGATAGTCGCACCATGGTGACTCTCAATCTGCTTGGTGCGGTAGATCTTCATCAGGATGAGGTCGGTGTAAGAGCTGATACGCATAGAGCGCCAAGCCTCATCATAGTCATGATTCTTCGCCTTCATCAGTTCCAAAGCCTGATGAGCATACTTGTCGTAAAGTTCCAGCGCCTGCTCCGCACTCAGGTCGTCCTTGTCGGCATACCCCAGTTCCAGCTGAATAAGCGCGATGATGGCATAGTTGACAATGCCGATGAACTCGGGACGGATGCCCTCGCCCACCAAGCTGACACCCTTAATCTCCAAGCTGCGGATGCGGTTGGCTTTGATATAAATCTGGTCGGTCAACGAATAGGGACGCATGATGCGCCACGCCGCCCCATAGTCCTGCAACTTCTTGGCAAAGAGGTCGCGACAGAGGGCAATGACCTGTTCAAATTGTTGGTTTGTCTCTTTCATAATCCTTTCAAAATGGCATGCAAAGGTACACAAATTCACCGACATACCATCACATTCGGAGGGTTTACTTAAAAAAGGGTCTCACCGTCGCTCATTTCACAACGATAAGACCCTTTCGTGCATATTTTCTATTTTTGATAATGGCGTTAAGAACGCGCTACATTAAGAGCATCTGAGCACTTGTCCCGGGCGCAAGATGCTGGTACGCGAGATGCGGTTCAGCTTGCAAAGACGGTCGATGCTGACACCCTGACGTTGAGCGATGCGAGAGAGGGTATCGCCGGAGCGCACCTTGTAGTAGCGGATGGCACCCGACGCACTGTTGTCGGAAGCGGCACTGCTGCTACTGTTGGCTACGCGACTGTTGCCGCCGCGTTGACGATAAACCCAGGAATCACAAGTGACATCCTGATTGGGGAAGTCGAAGAGCAGTTCGGGATTGATGGCCTGACCCAGGAAGCGCGTCTCGAAGTGGAGGTGCGAACCCGTAGAACGTCCGGTGTTACCACCCAAACCAATCACCTCACCGGCTCTTACCCACTGATCCTCCTCGACAAGCTGTTTCGAGAGGTGACCGTAGATGGTCTCCAAACCATTCTCGTGACGAATCACCACATAGTTACCATAACCACGGCGCTCGAAGCGAACGATACGCACCTTACCGTCGAAAGCGGCGCGGATGGTATCACCGATGTACACCTTAATATCCAAACCGTTGTGCATACGGCGGCGACGCGGACCGAACTTCGAAGTAATCTGACGACTGTCGGTCGGCATAGCGAAACCGGTCATGTCGATACGGAAGGTATCGGGGCGGGTCACATTATTGTAAACATGTACGAAGCGATTGTCCCAAGAGGGATAGATGCTATATGCCGGATATTGTGATTTCTCGTACTGGATTTGGCGATGGAGTGCCACCGAATCAATGGCACGCATCTTACGGTCGACGGGTGCTTGACGGGCAATCAGGTCTTGACCTGCTGCCTGCAGGCTACTCAGAGCCAGCAACACCGCCGCGATATATTTCAATGGTTTCAATTTCATTCCTTTCCTTTCTCCTTTTATGGTTTAATATTCGTCGCCGGCATACAGGTAAGGGAACGTAGCCTGCGAGTAGTCGAATATCTCATTCGGTTCAAAAAATCTCTTTAACTCCACTTCAGCATTCTCGGGGGAATCCGACGTATGAACCACATTCTCCTGAAAGCTCATACTAAAGTCGCCGCGAATGGTGCCCGGCTGGGCATTGCGACCGTTGGTCACACCTGCCAGATTGCGTACCGTCTGTACGGCATCCACGCCCTCGTAACAACATACGATGACGGGGCAGGCCATCATGGAATCCTTCACCTGCTGAAAGAAGGGTTTTGCACTCAAGTGTGCATAGTGTTCGCTCAGAATTTCGTCCGTCAGCTGCATCATCTTCATCCCGGCCAAGCGTAGGCCCTTGCGTTCAAAACGAGTGGTAATTTCTCCAACCAATCCGCGCTGCAACGCGCAGGGTTTCAGTATGACTAAGGTCTTTTGCATCATTTCTAACGGTTTTTAATGAGTTCTATACTTCTAAAATTCTAAAAGAACGGTTCAAAGTTATACAATCTCAAACAAAAAAAGAAATCTTCCGCCGCTTTTTTTCTTAAAAAATATAGCTTTCTAGAAGAATATTGTATTTTTTACACTCTTTTAAGAGATGAAGCCCCGGTTCTAAGAGATGGCGCCCCAGTTGATATTGGTCTTCCGCAACCTGCGCAACGTCTGCCAGAGCAAATCGTTCTCCGGCCGTTCACAGTTGGGATCCGCCTCCAGAATCTGCTCCGCGATGCCACGCACATACTGCAGCAACTGACCGTCGCGACCCAGGTCGGCAATCTTCAGGTCGAGCGCCACCCCACTCTGCTGCGTACCCTCCAAATCACCGGGACCACGCAACTTCAAGTCGGCCTCAGCAATCTCAAAACCATCGTTGGTATCCACCATGATCTGAATACGTTTGCGCGTATCTTCCGACAGTTTGTAACCCGTCACCAGGATACAGTACGACTGGTCGGCACCGCGTCCCACACGGCCCCGCAACTGGTGCAACTG
>CAYSOW010000139.1:0-4044 GCA_964432715.1 uncultured Bacteroides sp.
GTCCAGGTGGGGGGCTAGGGTGTCGTAGACCTGCTGGTGGTAGCGGTTGAGCCAGGTGCGCTCTTCTTCGGTGAGGAGCTCGGGGAGCAGGGGACGGAGGTCGATGGGACACCAGGTGAGGACCTCGAACTGGTAGAAGGCGCCGAACTCGGTTTGCTTGTAGGGGACGATGAGCTCTACGTTCTCGGTGCGGATGCCGTGACGCCCTTCTTTGTAGAGGCCGGGCTCGTCGGTGACGGTCATTCCGGGCTCCAGGAGGGCGGGCATGTTGTTGGTGCGTATCTGGTGTGGGCCCTCATGTACGTTGAGGTAGGAGCCTACGCCGTGACCGGTGCCGTGCAGGTAGTTGAGCCCCTCTTTCCAGAGCTCTCCTCGTGCCAGGATGTCCAGCTGGGTGCCGCAGGTGCCTTGGGGGAACTTGGCGAGGTCTAGCTGGATGCAGGCTTTGAGGACGATGGTGTAGTCGCGCTTCTGCTCGTCGGTGGTGGGACCGAGGGCGATGGTGCGGGTCAGGTCGGTGGTGCCGTCTTGATACTGGGCGCCGCTGTCGAGCAGGAGGAGTCCCTCGGGACGCAGGGGCTTGTCGGTCTCCGGCGTGGCTTCGTAGTGCACGATGGCACCGTGCTCTTGATAGCCGGCGATGGTGTCGAAGCTGATGCCTTTGAAGAGGGGCTGCTCGGCACGCAGGGCGGTCAGTTTGCGGTCGATGCTCATCTCGGTCTCCTGGCCTTGCGGAACGGCTTCTTCAAGCCACTTCAGGAACTTCACCATGGCGATGCCGTCACGCACCATGGCACGACGGAAGCCGGCAATCTCTGCTTCGTTCTTGATGGCCTTCAGTCGCAACACGGGCGAGGGGGCATGGAACATCTGTGTCGCGGGGTTGAGCGACTGGGCAATGGCGTAGTTGCTGTGCGCACCGTCCACCCACAGGTGCTTGCCGGGGTACTGACGCAGCACTTCGGCCACTTCGGTATAGCTGCGGAAGCGGATGCCTTCTGCCTGCAGCGCTTGCTCCACCTCGGGGGTGAGTTTCTGCGGATAGACGAAGAAGGTGGCTTCTTGCGGCGTAATCAACAGGTAGGAAAGGGCCACGGGGTTGCAGTGCACATCGTTGCCGCGCACGTTGAGCGTCCAGGCGATTTCATCGAGCACCGAGAGGAAGAGTCCGTCGGCATGGTGCTCCGCCATCAGTTGACGCAGGGTGGTCAGCTTACTACTTACGCTTTCTCCGGCGAACTCCAGCGGCTGCAGCACCACGGGGTTCATCGGGATGGCGGGACGGACGGTCCACACCTCGTCCCAGTTCTGGAACGAAGCTTTCAGCGAGAGTTGATAGTCGGCCAGCTCCACCTGCATGGCTTCTGCCTCCTGCATCGTCGTCACCCAAGGATCGATGCCCACCACCTCACCGGGTTGCAGCACCTGTCCCAGCCACTCCACGATGGAGGGCGTTTCCGGCAGACGGTCTTTCATCAGTTGAAACTCAGAGCCCTGCAACTGTGCCGCCGCCTGGATAAAGTAGCGCGAGTCAGTCCACAGCGCCGCCTTCTGCAGCGTTACCACCGCCGTACCTGCCGATCCGGAGAAACCGGAGATCCATTCGCGTGCCTTCCAATGATCGGGCACATACTCCCCCGAGTGCGGGTCGGTGCTGGGGATGATAAGGGCATTCATTCCCTGACGGCGCATGACTTGGCGCAGCGCCTCTATTCGTTGATTCACAGTCTGTTTCATCTTCTATAACGATTTTGTTTATGATTGGATACAAAGGTAAAAAAAAGCGTAGAAAAACAATGCTATTTTAAGAAACTAAAAAAAGAAATAAAAGCGGGCGGAGGGAGTTGGAAGGGAAAAAGTAAATCTGTAATTTTGAATGACTCGGAAAAAGGTATATTATATAAAGGTATTTGAGTATTCATTTAAGATTTTATTGTTTATGTCAGGAAAGCATTATGGCTCATTGGTGGAAGTCTATCGAGGCAACCTTTGGGAGGCAGAATTGGTAAAGGGATTATTGAACGCTAATCTGGTGGATTCAATGATTAAGGACGAAACGCCCAGTGCACTCACCTCGCCCTACAACAGTCCGGAGAAGGGGGTGCTGGTGCTGGTGAATCAGGAAGAGATTGTCTACGCGGAACGACTCATCCACGAGAATGTGAAGGATCGATGACGATTCATCCATGAAATCAATCCTTGACAAAAATATTCGCAGGTAAGTTGTTCGTAGATAGATAAATTGATTAACTTTGCATGGTTCTCTTTATTTTCTGAATAAAGAGAATCTTTTATGCATAAATATAAACAAGAATAGATTGAAATAATCATAGAAATAGCATATGAAGAATTTTACTTGTGTACAGGATTTAGGTCCGCTGGATGCTGCCTTGAAGGAGGCGTTCGAGATTAAGAAGGACCGTTTCAAATATGTGGAACTGGGTCGCAACAAGACGTTGATGATGATTTTCTTCAACTCTAGCTTGCGTACACGTCTGAGCACGCAGAAGGCTGCGCTCAACTTGGGCATGAACGTCATCGTGCTCGACATCAACCAGGGTGCCTGGAAGCTGGAGACGGAGCGTGGCGTGATTATGGACGGCGATAAACCCGAGCACTTGCTGGAGGCTATCCCGGTGATGGGTTGCTACTGCGACGTGATTGGTGTGCGCTCTTTTGCTCGCTTTGAGAATAAGGCCGACGATTACAACGAGGTGATTCTGAATCAGTTCATCAAGTATTCCGGTCGCCCCGTCTTCTCTATGGAGGCAGCTACCCGCCACCCGTTGCAGAGCTTTGCCGACTTGATCACCATCGAGGAGTATAAGAAGAAAGAGCGTCCGAAAGTGGTGATGACATGGGCTCCGCACCCTCGTGCACTGCCGCAAGCGGTTCCCAACTCTTTCGCTGAGTGGATGAATGCCACGGATTACGAGTTTGTCATCACTCACCCCGAGGGTTACGAGCTGGATCCGAAGTTCGTGGGCAATGCGCGCGTGGAGTATGATCAGATGAAGGCCTTTGAGGGCGCCGACTTCATCTACGCGAAGAACTGGTCGGCTTACACAGGCGACAACTACGGACAGGTAATCAACCTGGACCGCAGCTGGACCGTCAGCGACCGTCAGATGGCGGTGACCAACAACGCCTACTTCATGCACTGTCTGCCGGTGCGTCGTAACATGATTGTCACCGACGACGTCATCGAGAGCCCGCAGTCCATCGTCATCCCCGAAGCAGCCAACCGCGAAATCTCCGCTACGGTGGTGCTGAAGCGACTGATTGAATCTATCTAAAAAGAGTGGACTTATCAAAAAGATTGAATCAATCTAAAAGAGATGAAGAGAGCAGAATCACATAGAGGAGTGTTACGGTGTCTGGCCATGCTGGGCGCCGTAGCACTCTTTTTGGTTTCCTGCAGCAAGTCGGACAGCTACGTCTATCCCTCGGTGCGCAGCGAGTTTGTCGATGGCTATGTAGATGCGAATCAACGAGTAGACAGAATTCTGACGGACGGGATGCAGACTTACACGCTGCAGAACACGGTGAAGGCCACCGACTATCAGACCGACTCCATCTACCGTTTCTACTGCATGTACGCCATCTCCGAGGAGAACGACCAACAGGCGGTGGTCTATCGCCTGCGCCCCATCACCTCCTCCCTGCCCATACCGGCCTCTTATTATAAGAAAGGAGTGATACGCGACCCGCTGAAGGTGCAGAGCATCTGGCGTGGCAGTTCCTACCTGAACATCATAGCGCGACCGATGGTGCAGAACCGTCCGCACGCCTACGGGTTCATCGAGGACTCCCTCGTCACCGTAGGGAAGTGTAGGAAGCTCTACCTCTCGCTCTATCACGACCGCAACGAAGATGTAGAGGCGTATGAAGAGAGCACCTACTTCTCCATTCCGCTGAAGCAGTACAACCTGGAAGCGACCGATTCCATCATCTTCACCGCCGTCACCTACGACGGCTCCAAAACCTGGAAATTCGTCTACAATTCCAACAACTAGTCCTATACCCCGGGAGTAAACCCCGGCA
>CAYSOW010000140.1:0-3813 GCA_964432715.1 uncultured Bacteroides sp.
AAACGGACTTCCTGAAGCGCATCAAGAAGACCTTCGAGGTGGGCTGCGTGAAGCACAACCACCTGAACGGACGACTCATCCGCAAAGTGGCCCTCTGCGGCGGTGCGGGCGCCTTTCTGCTGCCGAAAGCCGTGGCCGAGGGAGCCGATGTGTTCATCACCGGCGAAGTGCGCTATCACGACTATTTCGACTACGAGGACCGCATCCTGATAGCCGAAATCGGGCATTACGAAAGCGAACAGTATACCAAAGAAATTTTTTATTCAATCATACGGGAATTGTGTCCCACGCTGGAAGTGGAAATGACTCGCGTCAATACAAATCCCATTAAATATTTATAAGCTATGGCAAAAGAAACAAAGAAGGATCCGAGTGAACTGACCGTAGAGGAAAAGCTGAAATCCCTCTATCAGTTGCAGACTATGCTGTCGGAGATTGACAAAATCAAGACGCTGAGAGGTGAACTGCCCTTGGAAGTGCAGGACCTGGAAGATGAAGTGGCCGGATTGACTACCCGTATCGAGAAGATCAAGACTGAAATCACTGAACTGAAGGCTAACATCGCCACCAAGAAGATTGAAATCGAGCAGGCCCGCCTGTCTGTGCAGAAGTACGAGGCACAGCAGCAGGACGTGCGCAACAACCGCGAATACGACGTGCTGACCAAGGAAATCGAGTTCCAGAACCTGGAGATTGAGCTCTGCGAGAAGCGCATCCGCGAGTACACCGACGCCGAGCAGGAGAAGGGCGAGGAGCAGGTGCGTAGCGAAGCTGCCGTTGAGGAAAGAAAGATGGACCTGGAGGCCAAGAAGCAGGAGCTGAACGAAATCGTGGCCGAGACCAAGCAGGAAGAGGAAAAGTTGCGCGACAAGGCAAAGGCCCTCGAAGCCAACATCGAACCGCGCTTGCTCTCTGCATTCAAGCGTATCCGCAAGAACTCACGCAACGGCCTGGGTATCGTGTACGTGCAGCGCGACGCTTGTGGCGGTTGCTTCAACAAGATTCCGCCCCAGAAGCAGCTGGACATCCGCATGCGCAAGAAAGTCATCGTATGCGAGTATTGCGGCCGTATCATGATCGACCCCGAACTGGCCGGCGTGGTAGCGGAGCAGACCCTCTCTTCCATCAAGAAGTAAAAGGAGAAAACATAACCCCCTGCGAGACTCTTCGTAGGGGGTATTTTTTGTCTTTATAACTCCTCATACCGCGGTATATCCCGCAGAAATTCATATCGGTTGGTGGCGTAATCCATGCGGCAACAATAGTGCTTCAGCCCGTTGCTCACCACCAGATATTCCACTCGCAACACAATATTATACCGCATAATCTGGTCGAATACCGCCTGCGTAATCTCTACGTGCGGGGCCTTGTACTCGATGATCATCCTCGCCTTGAGGTCGCGGTCGTAGAGCACCGAATCGCAGCGCTTCTTGGTGCCGTTGAGCAGCAGTTGCACCTCGTTTCCCAGCAATCCGGTAGGGTAGCCCTTCCGCTCTATCAGGAAGTGTATGAAGTGCTGTCTGACCCATTCTTCGGGGGTCAGAGCCACATATTTCCGGCGCAGAACGTCGAAAATCGCACGTTTTCCGTCGCGCTCTTGAATTTTCATCTCAAAAGATGGTAGGTTTAACGATAACATTTTGTATTTTTGCATTAAATGTAACACTGGTCGAATTATCGCCACAAAAATACAAAAGAATATGAAAACAAAAGAAGAAATTGTAGCAAACTGGCTTCCCCGTTACACAAAAAGAAGTCTGGAGGACTTTGGAGAGTATATCCTGCTCACCAATTTCACCAAATATGTGGAAATCTTCGCGGAAAAGTTTCAGGTGCCTATCCTGGGACGGGATGCCAACATGATATCTGCCACAGCCGAAAATATCACCATCATCAACTTCGGTATGGGTAGTCCCAACGCTGCCATCATCATGGACCTGCTGGGCGCCATCCATCCCAAGGCATGCCTCTTCCTGGGCAAGTGTGGCGGCATCGACAAGAAGAACCGTATCGGCGACCTGATTCTGCCTATCGCCGCCATCCGTGGCGAGGGTACCAGCAACGACTATTATCCGCCCGAGGTGCCTGCGCTGCCGGCCTTCATGCTGCAGCGCGCCGTGTCGTCCGCTATCCGCGACTATGGACGCGACTACTGGACGGGTACTTGCTACACGACCAACCGACGCATCTGGGAGCACGACGAGGACTTCAAGAAGTATCTGGTGAAAACACGCGCCATGTGCGTGGATATGGAGACGGCCACCCTCTTCTCGGTGGGCTTCTACAACCGCATTCCCACCGGTGCCCTGCTGCTCGTGTCCGATCAGCCGATGATTCCCGAAGGCGTGAAGACCGACAAGAGCGACAGCCTCGTCACGAAGCAGTATGTAGACCAACACGTGGAGATTGGCATCGCCGCCTTGCGCATGATTATCGAGGAGAAGAAGACGGTGAAACACCTGAAATTTGACTGGTAATTCCGCGTGCTATGGCCAAAGAAGTGACGTATGAAGAGATTGCCCGCGACCTGAAAGAACGCCGCTACAAGCCCGTCTATTACCTGATGGGCGACGAGGCGTACTACATCGACCGCATTGCGGACTACATTGCCGACACGGTGCTGACCGAGACGGAGAAGGAGTTCAACCAAACCATCCTCTATGGCGCGGACACGGACATCCACTCCATCATCAATGCCGCCAAGCGATACCCCATGATGGCCGAGCATCAGGTTGTAATTATAAAAGAAGCTCAGACTGTAAAGAATATGGAAGAGCTCTCCTTCTATCTGCAGAAGCCGCAGCCGTCAACTATCCTGGTGATTTGCCACAAGCATGGCACCCTGGACCGACGGAAAAAACTGGCGGCGGAGATAGAAAAGGTAGGGGTGCTGTTCGAATCAAAAAGGGTGAAGGACGGCTTGCTACCGGGATGGATTGCTTCGTACCTGAAGCGTAAGGGCGTGGAGATTGAGCCGAAGGCTGCCGAGATGATGGCGGAATTTGTGGGTGCCGACCTCTCGCGCATGGCAGGTGAATTGGAAAAATTAATTATCACACTGCCTGCCGGCCAGACACGTATCACGCCCGAGCAGATTGAGCGCAACATTGGCATCAGCAAGGACTATAACAACTTTGAGTTGAAGAGCGCCCTGCTGGCCCGGGATGTACTGAAGGCAAACCGCATTGTACAGTATTTCGCCGAGAATCCGAAAGCGAATCCTATACAGGTGACGCTGGCCATGCTCTTCAACTTCTACTCCAACTTGATGCTGGCCTACTACGCACCGGAGAAGTCGGAACAGGGCGTGGCAGCCCAGCTGGGCCTTCGCTCGAGTTGGCAAGCCAGGGAATACCTGCAGGCTATGCATCTCTACAGTGGAGTGAAGGTGATGCAGATTATCGGCGAGATTCGCTACTGCGACGCCAAGTCGAAGGGGGTGGGAAACTCCTCCCTGTCGGATGGCGAATTGCTGAAGGAATTGGTATATAAGATTCTGCACTGAGTCTATTCTAAAAATATCGTATAAGCGTTGAGCGCCCCTATTTTATCCTCTTGTAGGATGGGATAGGGGCGTTTTTCTGTATTTTAGGCGTCCTTTTTCTATTTCAATCACAAATGTGAAGGCCAATTTACGGCTTAAATCACTGTATTTACATAAGTTATCCTAAAAATCGAGCTCTGAGATTCCAATATTTCCAAGTTTACTTCCCTCTGTACATAAATACACGCGTATGGGAGCATTTCACACTTCGACACCAAGCGCCTCGCAGATTTTGACAATTGGAGAAGAAGAGTAGGGGAGCTCTCCCC
>CAYSOW010000141.1:0-3630 GCA_964432715.1 uncultured Bacteroides sp.
CCCTGGTCGAGGAAGACCCGCTGCCACTGTCCGCCCTGTGCCTTGTGACAAGTGATGGCATAGGCATACTTCACCTGCAGCGCATTGTAGTGCGCATCCTTTTTCATCTTCTTCATCCGGTCGCCCTTCAGCGGGATGTCGGCATAATCCTCCAGGATGGTATTGAAGAGCCGTTCCTGATCGGCCCGCGGAAGCGAAGGCACATCCGTATGAAGTGCATCGAGCAGCACCGACGCCTCCAACTCATAATCATTGTAATCCGGGAAGCGCAACGTAACGTCGGCAAAGTGGAAGCCGTAGAGTTCGCGCGAATGACGCACCCTGCGCACCACCGCAATATCCCCGTTGGCAATGAAATCCACCTCCTTCTGCCCCTCCGTCCAGAAGTAGTTATTCTTCGCCACCATCAGCAAGTCGCCCGTTGAGAGTTCCTCCTCCCGCTCCAGAATCCGGTTGCGGATACCATTGTTATAAATATTCGCACGCTTGTTCGAACGACAGATCACCATCGTCTCCTCCATGCCGCAATGTTGGTAAGCCTCCTCCAGCGCCTCAATCAGGTCGTAGCCCGAGATGGGACGGATATCGGCAAATCCCTGAAACTTCACCTTCGGGAAGGCATAGAGTTCATCCTCCGCAATCAGCTGTCGCAGCGCCGTAGCGTTCCAAAGAATACCACTCTCGGAGGTTTGGCGCACCACCTGCTTCAAGTCGAACTCGCGCACATGGAGTCCGTACCCCTGCAGGCAGGGAGTCAGCAAGGCAGGGCTCTCAGTCTCCCCCACCGGAGGAAGCTGCGCCGTGTCGCCCAGCAGGAGCAACTTGCACCCCTGTCCGGCGTAGACAAAGTGCACCAGGTCGTCGAGCAACTTACCCGTGCCGAACGCACTGCCCGACAACCCCTCGTTGGAGATCATCGACGACTCGTCTACTATAAATAAGGTGTATTGCTGCAAATTGTTGTTCAGCGAGAAATTATCCATCTCCGCCGAGAACGACTTCTGTCGATAGATGCGGCGGTGGATGGTGTAGGCGGGGTGACCCGCATAGAGTGAGAAGACCTTCGCCGCGCGACCCGTCGGAGCCATCAGCACCGTCTTCTGTTTCAGTTGGTCCAAAGTTTTCACCAAGGCCCCCACCAGGGAGGTCTTACCCGTGCCGGCATAACCTCTCAAGATGAAAGCCTCATCCGAGGAGGTGGAAAGAAGAAAATCGGAGAGCAAATCGAGGAGTAAATCCTGCTCTGAAGTGAGTTCAAAGGGGAAATTTTCCCGAATTTGCCGCTTTAAATCATTATTTATCATTTTTCTGTAAGAAAAAGTGGTTTCAAATAATCGCTATTTATATTTATTTACTATTTTTGCGGTACGAATATAAACTAAAAAAATGTATTTATATCATGAAAACTGTATTTAATATCATTTTAGCAGCTTGTGTGGTTCTTCTTGTGTACATCTGCTATCAGAGTATCGTTACTCCGATTCAGTTCAACAACGAGAAAGATGCCCGTGAGAAACAGATCATTGCACGTTTGATTGACATCCGTAAAGCACAGGTCGAGTATCGTAGTTTGCACAACGGTCGTTACACCGACAACTTCGATTCTTTGATTGCTTTCATCAAAGAGGCAAAACTTCCTTTCATCAGAAAAGAGGGTACCTTGACAGATGATCAGTTGGAGGACGGTATGACTGAGAAGAAAGCTATGGCTTTGATCTCTAAAGCAAAACGTACCAACGACTGGAAAGAGGTTGAGAAAGCAGGCTTGATGAACTTTAGACGTGATACTGTATGGATTGCCATGGCAGATACGATCTATGGTAAAGGCTTCTGCGCCGACTCTTTGAGATACGTTCCGTTTGGTAACGGTGCTACTTTCGAGATGGCTATCAGACAAGACAGTACCAAATCCGGTGCTAAGTACTACCTGTTCGAGGCTAAGACTCCGTATTCAGTTTATTTGAAAGACTTGAATGCTCAGGAGTTGAACGCTTTGATCGACACTTACAACAAACTCGACCGTTTCGCCGGTTTGAAAGTGGGTGACATCGATACTCCTAACAACAACGCAGGTAACTGGGAGTAATGGCTGAGAGATTTCTACTGAATCATTCAGAGCAATACACCTTATCCATCCGTCTTAGTACGGATGGATTTTCTTTTTCTGTATACTGCCCTTCCATGGAACCTTCGTTCCGTTACTTCCCCTTTGCGGTCAATCGGGGCCTCTCGATGATGGCAAACGTGAAAGAGATGTTGCTGCAGCATGACGACCTCTTTCAGCAGAAGTTCAGGCAGATACGGATCTACGTGGCCGACGCACGCTACGTAGCGGTTCCTCTTGAACTTTTCTCTACGGAGAAGATGGAGATGCTCTACACCCAGACGCAGCCCCTGACGGCCGGTCACACGGTGCTCTTCAACGAGCTTCCCCGCACCCATGTCGTCATGCTTTTCTCCCTTCATAAGGCGGTCCACCAACTGTTGCTGGATAGATTTCCGGAAGCAAAGTTTTATGCTTCGGTGGCTCCCCTGACGGAGTACTTCGCCGGGAAGAGTTTTCTGGGCAACTGCAAGAAACTTTATGCCTATCTGCAGGAGGGGCAGCTGACGGTGGTCGGTCTGGAGCACGGGAAGTTGCTGTTGCTGAACAGTTTTCCCTGTAAGCAGCCCACCGACTATCTCTACTATCTGCTCTATATCTGGAAGACTTTGGAGCTCGACCAGCAGCGTGATGAGTTGCATCTGGTCGGTCTCACCCACGTACGCAAACTGCTGGCGCACGAGTTGCAGAAATTCATCCGGCAGGTCTATCACGTCAATCCCTCTGCGGAATTCAACCGAATGGAGTATTCCCGCGTGGAGGAGATGCCGTTCGACTTACAAACGACTTTTTCAACCGACTTATAATTGCACTTATGAGAGTAATCAGTGGTATCTATAAGCGGAGACGTTTCGACGTTCCCCGCACCTTCAAGGCGCGTCCTACGACAGACTTCGCCAAGGAGAATCTGTTTAATGTGTTGGCCAACTACATGGACTTTGAGGAGGGACTTACGGCCCTCGACTTGTTTGCCGGTACGGGCAGCATCAGCATTGAGCTGGTGTCGCGCGGCTGCAGCAAGGTGGTTTCTCTGGAGAAGGACCCGCAACACTATGCCTTCATTCAGCAGGTGATGAGGGAGGTGAAGACCGACAAGTGCTTGCCGGTGCGCAGTGATGTATTCCGTTACCTGGCGCGCTGCAACGAGCAGTTCGACTTTATCTTTGCTGACCCGCCTTATGAGTTGAAGGAGTTGGAGACCATCCCCGATGTGATTTTCGAACATCAGTTGCTGAAGTCCGACGGTCTCTTTGTGCTGGAGCATGGCAAGAAGAATAACTTCGAGCAACATCCGCACTTCATTGAGCACCGCTCCTACGGCAGTGTCAACTTCTCTTTCTTTAGAGCAACGGCGAAAGCAGACGAACAATAGACTCTTTCACCTGCTGTTTGCGCGAACGTCGCGCCCACTCCTTCTCGTTGAGCAAGCGTGCCTCTTGCTGATCGCGCAGGAAGATCTCCTTCATCCGCAACGCCAAAGCGCGATCGTAGATGAAGGAGTTTATTTCAAAGTTATGCTCGAAACT
>CAYSOW010000142.1:0-2123 GCA_964432715.1 uncultured Bacteroides sp.
CGACCCTCTGCTTGTAAGGCAGATGCTCTGAACCAGCTGAGCTAAACGCCCGAAGACTTTTTCGAAAGAAGGATTTTTGTTGGTGGGCGTTGACGGATTCGAACCGCCGACCCTCTGCTTGTAAGGCAGATGCTCTGAACCAGCTGAGCTAAACGCCCTTTCTTTCGAAAAGCGATGCAAAGATAGAGACTATTTTTGACACTACCAAACTTTTCGAGAGAAAATTTTAATATTACTTCATTTTTTGAAGTTATGCTTCTGCTTGAGAGGCTTCCTCGGCCTCATCTGCCACTTCCTTTTTACCCTTGAACATGTCTATAACATTTCTACCAAAGAGAATCCAGGCAGAGGTTCCGACGAAAGCCATGAAGACGAAGCCGACAAGGATGATCATCTTTTTCGGTTTCTCGGGACGAAGGGGCACCGTGGCGGGCTGTACGACGGCATAGACCGGGGTAATTTCCATCACTTTTGCTTTCGCAGCTTGCAACTGTTGTGCGGCCTGGTTATAGACGCCATACGCCAGGTTCATCTCGTTCTGCAAGCGCTCGCTCTCGGTACGGTAGCTACTCAGAATGATGTTCTGGTTGCTATCGGTGTAGCGTGCATAGCGCTGCTGGGCTTTATAATAGTTGTCGCGCGACTCTTCAAAGAGTTTCTCGGTGAAAGCCAAATCGTGACGTGCCTTCATGGTACGGTAGTTGGTGATGTAATCTTTCAATTTATTCATCACGGTATCCGTCATGGCGGCAGAGATAACCGGGTCTTGCATACTTACGTTCAAAGTGGTGACTCCGGTTTTGGTGTCGACGGAAACATCTATCGCACCCCCGATGGCATTCATCACCGCGGTCTGCTCCGATGTCAACTGGAAGGTATCCACGTTCTTTGCAGGATCTTCCTCATCACCACCCTCAGCAAAAAGCGAAGCAACCCATCCAATCATTTTGAACGGCGCGCCCAGAATTGAGCTCCACCAAGGAGCTTTCTGGTCGTTCAACATATAGTCATAGAGTGTCGTATCAATGTTCTTCTTCGGATTGCTCACGCGCACATCGAACAAGTCGGTCAGGAACGGCACCGAGCTCACAATGTCCGGATAGAGGTTGACGGTCAATGCATCAGAACTATTGTTGGAGTTCATGTTCACGCCCGCCAAAGAAGCCAATGAGCTCAAGCCACTATTAGAGCCTTTTCCGTTCATCTCAGGAGCAAGGGTTACAGTGGTCATATAAACTTTAGGGATACTGAAAGCCACGACCAAACCAATGACCGCCGCAATGCAACACGCCTTGATAATCAGTTTTTTCTCCGCCCACAGTTTCTGCGCCAACTCCAGCAAGTCAATCTCCTGCTCGTCGGTCGGTTGTGGATTATTCTCGTTATATTCTTCCATTGCGTTCCTCCTTATTATTTAAACAGACTGGCCATCGCAGCCACAACAGCTGCCAAAGAAGCCGTCGTAGAACTCATACCAACAATCTCAGACAAATTGGTCTTTCTTTCCGCTTTCACCGGAACAATGATTTCACAGCCCGGTTCAAACTTGCTGGCCGAGCGACCTTTCAAGCGAGAAACGGTACCATTCATATAGACCACATAGGCGCGATTCTTCTTGGCACGTGCGCCATAACCACCGGCCTGATTGATGTAATAAGACTTCGGCATACCCTTCTTATAAAGTACCGTATTCGGATACATGACACCACCATCAATCTTCACCGTGTTCACCAACTCGGGCACGTAAAGCATATCCCCTTCACGGAGCACCAAGTCGTCATCAGAGCCCGGATTAGCCAACGCTTTCTTCAAATCGATACCCACTGAATAATATTCAGAAAGGTCGAGTTGTTCGGTGCTGATTGAATCCTTACCTACCGAGCCATTCGCCAAACGCAACGCATCACCACGACGTGCCAACTCCTCCTCATTCATGTGACGAACCAAACGAGCACCATGCGTAAAGGCGTCGTTCGTTACACCGCCCGCCTTCTTGATCAAGTCGCTCAAGCGCTCATTCTTCTGCGTCAAAGCATAACGTCCACCGAAGAGCACTTCACCTGCCACTGCTACATTCTGCTGTGCCTGATAAGCCGGACTACGACGGATATAGACTTCATCGT
>CAYSOW010000142.1:2223-3587 GCA_964432715.1 uncultured Bacteroides sp.
GCTACATTCTGCTGTGCCTGATAAGCCGGACTACGACGGATATAGACTTCATCGTACGGTTCCAAAGTAAAATCGCTACCATCAATGAGATAACCGTCGTTCAAGGCAAAAGTAAACGTCTTACCAATGGTGCTGCTCACCGTCACCCCTTTCGGATCTTTGATACGACGCGTTACGTCCACACGAGCCGAAGAAGCCGACTCAGAGAGACCACCTGCCTTCATCACCAAGTCCTCAATGGTCATATTTTTCTCGAAGGGGAAAGTACCTGGACGAGCCACCTCACCGTGAATGGTCAGGGTTCCCTCGGAACTAATATCATGAATACTCGGGATATAGAGCACATCGTTACGATGCAAAGGCATATCAGGTGTTGTACCGTTCATCATTCCTTGCAAATCGATAGGAATCATCTCCAGCGTCAAATCGTCGCGCTCACGCTGCAACTGTGCACGAGTCAGGAAAGCATCACCACGCAATCCCTCCGCTTTCTCAATCAACTGTTTCACGGTATTCACCGTACCATTAATCTGGTACAAGCCATCGCGATAGACCGCACCGCGAATCTCTACACGATTCTCGTAACGATCGAGCACTGCACTGACATCCACCGCATCCTGATCGACCAGTTTGAAACTACCGAAGTCCTTCTCATCCACATTAAAGAACTGTTTCTCACGACCGTTGCTCATACGAAGCAAGCGAACACCCTTCGTGTAAGCATCACCGGTGAAACCACCGGCATACTTCAACAAAGTATAGAGGGTTTCATCCTTCTTCATCTCGTAGTACATCGGGCGTTTTACTTTACCCGAGATATCTACCAAGCTCTCATAAGGAGGAACCAAGATGATATCGTTCTCCATCAAACGGAAATCATCCACTGATTTACCGTGCAGGATATAGTCGTACACATCGACCTCCGCCACCTTGCGACCTCCACGCATCACACGGATGTTACGCAAACTACCAATGTTGTTCACTCCACCGGCACGATAGAGAGCATGGAAGACAGAAGCAAAAGAAGAGAGACGATAGGTACCCGGCACAGCTACCTCGCCCATGATATTTACTTGAATAGTACGTATCTGTCCCAAAGTCAACTTCACCTGTGACGCATTACCGGACACACCGGCATAAATCTTTGAGAACTCACGCTGCAAGTAGCTGTTAGCTTCCTTCACCGTCATACCGTTCAGGTAGACCGGTCCGAGCGTGCTCACCGTGATATTACCTTCCGCAGAGATTGTCTGACGAATGGTATTCTCCGCTGCACCCCAAACATCAATAATCACCTCATCACCCGGGCCCAGTTTATAGTTCTCGGGAGTAGCCATGTGACTATTCGGTTCGAAAGTAAGATT
>CAYSOW010000143.1:0-3461 GCA_964432715.1 uncultured Bacteroides sp.
AATAATATATGCTGATTGTATCATTTATCATGGCCATTCTGTTGGGATGTGCCGTGGGTTATCTTTTTGGAAAAAGAGGGGAGAAGAAGGAACGTGAGGAACTGCTGGCTCAAACGGAGGGACAGCTGGAGACGCTGCGCGCGCAACTGGAGACATTACGTGCAGAAGGTGAGGGCGTGAAGGTGCAGCTGGAGACGGCGAAGGCGCAACTGGAGGCGACGAAGGTGCAGCAGGCGAAGGAGACGGAACTGCTGGAGGCGAACCACCGGAACTTGCTGGCTTCGGAACGCGAGAAGTGGGCGGCACAACTGGAGTCACTGAAAACGGGGTTTGAGGCGGAACGTAAGGCACTGAAGGAGCTGAATGAACGCTATCAACACTCGGAGGAGGAGATGCAGGTGCGCACGGAGCAGATGAAGAAGGAGTTTCAGAATGTGGCAAACCAGATTCTGGAGAACAAGTCGGCGGCGCTGAAGGAGACGAACCAGGAGCAACTGGGGGCGATTCTCTCTCCCTTGAAACTGAATCTGGAACAGTTGAACAAGTCGGTGACGGATTCTCGTGTCTCCGGCGCACAATATAAGGAGTCGATTGAGACGGCCATCAAGGGCTTGATGAATCAGACGGAGAAGATTGGTAACGATGCGGTGAACCTGACGAAGGCGCTGAAGGCGAACCCGAAGGTGCAGGGCGACTGGGGCGAGATGATTCTGGAACGTATGCTGGAGGAGTCGGGCCTGCGTCGCGATGAGGAGTATTTCGTGCAGGAGAATTGCGTGACGGAGGAGGGCAGGAATGTGCGCCCGGACGTGATTGTGCGTTTCCCGGAGGAGCGTTGCGTGATTATCGACTCGAAGGTGTCGCTGACGGCGTATGTGAATTATATCAATGCGGTGGATGAGGCGGAGCGCAAGGAGGCGCTGACGGCTCATCTGAACTCGGTGCGCGCGCATGTGCAGGAGTTGGCGGAGAAGGATTACTCGAAGGTGGTGAAGAATTCCATCGGCTATGTGCTGATGTTTGTGCCGAACGAGGGGTCGTACATCGCGGCGGTGGAGCATGACAAGGAGTTGCTGAACTATGCATATAAGCGCGGCATCATCGTGATTAGTCCGTCGAACCTGATGATGGCTTTGCAGCTGGCTTACAACTTGTGGCAGAGCGAGAAGCAGAGTAAGAATGTGGAGGAGATTATCCGTCAGGGCAATCGGCTGTATGAGAAGTTTGTCACCTTTGCGGCGACGTTTGAGAAGATGGGCGATAAGCTGGAGGATGCTCGGAAGCAGTATGACACGGCACTGGGTACGCTCTCGAAAGGTAACGGCAACATTGTGCGCAGCTTGCTGAAGATGAAATCGCTGGGACTGAGTCCGAAGCGGGAGATTCCGGAGAAGTTGCTGGAGGCTTCGGATGAGGATTTGTTGCCGCTGGAATAGTTTTTCCGAATAAAAAGGAAGAATCGAAGGTTTGCACAAGAAAATTCACTATTTTTGCGCGTCCTCTAATATATAAGGAGCGCGTCCTCTAATATATGAAGGAATAAGAAGAATATAGAATTTAAAAGATATAGCATATGCAATACAATGAAATCGGTAAGACCGGCATGAAGGTGTCCAATCTGAGCTTTGGCGCTTCTTCATTGGGTGGTGTCTTTCGTGATATCAACGAGGGACAGGCTTTGCAGGCTGTGTATACGGCTGTGGAGCGCGGTATGAACTTTATTGATGTTTCTCCGTATTATGGCCACTATAAGGCTGAGACGGTGCTGGGTAAGGCGCTGCCGCAGATTGACAGAAAGAAGTATTATCTCTCTACGAAGGTGGGCCGCTATGGTAAGGATGGCGTGAACACTTGGGACTACTCGGCTAAACGGGTGAAGGAGAGTGTGTATGAGAGTATGGAGCGTCTGCACGTGGATTACATCGACTTGATTAATGTGCATGACATTGAGTTCGCCGATCGTTTCTTCAGTCTGGATATGATTGTGAACGAGACGTTGCCGGCATTGTGTGAGTTGCGTGATGAGGGCGTGGTGAAGCATGTGGGTATCACGGACTTGCAGCTGGAGAACATTCAGTATGTGGTGGACCGTGTGCCGGAAGGTACGGTGGAGAGCATCCTGAACTTCTGCCACCACTGTCTGAACGATGATAAGTTGCTGGATTATCTGGATCTCTTTGAGTCGAAGGGAATTGGCGTGATCAATGCGTCTCCGCTCTCTATGGGCCTGCTCTCGAAGCGTGGCGTGCCTGCTTGGCACCCGGCTCCCAAACCTTTGGTGGAGGTGTGTGAGAAGGCTGCGGCTTACTGTGAGTCGAAGGGGTATCCCATTGAGAAACTGGCTATTCAGTTCTCTGTGAGCAACCCGCGTATTGCTACGACGCTCTTTAGCTCGGCCAATCCGGACAATGTGATTAAGAACATTGAGTATGCTGAGGCTCCGATTGACTGGGACTTGGTGAAAGAGGTGCAGGAGATTATCGGCGACCAGAAGCGTGTGAGCTGGGCTAACTCTTAAGGATTAAAGATTTCAGACGATGGATTTTCATATTATTGATGCGCACTCGCATTTGTGGCTGAAGCAGGATACGGTGGTGGACGGTCTGCCCATCAAGACACTGCATGACGGCTTGTCGGACTTTATGGGGGAGGTGCGCCAGATGGTGCCGCCTTTCATGATTGACGGACGAAACAGTGCGGAGGTGTTCCTGGCGAACATGAACTATGCGCAGGTTTCTGCTGCGGTGGTGACGCAGGAGTTTATCGACGGTATTCAGAATGATTATCTGAAGGAGGTGAAAGAGCGCTATCCGAACCGTTTCTTTGTGTGCGGTATGTGTGAGTTTCGCAAACCGGGCTTCTTGGCGCAGGCGAAGGAGTTGATTGCGCAGGGCTTTCAGGCGATTAAGATTCCGGCACAGCGCTTGTTGCTGCCGGAGGGTCGGGTCTATCTGAACAGTCCGGAGATGATGGAGATGTTCAAACTGATGGAGCAGCATGACGTGTTGCTCTCTATTGATATGGCCGACGGTGCCACGCAGGTGGGCGAGCTGGAGGAGGTCATTCAGGAGTGTCCGTCGTTGCGCATTGCCATCGGTCACTTCGCCATGGTGACGCGTCCGCAGTGGACGGAGCAGGTGAAGTTGGCTCGTCATCCGCACGTGCGCATCGAGTCGGGCGGCATCACGTGGCTCTTCAATGATGAGTTCTATCCTTTCAACGGGGCGGTGAAGGCCATTAAGGAGGCGGCCGACCTGGTGGGTATGGAGAAGTTGATGTGGGGTTCTGATTATCCGCGTACCATCACGGCCATCACGTACCGCATGTCGTACGACTTTATCTGCAAGAGCAAGGAGCTGACCGAGGAGGAGAAGCAACTCTTCCTGGGCAAGAATGCGGAGCAGTTCTACGGCTTCAAGGAGCTGGTGGATCTGCCTTATATCAAGAATATGTCTGAATAA
>CAYSOW010000144.1:0-3434 GCA_964432715.1 uncultured Bacteroides sp.
AGTAATGGTCGCCCCGCTGCGTACCCACCACCTCCTGCAGAATCACCGCCATCTTCTCCTGGTCGATCACGTTACTCGTAGCCTGCATATACGCCTTACTATCGCGATAATAGACCGACGCGTAGACCCCCTTGATAGCGTCACACAACATCCGCAGCATCTCATACTTATCCTCCAGATAAGGAATCATATAAGTGGAATAGATACCCGCAAACGGCTGATAGTGCGAATCCTCCAGCAAGCTCGACGAACGGATGGCAATCGGCGCCTTCACCACGTCAAAGAAAGCAAAGAAATCCTCCACCAAGCGGTCGGGCAACTTCGCATGCAAGAAATGCTTCAGAATCACATCGTCCGGCAAGTCACTCAGCGCCACCTGATACAGATTATTCGTATCCATAAACTCATCGAAGATATCCGTACAGAGCACCACCGTCTTCGGGATGCACACCTGCGCATTGTCGAAATCCTCAAACTCACTATGCTGCTTCACCAAGTTGTCAATGAACGCCAAGCCACGGCCCTTACCACCCAGCGAGCCCTCACCGATGCGGGCAAAGTTAGAGTACGAGTCGAACCGGTCGCGCAAGAACTCCGCCACGATACCCCGGTTCTTCATCCGCCGATACTTCACAATCGCGTCAAAGATAATCTGCCGGTGCGCATCCACATCCTGCAACGACTCCCAAGTGATCTGCTTCAGGAAGTTGGCCACCGGGAACATCGCCCGCGAGTAAAGCCAGCGCGACACATGGTTGCGACTGATATGATAAAGCAGCGCCTCCCGCGGCACCGTAAAGATAATATTCTGCAACTCCTTTAGATTATGTACGCGCGCAATCTCCTCCATATTCTCCGGATTACGGAACACAAAATCACCGAAACCAAAGTTAGACGACACCGCCTCACGCAAGTCGATGTTCATCTTCTTCGAGTTCTTATCAATGAAACAAGCCCCGCAGCGATCCGCCGTCTGCGCATTCGAAGCCTCCGACGACTGCAGAATCAACGGCACGTAAGGATCATTCCGGCGAATCTCCTCCAGCAATCGACCGCCCGCCTCCGGATCCACCTTTCCCCCACAAGGGAACGCCGCATCCGAAATCACACCCAGCACATTATCACTATACTTCGTGTAGAGCGCCATCGCCTCCTCATACGAGCGCGCCAGCACAATCTTAGGACGCCCACGCATACGCAACGTACTCTGATGCGCATTCAGCGCCTCCGTAGCAAACTCCTGACTCTGCTTCAGCACAAACTTATACAGGTTCGGCAAAATCGACGAGTAGAAACGGATAGAATCCTCCACCAAGAGAATCATCTGCACCCCCACCTCCTTCACATCATGCTCCAGATTCATCTTATCCTCAATCAGCTTAATGATAGAAAGCAGCAAGTCCGTGTTACCCAGCCAGCAGAACACATACTCAAAGATACTCAAGTCCTCATTCTGCATACGCTTCGTAATACCGTGCGAGAAAGGCGTCAAAATCACCAGGGGAATATCGTTATAGCGCTCCTTGATGCTGCGGGCGATGTCGAACGCATCATTATTATCACTACCCGGCATACAAATCACGAAGTCGAAAGTCATAATCGACAACTTCTGCCACGCCTCCTCCTTGGTAGACACCTGCGTAAAACGCGGCGGATAGCGCAGACTCAGATTCATATATTCATTGAAAATCTTCTCGTCCACACGCCCGTCATCCTCCAGCATAAAGGCATCATAAGGGTTGGCCACCAGCAGCACATTGAAGATGCGCTTCGTCATCAAGTCTACAAAAGAAGTATCCTTGAAATAGAATTGATTCATTTTAAATTTGCTCAGCATGACATTTTCATTATTATCTTTTAAGGATGTTACAAAATTCGTGATAAATATCGTAATAAGCAACAATCGTTCGCTAAAAAAATTGCGCTCCGCCCCACCCGTCCGCCTTTTACCCTCTTTAAACCTTAGTAATGTTTTTTACATTCAGGACTCTGAATGAGTGTAAGTTACACACCCGAAAACTATCATTTTATCACATTTACACGAAAAATAATCTAATTTTTGTTTGGAGGTTGTATAGAAAACCCTATATTTGCAGGTACAATGATTTACAAAAAGTAAATAACCTTAAAAACGTCTACAAAATGAATATTGAAAGTATCATGGCCTCTTTGGAGGCAAAACATCCCGGCGAGTTGGAGTACCTCCAAGCCGTGAAAGAAGTGTTGATTTCCATCGAGGATGTTTACAATCAACATCCCGAGTTCGAAAAAGCCAGTTTGATTGAGCGCCTCGTGGAGCCCGACCGCATCTTCACTTTCAAGGTGCCCTGGGTGGACGATAAAGGCAAGGTACAAGTCAATCTGGGCTACCGCGTGCAGTTCAACAACGCCATTGGCCCCTACAAAGGCGGTATCCGTTTCCACGCTTCCGTAAATCTTTCCATTTTGAAATTCTTAGGTTTTGAGCAAACCTTCAAAAACGCCTTGACTACCCTTCCGATGGGTGGCGGTAAAGGTGGTTCCGACTTCTCACCGAGAGGCAAGAGCGACGGCGAAATCATGCGTTTCTGCCAAGCCTTCATCCTGGAGTTGTGGCGCCATCTGGGTCCCGACATGGACGTACCCGCCGGCGATATCGGCGTAGGTGGTCGCGAAGTGGGCTATATGTTCGGTATGTATAAGAAGCTGACGCGCGAGTTCACCGGTACCTTCACCGGCAAGGGTCTGGAGTTCGGCGGATCATTGGTTCGTCCCGAGGCAACCGGCTTCGGCGGCCTCTACTTTGTCAACCAGATGTTGAAGACCAAAGGCATCGACATCCAGGGCAAGACCGTAGCTGTCTCCGGTTTCGGTAACGTAGCGTGGGGTGCTGCCCTGAAAGCCACTCAGCTGGGTGCGAAGGTAGTCACCATCTCCGGTCCCGACGGCTACATCTACGACCCGAACGGCATCAGTGGTGAGAAGATAGACTATATGCTGGAGCTCCGTGCATCCGGCAACGATATTGTGGCTCCGTATGCCGATGAGTTCCCCGGCTCAACCTTCGTAGCCGGCCGTCGTCCTTGGGAGGTGAAGGTGGACATCGCTTTGCCTTGCGCTACCCAGAACGAGCTGAACGGCGACGATGCGAAGACATTGATTGCCAACGGCGTGACTTGCGTGGGCGAGATTTCCAACATGGGATGTACACCGGAAGCCATCGACACCTTCATTGAGAACAAGGTGATGTACGCACCGGGCAAGGCAGTCAATGCCGGTGGTGTAGGTACTTCAGGCTTGGAGATGAGCCAGAACGCGATGCACATGAGCTGGACAGCCGAGGAGGTCGACCAGAAGTTGCATGCCATCATGTCCGGCATCCACGAGCAGTGCGTGAAGTACGGCACACAGCCCGACGGATACATCAACTACGTGAAGGGCGCCAACATCGCCGG
>CAYSOW010000145.1:0-3388 GCA_964432715.1 uncultured Bacteroides sp.
GTCATATCTCCGCCGTCATGGTGCAGAATGATGCGTTGGATGCCTCCAAGTTGGAGGGACGTGCGGAGGGACGTGCAGAGGGGCTTGCGGAAGGACGTGCAGAAGAGCGTACCCAAAACGCCAAAGCCCTAAAGGAGAATGGCGTGGATGAAGCCCTCATCGCCAAGTCACTGGGCCTGACGATTGAGGAGGTTCGTGCGCTGTAAGCGCGAAGCCCCCTCCTTCCGCAGTAGGCGTGATTAACCTTGAAAAGTAACCGCCCTCCCCTCCCCCACAAACGCCGCTGAGGCCCGGCGTGTCGGAGAAAAAACCGACACACCGGGCCTCAGCCCACAGCCACACCGGGCCATTATATCGTGAAAGGCGAATCAAACTCGGCCAGCAGCGGATGGCGCGTATCCTTCTCGCTGAGGATAGCCCTCTCCGTAGGAATCCGCCAGTCGATGCCCAGCGAATCATCCAGGATGCTGATGCCCCCGTCCGCCTCGGGATGATAGAAGTTATCGCACTTATACTGAAACACCGCCGTCTCGCTGAGCACGGCAAAGCCATGCGCGAACCCCTTCGGGATGAAGAACTGGCGATGATTCTCCTCCGTCAGTTCCACCGCCACATGCTGCCCATACGTGGGCGAGCCCTTGCGGATATCCACGGCCACGTCCAGCACGGCCCCCTTCACACACCTCACCAGTTTGCTCTGGGTGAACGGCGGCCGCTGGAAGTGCAGCCCGCGCATCACGCCGTAGCTCGACATGCTCTCATTATCCTGCACAAACTGCACAGGCCCCACCTTCTCGTCAAACTCGCGCTGCGAGAACGACTCGAAGAAATACCCTCTCTCATCCTTGAAGATGCGCGGCTCGATAATCACCACGCCCTCTATTGCTGTTTTGATTACGTTCATTTGTTTTTTAATCAGAGATTAACTTTGAATTGCACGCCGCCCGAGAAATCCTGACAGCCATACAACTCACCGATTAGATTGATATGATCCTTCCAAATGGAATACGAAGCACCGATATTGATATCATACTTGCCTACCGCCACACCGCGGTCATAATGCTCACGCGTATGCCCCTCATCGTCCCAATAAGTACCACGACCATCGGCAGGATAAGCCTCAGCCATAAAGTTGAAGCCATTCAGGAATTTGTTGAATCCGCATTTCTCTTCAGGCAGACCGAGACGGAAATTCACGCCCACTGCCACTCCGTTCAACGGATAATCCGAGCGCTTATTATATAGGTAAGAGAGATGCGCCCCTAAATTACCTGCGCCCTTAAAGGCGAAATGCTTAGTAGCGGCAATGTAATATCGATTATTAAAGCCATTTGAAGAATTATCAGCCACCTCAAAGCGTCTGCTTGTATCACCCCACGAGTTACTGCTCACATCGTCCGAACCTATCACAATCTGCGGCGTCCACGCCTTCCACCACCCTTCTTTCCACACGCGTAATCTTACGCTGAATTGACGGTCCTGGTTGGCAAATTTCCCATACGTACGAGGAACCCAAAAGATAGTATTACCACGGTCGTTCGGAACCGCCTTGTGCAATTCCATGTTGTAATTCACCTCCAGCCAAGGGAAGATGGTGATATTGATGTAATAGTTCCACGTGTCATAGAACCAACGGGCCGAGCTGGTATGTGTATCCAGATATCCCCCACCAAACATAAAGGTCTTATCCTTCTGCATATCCGCCGTAGGCGTATTCAGAAGTCCCGTTGTTCCATACGTAAACTGCGCTTTAAGGCCGGTCACGCCCAACCAGCAGAGCACAAGCAAACCGATGAGTCTTTTCATTTCAGCCACTTTTTGTCATTGTCGGCGAACCAGTCCGCCACCGCTTCCTCAAAAGAATATTTAAAGGTATAGCCCGATGCAGCCAACTTCTTGCCACAAATGTTCGTAGAGATTTGCAACTTCTTCACGCGAGCCGGACAAATTCCCATCGGACTGCCCAGGCACTTGGCCACCACAGCCGCAGGCATAATCAACGCATTCGGCACGTAAGGCACAAACTGCGTCAATCCCGTCACCTGCTTCATCACATTCACGATATGCTCAATCGTATAAGCAGGTTCGTAACAGCAGTTGAAAATCTCCATGCCATGATCGTGATGTTCCAAGCGATAGAGCATAAAGCGCACCAGTTCCTTCACATAGATACATGCCTTGATGGTATCCTTACGCCCCGGATAAGCAAACGTATGCTTCTTGATGCCCCAATAAAGACGAGTGAAATTACCATTCTCGCCCTTACCGAACACCACGCCCGGACGCACAATCGTCAACTGCCGTCCCGCTCCAGCCGCCTGCCAAGTCTGATGAATCTTCTCAGCCACCAACTTCGAAATGCCATAAGGAGTATTCGGTGTAGGCAACGTCGTCTCCTCTTTCAGTTGTTCCGCCGCGCCATAAGGAGCGATGGAAGAAGTGAACACCATCTTCGTGATGCCATGCTTCTCAGCGAAAGCACACACATTCTCCGCGCCCCGAATATTCGTTTCGAAGTAAGCCTGGTCGGGATGACCGGGAGTACGATGCACCGCGGCAAAGTTAAAGATGATATCCTCGGAAGTCGGAGTAAACGGCAAATCAGCAATAGGCTTGCGCACATCACAATACACGAAAGTGCTCTTACGCTTTTCGCCCTCGCGCACAGGAGATTTCCAACCCTTGATGGTAGTATACTCCTGCAGCTCCTTTTCACTCATTCCCTCCAGTTTGGCCGGATCCACAATATCCAAATTCCAAACCTTAGCCTCCGGATATTGCTCTTTGATTAAATTCGTTAGATGCGTACCGATGAAGCCGGTACCGCCAGTAATGATATAGTTCATTTAAGCAACTTTTTATATTGTTTTTTCAGGAGAGCGACCTCTTCTTTTACGATGAAGTTTTCAATAACACGTCGATGTCCCTGTTCAGCCATTCGAAGTCGCAAATCACGATCCTCAATCAATCTGTCTACTGCTTTTGCATAAGCTGCCACATCACGATTAGGGACTTCTAAACCTGTTTCGTTATTCAAAGACACCCAGTTCACACCCGAGCCCTCAATGGTATAAGTTACAGGCACAGCCTTGCAGTACATAGCCTCGCATAACGTCAGCCCAAATCCCTCAGCCTTAGTATACGAGGGGAAAGCAAAAATATCCGCTGCATGATAATAATACTTCTTCTCTTCATCCGTCAATCTTCCTAAAAAGATTATTCTTTTTGAAGAACATTCTTTTTTTACCTCATCTGTAATCGGCCCACTACCAGCTATATATATCACGCAGTCATTTTGAATCAATTTTTCAGCTTCAATTAAATCCAAGATTCCCTTGTGTGCCACATGTCTACCTACGAAGAAAACGATGGGCAGATTATTGGACTT
>CAYSOW010000146.1:0-3279 GCA_964432715.1 uncultured Bacteroides sp.
CATTTCTGTTCGGATTTGTTACTTCCATACTCGACCGCACGAGTCGGTCAACTTGTCCTAATGAATGAAGCAACTCGTCCTTATGATTTTGAAAAACATAAGGACGAATGTGACCAAACTATGGAATGTTTTTCCAGAACTATGCAGTGATTTTTCAAAACTATGGAATGATTTTGTCCAAAGATGGGGTAGTTTCGAGGAGTTTTTCGGTGTAAATGGGGTGATTCATCCTTATAAATTTAGTTCTCCAAGGGGGTTAAACGCAGGGAACGCGAGCGAGAGGGGGATAAAAAGAATTCCCGCGAAATCTACGAATAGACTCGCGGGAACGAACAACCTTAAAACCAAAGGAGCCTCTTGTCGGATTCGAACCAACGACCCCGAGATTACAAATCACGTGCTCTGGCCAACTGAGCTAAAGAGGCAAGTGGGTAAGCTTACTACATCGCGCCGCTACAACCGACTACCTTTGCTGCGGTCAAGCCCTGGAGGATTCATCAGGAGCTGGCCGTATAGGACTTACCCGGATGCAAAGGTAGACATTTTCTCTGATTCTGCAAGCGTTCTCTTTCCCTTTTTTCAGGACAAATTGCAAACGCTATTCGTTTTCAGGCATTTAGCAAGCGATATTTTTGTAAACTTTTTCGTACAGCGGCGCCCTGAAGGGGAGAAATTTGGGCGTTTTAGACAAATTCAACAGATGAAAGATGCTACTTCCGTGAAATTATGCTATTTTTGCAACTTATATCACTGACTATTTTGAAAAGATGAATAACAATTATATCAAACTGAGGGCTTTCGCAATGCAATATGGCGCCATCATGGGCATCTATTGGATTGTGGATTTCTGTCTCTTCCCTATCGGACTGCAGGTGCCGCTGCTGCAACTGCCGTTCGTGATTCTTACCCTCGCTACGCCGATTGCGGGGTATCAATGCGTGCGCCATTTCCGCAACCATCACTGGCCGGAGCGGTTCTCCTTTAAGCACGTGTTCTTCTTTAGTTTTCAGATGTTCTTCTACGGTGCACTGCTGGCGGCTGTGGCTCACTTCATCTACTTTCAGTACATCGACCAGGGGATGATTTACAACTACTATATGAAGAGCGTGGAGACGGTGGAACAGATGCAGGGCACGGAGGAGCTGGTGAAAACGCTGAAGGAGACTTTGGCACTCGTCAACGAGATGCGACCCATCGAACTGGCGATGCAGATACTGGTGCAGACGCTCTTCTACGGACTGATTTTCTCGGTGCTGTATGGCTTGATACTGAAGAGAAATCGCGTAGTGCCGCCACCTATGCCGACCGATGAGAACGGCGGCGAAGAGGCGAACCAGGTAACCAATGAATAGTAACCGTACCGCAAGGTACACTGACTCAATAGAAAGATGGATATATCCGTAGTGATTCCTTTATACAACGAAGCGGAGTCGATTCCCGAACTCTACGCTTGGATACGAAAAGTCATGCAGGAGCACGGCTTCTCTTATGAAATTATTTTTGTGAACGACGGTAGCACCGATGCGTCATGGAAGGTCATCGAGGGACTGAAGGCGAACGACGGGGAGCACGTGAAGGGCATCAAGTTCCGCCGCAACTATGGCAAGTCGCCCGCACTCTACTGCGGTTTTGAACGCGCGGAGGGAGAGGTGGTGATTACCATGGATGCCGATTTGCAAGATAGTCCCGACGAGATTCCCGAGCTCTACCGCATGATTACGGAGGAGGGGTACGACCTGGTATCCGGATGGAAGCAGAAGAGATATGATCCGCTGTCGAAGACGATTCCTACCAAACTCTTCAACGCGACGGCCAGAGCGGTGTCGGGCATTCACAACCTGCACGACTTTAACTGCGGACTGAAGGCGTATCGCAAGGAGGTGATAAAGAATATTGAGGTGTATGGCGAGATGCATCGCTACATCCCTTATCTGGCAAAGAATGCCGGATTCAGCAAGATTGGCGAGAAGGTGGTTCACCACCAGGCGCGCAAGTTTGGCAGCACCAAGTTTGGCGGCCTCAACCGTTTCTTCAATGGTTATCTTGATCTGATCTCGCTGTGGTTTCTCTCGAAGTTCGGCGCCAAGCCCATGCATGTCTTCGGCTTCCTCGGGTCGCTGATGTTCATCCTGGGATTCATCTCCATCATCGTGGTGGGCGTCGGCAAGCTCTACGCCATGAACCACGGGATGTATTACACGCTGGTGACCGACTCGCCCTACTTCTACATCGCACTGACGATGATGATTCTGGGCACACAGCTCTTCCTGGCGGGATTCATCGGCGAACTGGTGACGCGCAACGCACCGGAACGCAATAATTATAAGGTAGAAAAAATGATTTAAACGAACACATCCATACGCGTATGAAAAGAGTTCAACGAAATAAATGGCTGGTCGGGGGTGCCTTGGTGGGCGCACTGTTGCTGGGCGGTTGCTCGGACAGTGAATGCACGCTGAGCAACACATCCTACACCTGCTTCCAGTTTTACAACCAGAACGGCAAGACGGTCTCCATGACCGGCACCATCTCCGTCACGGCAGCAGGCACCGACAGCGTGCTGATTAATCAAGAATCGGCCCCCTCGCAGTTCCAGTTGCCCCTGTCGTACACCCACGAGAAGGACACCTTCATCGTTCACTACACCGAGCGAATGATTGACTCCATCTTCGTGACACATGCCAACATCCCCCACTTCCTCTCCATGGATTGCGGCACCGGCATGTATCACACCATTGAGGCGGTGAGCAGCACCCACAACGCCATTGATTCAGTAAGCATTGTAAATCCGAATGTAGATTATGAAACGAAAGAGAATATCAAGCTATATTTTACTACTACTGAGTAGTTGGCTGTTGCTGAGCACTCCGCTGGCGGCTCAGGAGGAACAACCGAAGCAGGCGACGCAAGCGACCCAGGCTACGCAGGAGAAGGCGAAGAAGAATCATTTCTTTCAGGGCGTTTCGCTCTCGACCGACTTGTTCGGGGTGGTGGGCCGCGTGTTCGGCAACGACTTCGACAGCTATGAGGTGTCGGCGGAGTTCAACCTGAAGAACAAGTACTTCCCCGTGGTGGAGGTGGGCTACGGCTCCACCGACGAGACGGACGACGACAACAGTATTCACTATAAGGTGGCGGCGCCCTACTTCCGCGTGGGAGTCAACTACAACTTCATGCATAAGAAGCAGAGCCCCAACTATGTCTACGGCGGTCTGCGCTTCGGATACAGTTCGTTCAGCTATGACGTGGATGCCCCGGCGCTGGTGGACCCGGTGTGGG
>CAYSOW010000147.1:0-1495 GCA_964432715.1 uncultured Bacteroides sp.
GAGTTATTTCGGCCAAGAGCCGGCTTTGTAACGCACCAGTTGCACATTCGTCAACTTCACCTGCGCCGTAGCCTCATCCACCTTCGCAGCCTCCTTGCGGAAGACAAAAGTAGAGTTGCTGATCTCAATATCATGCACACACTGCTGACCCTCGATGCCCGCAGCCGAGATAGCCACCTTCGCACCCACACAAGTCACGTTACTGATGTGAATATCCTTAAACTCAGGCACCTCCGTCAGTTGCTTCGGAGCCGCAGCCACCTTACCCTCAGAACCGGCAGGACGATCCACATAAGTGCACTGGAAGATAATCGCCTCATCCTTGATGTCATTCATCACAATATCACTGATGTAAATATCCTCCGTCTGACCGCCGCGACCGATGCCACTCTTGAAACGCAAGCCCGTGTCCGTGCCCGAGAAACGACAGTTGCGCACCACCAAGCGCTTCAATCCACTGACACTCTCGCTACCAATCACGAAACCGCCATGCGCATGAAACACCGTGTTATCCTCAATCAAG
Organism: uncultured Bacteroides sp.; assembly: GCA_964432715.1. Classification (GTDB taxonomy): domain Bacteria; phylum Bacteroidota; class Bacteroidia; order Bacteroidales; family Bacteroidaceae; genus Phocaeicola_A. The sequence continues at coordinate 524 of CAYSOW010000147.1, forward strand.
ATATCCTCACAACCATTCACCAACGCCTTCTCGTTCGCCCGACCACTCTTCATACAAAGACCATCGTCGCCCGCATCCACCGTGCAACGCACAATCAAAGCCCGGTGACAATCGCTCAAGTCGATAGCATCACCATTCTGCGCATTCCAAGGGCAACGCACCGTAATGCCATCCATCACGATACTGCGACAGTTGAGCGGATGCACATGAAACTTCGGCGCATTCTGGAACGTCACCCCCTGCAGCAACACCCGCTCACAGTGGTTGATACGGAACAAATCATTACGCTTCGCCTCCTGCTTCTCCGGCGTACCCGCAATGTCCGCATAGCCCGACTTCATCTCCCAGGGATAAAGCAACTTACCTCCCTGCTTCAAGACGCCGCCCGCCTCATTGAACACCTTCCACTCCACATCACTCACCTTCTCGCGCTTCACCGGACGCCAAGCAGCACCGTTACCATCAATGATACCCTCGCCCGTGATACTGATATCCGTAGCGCGTGTAGCAGAAAGACCCGGGTAGCAACGTCCCGACGTTCTGTTGGCATTATCCACATAAAGCGATTTATCCGGCGAGAAGAGCAACAACGCATTGCGCTCCAGATGCAGGTCGATATGACTTTTCAGCGTGATAGGGCCCGTCAGCCAGATACCCGCAGGTACCACCAAGTGTCCGCCGCCCTTAGCCGAAAGCGCCGCAATAGCCTTGGCGAAAGCCTCCGTGTTCAGCGACAAGCCATCGCCCTGACCACCGAAATCAGTAATATTCACAGTGTACTCCGGAATCTGAGGCAACTCCGGCTGAGCCAGTTCCACCGGCAAATTCTGATAGTAAGTGCTATAATCCGTGGCACGACCCTGCAGCGGCAGCGCCATCCAGAGACACAAGCACATCATCCAAAAGGTGATTTTCTTCATAAAATTAGCAATTAGTTTGGTCGCAAAGATAACGTTCCCGCCCTACTTCGCG
>CAYSOW010000147.1:1595-3070 GCA_964432715.1 uncultured Bacteroides sp.
TGCTGCAGATACAGTTCCACCTGATCAAACGGTGCATCCTTCAGCACCACCCGCTTCTGCGCATCCAAGAGATAAAGCGTCGGCATCGCCGTCAAGTCATACAGTTCACGGTCGAGCACCACCCGGTCGGGGTCATAGGCATCCATCCAAAGGGCAGGAATCTCCCCCTTGCACTTCTCCCACACCTCCTGCTCCGCATCCGCATAGACCGCCAGCACCGTCAAACGGCCCGAGCGACAAGCCTCCTCCAGCACCTGCGACTGCTTCATCACCGCCATCACCTGTTCGCAATGGTCGCAGTCAGGGTTATAGAAGAACAGCAGAATCCGGTTGGCCCGCAATTGCGACAAGCGACCGTGTCCACCGCTCCGCAGCGTATAAGCAAAGTCCGTCGCCGCCATCCCCGGTCGGTTGATAGCAATCATTTTCAAGTCATGCTCCGCCCGCATCTGCAGCGTCAGGTTCACCTCCTCGCGCTGCGCCACCACCGTCGCCCAATGCTTGTAGAGCTCCTCGTTACGCAACGGCGAGTTCGGGTCATAGAGATAACGTCGCGAAGTATCAATGAAGTAGTTCAGCACCTTCTGATCCACCGACGCACGGTCAATCAGCACATTCACCGTGCTGTCCACCATCACCGGTTGCTCCAGACGGCTCTGCAAATCCACATAATCCACCAGCGCCTGTTCCGTCACCTCCGGCACATGCATACAATTCGTATCGCGGAAATTGAACAAATCCCAGTAGTGCACCACCAAGAAGTTCATACGGTCCTCCACCGAAGTCAGTACCGACGGCACCTCCGGCAGATGAAAAGAGAGAGAGTCCGACACCGCCTCAGCCGAAGCGTCATCGTTAGAGCGCGCCTTACCGGAGCAGGAAGCCAGCAACAAGAGGCAACCCAAGCTCCATTTCCATGTAGAAGATGTAAGGAATGAGTGTTTCATCGTAGTTTAATCTTATTCATTTCCTAATGAACAAAGAAACGAAGTTTTTATGAAACCGCCAAAATTGTCTTCAATTTTTATCCTTTCGCACATTTATCGTTTCCATTTTCTAAACAAACGGGTAAAGAATCCATCGTTGGACGGGTATTCATAGTCGTCATCCTCATTCAGCAGATCCTCATAAGAGAGGTGGTCACGTACCATCCGGTAGATTGTCCCCCAATCAGGCAATCCCCCCAAGCAGCGGTCGTCAATAAAAAGATCCACCTTCAGTTTTCGGGTATAGCCGGCATCCGTCGGCACCTCCCCCGGATAGTCACCATTCACCGCATAGAACTCCACGCCCCGTTCGCGACAATAGTTCACCGCCTCATCCAGCAGTCGTCCCTGCCGAACGCTCCAAAGCACCAGCTTATGTCCATCCTCCACCAAATGCTTCAGCGTATCTATGGCGAAAGGCTTCTCCTTCCCAATCTCCGGATATTTGTGCTCGACGATGGTACCGTCAAAATCTACTGCGATAATCAT
>CAYSOW010000148.1:0-2967 GCA_964432715.1 uncultured Bacteroides sp.
ACGACCCCCTGATTAACAGTCAGGTGCTCTAACCAACTGAGCTATTGAAGCAGTTCTTTTTTCAAATGCGGTGCAAAAATAATAGGTTTTTTTGAAATATGCAATATCTTTGCAGAAAATTTATGCGAAATGGATAAAATTATTGGTTTAGGAAATGCTTTGGTGGACGTATTGGCCACTTTAAAGGAGGATGAAACCCTGAAGGAGATGCAACTCCCGAAGGGCAGTATGCAGTTGATTGACGAGGAAAAGCGCGCGCAGATAGACCGCCTTTTCGCGAATATGGAGACGCACCGCGCCACGGGTGGCTCTGCCGGAAACACGATTCTGGCACTGGCCAACTTGGGCATGAAGCCGGGATTCATCGGCAAAGTGGGTGCGGATGAGTATGGTGACTTCTTCCGCAATAACTGTGAGCAGAAGGGCATCGAGGCTCGATTGATGAAGAGCGAATTGCCTTCGGGCGTCGCTTCCACGTTCATCTCGCCCGACGGAGAACGTACATTCGGTACTTTCCTGGGCGCTGCCGCTACCATGAAGGCAGACGACTTGCAGGCGGAGATGTTGAAGGGATATCAGTACCTCTATGTGGAGGGCTACCTGGTGCAGGATCACGCCCTGATTGAGCGTGCCATGGAGTTGGGCAAACAGGCGGGGATGACCATCTGTCTCGACTTGGCCAGCTATAACATTGTGGAGAATGATTTGGCCTTTATCACTTCGCTCGTGGAGCGCTATGTGGATATCGTCTTTGCCAACGAGGAGGAGGCACACGCCTTTGCACAGGCCACTCCGGAAGTAGCTTTGCAGCAGTTGGCTGCCAAGACGCGCATCGCCATTGTGAAGATTGGCGCCAAGGGTGCTTATCTGAAACGCAGTGAGGAGCAGTGCCTGGTGCCGGCTTGTGAGGTGACGAAGGTGATGGATACCACCGGTGCCGGCGATTTCTTCGCTGCAGGTGTGCTCTACGGATTGACCTCCGGTGCCACGCTGGAGCAGTGTGGTAAAATCGGTTCCCTGCTCTCGGCAGCCGTGATTCAGCAGATAGGCACCACCCTGCCCGAGGCGAAGTGGAACGAAATAAAGTTAAATATTCAGCAGATTCTTTCGGAATAAGGGCGTTCCGACGTACTTTTGTTCCGAATTGCACCGACACGGGGAGCGTTCCGCAGGGAGCGCTCCTTCGGGGGTGCGGAAATAGATACTTATGAAGATTAAATGGAGTAACAAATGGATGGTCGCTGTCGGCATCGCTGCCACCACCATCGGCCTGTTTGGATTTAAAGGCGATGAACGCAACTTCCAAATCAGTAAAAACTTGGATATATTCAACTCGGCTTTCAAGGAGCTCGATCTCTTTTATGTGGATACGCTCGACCCGGAGAAGGTGATTAGCACCGGCTTGCGGGCAATGCTGGAGCAGCTCGACCCTTACACGGTCTACTACTCGGAGGACCAGGCGGAGGAGCTGAAGATGATGACCACCGGCAAATATGCGGGCATCGGTTCCATCATCCGTTTCCACAAAGCGCTGAACCACGTGGTGATTGCGGAGCCCTACGAGCACATGCCGGCTGCGGAGGTGGGCTTGAAGGCGGGAGATATTCTCCTGGAGATTGACGGAAAGGACCTTACCGGGAAGACGACCGCTGCCGTGAGCGAATTGCTGCGCGGTGAGGCAGGCACCAGCTTCTTGCTGAAGTACCAACGCCCGGGCCAAGCGAAACCTACGGAGGTGAAGATTGAGCGCAAGAACATCCAGACACCGGCGGTGCCCTACTATGGCATGGTGGACAACGGGACGGGTTACATCCTTTTAAATAGCTTTACCGAGGATTGCTCGCGCGACGTGCGTCGTGCCGTGATCGACTTGAAGCAGCAGGGGGCAACCTCCCTGGTGCTCGACCTTCGTGGCAATGGCGGTGGACTGATGAACGAGGCGGTAGAGATTGTCAACCTCTTCGTAGAGAAAGGCGTAGAAGTGCTCTCCACCAAAGGCAAGTTGAAACAAGCCAACTCCGTGAACCGCACCACCAAGGAGCCCTTAGACACCGAGATTCCCTTGGTTGTATTGGTCGACGGCGACTCCGCTTCCGCCTCAGAGATTGTAGCCGGTTCGCTGCAAGACCTCGACCGTGCGGTCATCATCGGTGCCCGCACCTACGGCAAAGGACTGGTGCAAGTGATTCGCGAGTTGCCCTACAACGGCAACATGAAAGTCACCACCTCCAAATACTACATCCCGAGTGGTCGATGTGTGCAAGCCATCAACTACAGTCACCGCGATGCCTCCGGACGGCCCGAGCGCATCCCCGACAGTCTGACCACCGTCTTCCACACCAAAGTAGGACGTGAAGTACGCGATGGAGGAGGAGTTACCCCCGACGTAAAAGTGAAGCAAGAGAAGCTCCCCACCCTGCTCTACTACCTGGCCAACTCCGACGAGCTCTTCGACTTCGCCACCGAGTTCTGTCAGCGACATCCGCAGATAGCCTCCGCGCAAGCGTTCAGCATCAGCGACGAGGAGTACGCGCGCTTCAAAGAATACATGAAGCAGTCGAAGTTCACCTACGACCAAGAGAGCGAGAAGTCCCTCAAAGCCCTGCGTGACCTGGCCGAGATGGAAGGCTACCTGGACGGAGCGCAAGAAGAGTTCAAAGCCCTGGAGAAAAAGTTAACGCCCCAGTTAGACCAAGACCTGGAGCACTTCGCCAAAGAGATCAAGCAGCTCCTCGCCGGCGAAATCGTCCAGCGCTACTACTACCAGCGCGGTGCCGTCATCCAGCAACTGAAAGACGACAAAGACCTCAAAGAGGCCCAGCGCATCCTGAGCCACCCCGAGGAATACAAAACCCTGCTAGCGCCCAAGCCCGAACAGCCCATCGCCAGCACAGAAGTCAAAGAAAAAACCACCAAAACTAAAGGAACAAAGAAATAAGAAACGACCGAAGGAAAGTTTCCCCGGAG
>CAYSOW010000149.1:0-2874 GCA_964432715.1 uncultured Bacteroides sp.
CGCTACTCCATCCCGACGAAATAAACTCTTGGCCCCACAGGGTTCGCGCCGAACACTCACTGGTTCGGACCTCGGGGCCGCGACCTTATTTTCATTCACCTCCCGCCCCGAGTTGGGCACAAAGGTCTACGCGGCTAACTCTGAGCAAGTCGGAGTCAGCCGCGTGCTATTTCGTCCTTACCACCGGAAGGAAGTTGTTCCTTTCGGCGCGCTCAGTGTGGGGGTTGAGGCAGATAAGAGTTGAGGAAAAGAGATACAGAGCTTCACTCCGACCGACCGGGTGATAATTACCGAGGGCTCGGAGTGAAGGAGGGAGGTGGTCAATCGTGTTTACGAAGTTTTATGGCGTATGGATAAGTCTATGGATAAACCATATCAGAAGTGTAATACACAGCTGTAATACAGCAAGTTGCGCCGTTCATAACTTACGTTGATAAGTCGTGTTACATCTCCGTCGAAAAACCGTTAGTGTCTCATCAGCCAGTAGCCGATGCGGCAGCGCAGGCACAGGTGACGCTCGCAGTAGTTGCGATAGAGTTGTAGCAGGGCTTGCGAATCGTGCGCATTGTCTGCAGTCAAACCGGCATATCGGCAGAACTCCACATATCGGTTCTTTTCGGCGGGAATGGATTCGAGCAGGTTCATCGCGCGACCTTCTACCGCCTCGTCTGCCGTCCATCTGGCGTAGGCCAACAACATCGGCACCACAGCGTTGATGATGAGGGAGTAGAGCGTGGATTTCCCCATGTAGGCCGTAAGCTCACTTTCGGGCGCATCGGGAGTCTGCAGTGGTGCCGTGAGCACCTGCATCATTTGTGCCAGGTCTTTGGCCTCACGCACCTCGTCAAAGAGGTTGTGGCGACTGTACAACAGCGCCGCCAAGGTGGCCAGTCGGTGCGGCGGCGAGGCTGCAGGACGCACACCACCGAACTTCCACGCGCTGATGGGGAGGGGCTTGAGGCTGAACTTGGCCCGCAGGAAGGCGTATTCGCTACGCCAGGTTTGGTAGGCCTGCGGTTCGCCCGGATATACGGTGTCGAGAAATCCGGCCTGACCGAAGAGGAGCGCCAGGACTTGCATCGGATTGTCCAGATGCTTGAGCAGGTAGCTGTAGGGCAGCGACCGAGCCAGGCGCTCGAAGGCGTCGCTATTCACTCCGGTACCGAAGGAGCGACTGAGGATGACGTAGAACGCCTCATTCCAGCTCTCGTGTGCCTTGACCACCAGGTCTTCCACCCGTTGGGACTTCCCGGCCATACGCTCACGCGCCAGGGCCGTCTTCCAGTCCTCGATGATGATACGCGGCACTTGCTGCAGGCGCTCTGAACAGGTGATGGAGGAGAAATTGTTCTCACCTACGGTGGTCAGCTGCCGGAACTTGTAGGCCATCGCCTCCGGTATTGGCAGGGTCACCTGCATCAGGTCCTGACCGTCTTGACGCGACACGTGGCCATCGTCGTGCATGACGACATGCAGGATGACGTTGTTGTAAGCGGGATCTTTCTCGTGGTGATGGCGAAACCAATCAGAGGCGCGCACGTGCATCTCGACGTTGCCGGCCCACACGGTGCCGCCCAGCTTCAGTTTGGCATTGAAGAAGTCCGGACCGACGTCGAAGTTGCGGAGACCCGGGTCGATGATTTCCAGGTCCTGAGTGGGGGAAACGGGCAAGCGGTTGTAGAGGCGCTGTTGCCAGACGTAGTACATCAGCTCTTCCATGTGGGTCGCTCCGGCGAGAGTTTATGTGTCATCGTATCGAATGTTTTCCTATTTTATCGGGCGCAAAAGTACGGAAAGTTTGCGGCGCGACAAAGTTTTTGGCACCGGTATTCGTTTTTCTCGGAATTAGGGTGTTCCTTTGCAGAAACCGCGGCAGCCAACGGTCAACGACGGAGCTGCCTGTAAAACAATTGACTATGAAGACTATCCTTAGTGCTTGCATTTTGAGCGTCGGCCTCTTTGCCGGTGCGTTTTGTATTTATTGTGGTCTTGACAACTTCGCCAAGAAGGATCGCTATGTCAGCGTCAAGGGGCTGGCCGAGCGGGAGGTGATGGCCGACAAGGTGATTTGGCCGATGACGTACAACTTCGTGGAGAATGACCTGACGGCGCTATACGACGGCGTGGAGCGTCAGAAGAATTCCATCGTTGCCTTCTTGAGGCGCAATGGGGTCACGGACGATGAGATTTTTATCCCCTCGCCGTCGGTGGTGGACCGGTTCGCCCAGAGCTATGTGCCGGACAATGTGCGCTCCCGCTACCAGGCCTCGGGCAAGATTGTGGTGACCTCGTCGGACGTCCCGAAGATTATGTCCATCATGACGCAACAGGCCGAGCTGTTGAAACAGGGGGTGGCAGTAGAGAATAACGAGTGGTCCGTGCAGTATCTTTACACCTCACTTAACGACCTGAAACCCTCTATGATTGAGGAGGCTACGCGCAACGGTCGCGCCGTGGCCGAGAAGTTCGCAGCGGACGCCGAATGCGACCTGGGCAGTATCCGCTTTGCCAATCAGGGTCAGTTCTCTATCACCGAGGATTCCAACACTCCGCAGATCAAGAAGGTGCGCGTCGTCACGACGATTGATTATTATTTGAAGTGAGGATACAGGTCGAATCTAAGAGTTACATTTGTAACACCCTAGCCCCACAAATTTGACCTTTGTCAAAATTCTCCTATTTATTTTGCAGTTTTTCATCAAAAACTCTTTACATTGAGCGCAAATGCGCTATCTTTGTGCACATTGTGAAAAACCGCTCTCACCGGAGCCTCTGAAGTGGAGGCCCGTAGGGCAGCACACACAGAATATACAATCGTCCGAAATCAATGAAAATCATCATAAGTGGAGGCGGTACGGGGGGACATATCTTCCC
>CAYSOW010000150.1:0-2829 GCA_964432715.1 uncultured Bacteroides sp.
TGTTTCTGCTTCAACCATTGGCGGCCCAGCAACCGGTTCCGCAGAAGCCGAGAGTATTGATTAGTACCGATATTGGAGGCACAGACCCTGATGACAATCAGTCGATGGCTCACCTGCTGATGGTGAATGAGCGATTCGATATAGAAGGGCTGGTCTCCTCTCCCAGCTTCGGTCAAGGAAGTAAGGAGGAGATAGAACGTATGATCGACTTGTATGCGCATGATTATGCTGTATTGAAAAGTCATGTTCCTGATTTGTTACCTCCCGATTCCTTGCGTACGCTCTGTAAACAGGGACGGCGTGGGGCGGCTGCTTGGGAGGGCTATGCTGAATCCACTGAGGGGTCGCGATGGATTGTCGACTGTGCCCGTCGTGAGGAGGCCCGTCCATTGTGGGTTTTGGTATGGGGTGCCTTGGAAGATCTGGCTCAGGCATTGCATGATGCCCCCGATATAGCTCCGCGGCTGAGAGTCTACTGGATTGGCGGACCGAATAAGAAGTGGGGATGTAATGCCTACACCTATATTGCTGCTCATTTCCCGGATTTATGGATGATAGAGAATAATGCCTCGTATCGTGGATTTATCGGGGATGTGAAGAAAGCGGGTGAGTGGCAGAATGGTTATTACGAGGCTCATATCCGTGGAGCCGGTCATCTGGGTGCCGACTTTATCCACTATTATGAAGGAAATGTAAAAATGGGTGACACACCATCCTTGCTTTATATGATGGATGGCGACCCGGAAAACCCGGCGCGGCGGAATTGGGGCGGTGAGTTCGAACGGCTGACTTTCAGTCCGTACCGCGTGACAAACGGTGTGACCACTTTATGCGACACCATTCCGGTTTACTCGGTGTGGGAGCTGCGACTTCCGTTACCCAAGAAATATCGTGGGAAGAGGGCTCCTGAAGTGCCTTTCATACTGCATATTGACAAGCAGGACTGGGAAGCAACGGCTTGTGGCGATTATGCCGCTGTGCGTTATGCGCCTAAGGCAAAAGCTACACTTCATTACTCCATTCGTTCTGAAATTAAAGAGCTGAACGGTCTGGAGGGGGATATTGTAGTGTCTCGTCAGTGGCCCGGTGACAAGCTGTGCGATACGGATTTGAAATTGGGTGCTCATTGGTATACTGATGTGCAGGCTCCCGATTGCTTCTCGGACGACTGGCAGGGGTATCAGACGGTTGCTCGCTGGCGCGAGGAGGTGCTTCGTGATTGGGCGGTGCGCTGGAATTGGCTGAAGAATCCCGGTTCATCACTTGTTCCATAAACATGGGGCAGTGCAGGTGCATAGTGACAAGCTATTTTTGTCGTTTACTTTGAAAAAGCGGCAGAAATAGCTTGTTTTACTTTGAAAAAGTGGCAGAAATTACTCGATTCGCTTTGAAAAAACGGCAGAAATGATTATTTTTGCTTTGAAAAAGCGGCAGAGCTGAAAGAGTGCCTGTTGCTAAACCGTTGAATATGAACCTATAAATCAAATTTCTATGCTCTATCGTAAGGTGAATCAGTATATAGAGGAGTTTTATCAGACTTCGAACAATGCTCTGTTGCTTACCGGTGCGCGACAGACAGGCAAGACTTACTCTGTGCGCCAATTCGGAAAAACCTTCAAGCATTTCGTGGAGCTCAACTTCATAGAACATCCGGAGGCGGTGGATCTGTTCAAGCAGGTTACTTCTGCAGAAGATATTCTGCTGATTCTCTCTGCCATCACTCGAACTCCGATGGTACCCGGAGAAACATTAATCTTCTTTGACGAGGTGCAGAAATGTGAGCATCTAATTACCGCCATCAAGTTCTTGGTGGACGATGGACGCTATAGATATATCCTGAGCGGTTCATTGCTAGGCGTGGAACTCAAAGATATCAAGTCGCAACCGGTGGGATATATGGGCATCAAGGAGATGTTCCCGCTCGACTTTGAGGAGTTTATCATCAATATGGGCATTTCCGAAGCCGTGAGAAATTCGCTTCGCACCTGTTGGGAACAGCGAAAAAGCGTTGACCCGCTGGTGCATGAGAAGATGATTCAGCTCTTCCGTTTATACTTGATTACCGGAGGAATGCCTGCGGCTGTGGCCGAGTATCAGGCATCCAAGAATGTGCATCAAGTGTTGCGTGTACAACAGGACATCATTGCTTTGTATCGCAAGGACATCTCTCAGTATGTGGAGAAAGAGAAGTTGAAACTGAAGGAGGTCTTCGACTTGCTTCCCTCGGAGCTCAGTGCCAAGAATAAACGTTTTATCTTGAAGAACCTGAACGAGCATGCCAAGTATGAACGTTATGAGAATAGCTTCCTTTGGCTGAAAGAGGCTGGAGTGGCTATACCTGTCTATAACGTGGAGGAGCCGAAAGTGCCGTTGCGTTTGTCGGAATGCAGAAATCTCTTCAAGTTGTTCAGTAATGATGTCGGGTTATTGGCGGCTCAATATGCTGATGGTATCCAGTTGAAGATTCTTACAGGAGATGCGTCTGTCAATATCGGTGCGGTGTATGAGAATGCCGTCGCCGAGGAGTTGTTGGCGCATGGCATCTCACCATATTACTATAATAACAAGCGACGGGGAGAGGTGGATTTTGTTATCTCTTTAGGCGACCGTGTGATGCCGATAGAGGTGAAGTCCGGCAAGGATTATCAGCAGCATCGTGCCTTAAACAATCTGATGACAGACTATCCCGAAAGTCTTTACGATGCCGTTGTCTTGTGCAATGGTAACGTGGAGGTAAAGGAGCATATCACCTATCTTCCCATTTATCTGGTAATGTTTATCCAACCCAAAGATTCCGGAGTCGGTGTTTATCAGATTGATTTGTCGGGG
>CAYSOW010000151.1:0-2804 GCA_964432715.1 uncultured Bacteroides sp.
GCTCTTGCAATAGTAATACTTTATCATCAGATAAACAAGCCGAGAGCGACAAAATCTACAGAGACTACTTCCCATTGAAAATAAATTCTGTACCTTTGCAGTGAATTTGAATTTTCAAACAAATTCAAATGATTTCAAACATACAAAAACATTATACACAAGAACCATGAATGTTGCATCTATATTCAATATCGTATTGGCGATGCTCAATGAGATGTCGCCTTATATACTACTGGGATTCCTCTTTGCGGGAGCCCTGCATGCTTTTGTCAAACCGGAACTGATGACTCAACACCTTGCAGGAAAAGGATGGAAGCCCTCGCTGAAAGCCGCGTTGCTGGGAGTGCCTTTACCCCTCTGTTCCTGCGGAGTGTTGCCCACAGCCATCTCCCTGCGTCGTAGCGGAGCATCAACGGCTGCCACCACCTCCTTCTTGATTGCCACTCCCCAAACCGGAGTCGACAGCATTGCTGCTACCTATTCGCTCTTGGGGCTTGGTTTCGCCATCGTTCGTCCTGTAGCCGCCTTTATCTCTGCGGTATTGGGCGGAACATTGATGGGAAAGTTGGCGAAAGAAGATGCTTCCGAGAATCATCCGGTTGCGCTTTCCGAGGAACAGTTAGCGCCCACTTTCTTGGGCAAATGCAAGGAAATGTTGCGCTACGGATTCGTTGATATGGTAGCCAGCGTCGGGAAGTGGTTGGTTATCGGACTGGTAGTGGCTGCGTTAATCACGGCCTTGGTACCGGATGACTTCTTCGTCTTCTTCAAGAATTACCCCATCCTGGCCATGTTGGTTGTCGTGGTGATTGCTGTACCGATGTACGTTTGTGCCACCGGCTCCATTCCTATCGCCCTCTCTTTGATGATGAAAGGCATCACCCCGGGCGTCGCGTTCGTATTTCTGATGGCAGGCCCAGCGGTCAACTTCGCTTCCTACACGATGCTCTCGCACACCATAGGACGCCGAAATACGCTGATCTATATTGCTCTGATTGCCCTCTCCGCTATCGGTGTGGGAGTCATCATCGACTATCTGTTGCCGATGTCTTGGTTCGTGCCGCAAATGACCAGCGCGCATGCTTGTTGTGCAATGCACGAACTGAGTGTGTTCAACACGCTTTGTTCCGTCCTGCTCTGCGCCTTATTGGTTTACGCACTACTGATTCGAAATCATTTCACTTCTCAGAAGAAGAAACCAACCACAGCCATCAAGAGTTATCGCATTCATGGCATGTCTTGCGTTCATTGCAAAGCACGCGTGGAGAAAGAGTTGCTTACCTTGCCGGGGGTCACTTCAGTAGTCGTTGATTTGGAGAAGAAAGTGGCACGAGTGGAGGGGTCACCCGATGATCAGGCGGTGGCAGAGAAGGTCAATGCACTCGGCTACAACTACGTAGGTGTGGTGTTGTGGATGTGTAAAAACAAAATTGGTAGCTTCGTTGTTTTTCGGAAAAACGAACCTACCAAGCCTTCACTATGAACTTTCATGAATATGCATTGACATTACTCCGGGAAATCACCAAGTTGCTGCAGCGACTGAAACTTTCAGAGCCCTTGACAGAACACCTCGATTTGTTGGTGTATCTGTTGCTCATCCTGCTTTCTGCCTTCTTGCTGGAGCGTATCTTCCGCACCCTCTTCCGTCTTTTCTTTCGGCGGATATTAAAGCATAAAGAAGTGACCTTGCTCAACAGACTCATGCAGCACAAGGCATTTCATCGCATTACAAGCCTCATTCCGCCACTGTGGATGGGGCTGATGCTTCCTGTCGCCTTCACGCAGGACGACCATCTCCTGCTTTTTCTGGAGAGGTTGGTGTGGATTAGTTTCTGCGTCGCCCTCACCCTCAGCATCAACTCCATCCTGAGTTCGGTGCAGGAGACTCTGCTCACTCATGCCACTCTTCATGACCGTCCCATCAAAGGCATCATCCAATTGCTCCAGGTGGGGTTCGTTTGTCTACTTGTCATTCTGATTCTTTCCATCTTGTTCAATCGTTCGCCGCTTCATCTGTTGGCCGGTCTGAGTGCCTTTGCTGCCGTGCTGATACTGGTTTTTCGTGACACCTTACTCGGCTTCGTTTCCGGTGTATTGCTGTCGCAAAACGATATGGTGCGCATGGGGGACTGGATAGAACTCAAGGAGAGTTCGGTGAATGGCATCGTGATTGATATCTCCCTGACCATTGTCAAGGTGCGCAATTTTGATAACACCATTGCCACCATACCGCCTTACCAACTGATAAGCAGTGTCTTCATCAATTGGAGGGCCATGAAGGAATCTCCCAATCGGCTGCTTTATCTGATTATCTACCTGAAGGCTGAGAGTATTCACCCTTATACTTCGGAGCCTATGCAGACCAGCACCAACCTGACACTTTTTCGTGCGCATCTTTTGACGTATCTGCTTCAGCATCCGCAGATAGATCAAAACCCGAAGCCCATGGTTTATCTGGGTTGCCCCACACCGTATGGGGTTCCGCTGCAGATTTTCTGCTACACTCCGCAGAAGAATCGGGATCCGTTTTTTGCGGTGCAGTCGGAAGTCATCGACTATATGATGGCTCAATATCCGCAGTTTGGACTGGTGATGAGCGAATCCTCGTATGCTGCGTCCACAAATTTCAAGCCTGTAACCTCCTCATTCGCCGTTAATTGAGGGAAGCGTGTAAAAGTTTCCGTAAAAATAAATAAAATAAAATTTGCAATATAGAATATTATTCGTACCTTTGCATCGCAATTAAGGATGGTTCCGTAGCTCAGCTGGATAGAGCAACGCCCTTCTAAGGCGTGGGTCGAGCG
>CAYSOW010000152.1:0-2716 GCA_964432715.1 uncultured Bacteroides sp.
TCTTCTCGTAACGGATTTTGCATTCAAACCAATTATGCATCATAGCTATTGAATCTCTTTTATAGTTTTTACTCGTTTGTTGATTTATTGATATGCAAATGTACGTCATAATTTTAAATAGAGGAGTGGTTTGAGGTGAAAAAACAGCTAAAAAAGAGTACATTTTACTTAATTCTCAATTAATCCGCATTTTTTTTGCACGATTTCAATTGAAAGTTTATCTTTGCCCGAACATTTATTTTTGAACAGAAAAAAGACAGTATATGCCACAAATATCAATCCGCGGTGCAGAAATGCCCGCATCACCTATTCGCAAATTAGTGCCCCTGGCCGACGAGGCTAAACAACGGGGCGTCCATGTATATCACCTCAATATCGGTCAGCCCGACCTTCCCACTCCCCAAGCGGCTTTGGATGCCATTCGTAACATCGACCGTACGGTCTTGGAATATAGTCCGAGCCAAGGTTACAGAAGTTATCGCGAGAAACTGACCGGCTACTACAAGAAATTCGATATTAATTTGGATCCGGATGATATCATCATTACGACCGGTGGTTCAGAGGCTGTACTGTTCGCGTTCCTTTCTTGCTTGAACCCGGGGGATGAGATTATCGTGCCGGAGCCTGCGTATGCCAACTACATGGCTTTCGCTATCTCTGCCGGTGCTGTCATTCGCACCATTGCTACCACCATCGAAGAGGGCTTTTCTTTGCCGAAGGTGGAGAAGTTTGAGGAGCTGATTAACGAGCGTACCAAGGGTATCTTGATTTGCAACCCGAACAATCCGACCGGCTACTTGTACACGCGTCGTGAGATGAATCAGATTCGTGATCTTGTGAAGAAGTACAACCTCTTCCTTTTCTCTGACGAGGTGTATCGTGAGTTTATCTACACCGGTTCTCCTTACATCTCTGCCTGCCACTTGGAGGGCATTGAGGAGAATGTTGTCTTGATCGACTCGGTTTCCAAACGTTATTCGGAGTGTGGTATCCGTATCGGTGCGTTGATTACGAAGAATAAAGAGGTTCGCCAGACGGTGATGAAGTTCTGTCAGGCTCGTCTAAGTCCTCCTTTGATTGGTCAGATTGCTGCCGAGGCCTCTCTGGATGCCCCCGAGGAGTACAGCCGCGACACGTATGATGAGTATGTGGAGCGTCGTAAGTGCTTGATTGATGGACTGAACCGCATCCCCGGTGTTTATTCTCCGATACCGATGGGTGCATTCTATACGGTAGCGAAACTGCCGGTGGACGATTGCGAGAAGTTCTGTGCTTGGTGTCTCACTGATTTCAACTATGAGAATGAAACGGTGATGATGGCGCCTGCCACAGGTTTCTACACTACGCCCGGTGCAGGTAAGAACGAGGTGCGTATTGCCTACGTGCTGAAGAAAGAGGATCTGACGCGTGCACTCTTTGTGCTGAGAAAAGCGTTGGAGGCTTATCCGGGAAGAACCGAATAAAACGCTATGAACTACGAATTCTTTATCGCTCGAAGAATCTATTTCCAGGGCGAGACGAAAGGTAAGGCCGCCAACCCCGCGATACGTATTGCTACGTTGGGCATGTGTCTGGGGTTGGTGATTATGATTTTGTCTCTCTGCATCGTCTTGGGCTTTAAGCGGGAGGTTCGTTCCAAGGTGGTGGGCATTGGCTCACAAATTCAAATCAGTAACTTCCGAAGCAGTTCGTCGTACGAGACTTTTCCCGTACAGGCGGGCGATTCGTTGGCGCAGTTGTTGAACGCTGAACCGGACATTACGCATTGGCAGCGCTATGCCACGAAGCCGGGCATGATTAAGACGGACGACAACTTTCAGGGAATGGTGCTGAAGGGGGTGGCGCAGGAGTACGATTGGAGTTTCCTGCAGCAGCATTTGGTGGAGGGGGAGATTCCTGTTTTCACGGATTCTGTCTCGTCCAACAAGGTGCTGATTTCGCAGACGCTGGCCAATAAACTGGATATTCATCTGGGTGATTTAATCTATACTTATTATATAGAGGGGGAGGTGCGTGCTCGTCGCTTGAAGGTGGCGGGTATCTATGAAACGCATTTCTCTGAGTTCGACCGGCTTTTCTTGCTGACCGACCTTCGTACGGTGGTGCGCTTGAACCGCTGGGAACCGGATCAGGTGAGTGGTGTGGAGGTGAATCTGAAGGAGGAGGCTCCCTTGGATGATACGGCCAACCGTTTGGCACGCCGGATGGATTTGCTGGTGGACAACTACGGGGGTACTTACTACGTGCAGACGGTGGAGGACTTGAATCCTCAGTTGTTTGCTTGGCTAGGGGTGCTTGACATGAATGTGTGGGTCATCTTGGTGCTGATGCTGGGTGTGGCGGGTTTCTCCATGATTTCCGGACTGCTGATTCTGATTTTGGAACGTACCAACATGATTGGTATCCTGAAGGCCATGGGAGGCACCAATCGTTCCATTCGTAAGATATTCCTCTATTTCGCTGCGTTCATCATCGGTCGTGCCATGTTTTGGGGCAATGTCATCGGTTTGGCACTTTGCTTCTTGCAGTCAAAGTTTCAGCTGGTCAAGCTCAATCCTGCCGACTACTACTTGGATGCTGTCCCTGTCTATTTCAATGGGTGGGTATGGCTCGCGCTGAACGTCGCTACCTTACTAGTGACTTTGCTGATTCTCGTTGGTCCGTCCTACCTGATCTCTCGCATACATCCCGCTCAATCCATCCGGTTTGAATAATA
>CAYSOW010000153.1:0-2673 GCA_964432715.1 uncultured Bacteroides sp.
AAATTAACCTCAACGGGGTGAAAATACCCGGTTGAGGTTATTTTTCGTGCAGAAATGTGTCCGGTGAAATCCGGATTACTCTATCTTTGCCAAAAAATAATGCTATGACTAACAAACTGATAGCTCGTCAGCGGGAATGTCAAATCCTCCGCCGCTGCATGGAATCGGATGAGTCGGAGTTCGTCATCGTCTGCGGACGACGCCGAATCGGCAAAACCTTCCTTGTGGAACAGTTCTTTGACCACCAATATGACTTCAAATATGTCGGGGCTCACAACATGCGCACCCGCCAGCAACTCCAGAACTTCGCCAAGGCCCTCAAGCATTATGCCCACCGCACGTACGCGGATTTTGCCGACTGGACCGAGGCTTTCGACGCCCTGCAGGACTACCTTCAAACGCTTCCGTCGGACCGCCGAAAGGTCATCTTCATCGACGAGATGCCCTGGATTGACACCAGTCGGTCTAACTTCGTCAGCGCACTGGAGACCTTCTGGAATGGTTGGGCGGCTGCGCAAGAGAACATTGTCTTTGTCGCTACCGGTTCGGCCACGTCGTGGATGACCGACAAACTGCTGCAGAATCGCGGCGGCCTGCACAATCGCGTGACGGAGCGTATCTATCTTCAGCCCTTCAATCTCGAGGAGACGGAACAATACCTGCGCAGCCGTCGCATCACGTGGGATCGTTATCAGATCCTCCAGACTTACATGCTGATGGGTGGTGTGCCGTTCTATCTGAAGCAGTTGGACGGACACGAGAGCCTGGCGCAGAACATCGACCGCCTCTGTTTTGCTGAACAGGGGATGTTTCGCCTTGAGTTTGACGAGCTTTATAATGCCATCTTCCCCGCAGCGGACTCTTACATTCGGGTGGTGGAACTCTTGTCCCGACACAAGTCCGGTCTCAATCGTCGGGAGGTGCAGGCGCATACCAAGCTGAATGGGAGTAACCTGACGCGTATCCTGACGAATCTGGAACGCTGTGGGTTTATTGCTCGGAGTGCGCAATTCGGACAGAGTTCGAAAGACGAGATTTTCAGATTGGTCGACTACTATACGCTCTTCTACTTTAAGTTCATCGCCGGTAATTTAGACCGAGACACGAATTGGTGGACCCACCACCTGACCTCGCCCGGTTTGCTGGCTTGGATGGGGTTGTCTTTTGAGCTCATTTGCTTGCAACATCATGAGCAGATTAAGAAGGCTCTCGGCATCTCCGGCATGGCGACGTCGGTTTCTACCTGGCGTTATCAGCCTAAGCCCGAAGAACCGGAGCGAAAGGGGGCGCAGGTGGACTTGGTCATCGAGCGAGCTGACCGCATCATCCACCTGTGTGAGATGAAGTTCAGCCAGAAGAAGTTCACGCTTACCAAGGAATATGAGGAGCGACTTCGTGACCGCTTGGGACTTTTTCAAGAGGTGACCGCTACGACCAAAACGGTAGTGCAGACTTTCGTCACGACCTATGGTTTGACGGATCCGCATGCTTCGAGCCTCATTCACAGCGAGGTAAAGATGGATGATTTGTTTTCGCCCGCTTCCTTGTAACCGGGATTTTCTATCAGTACGCAGCGGTGAGGAGTTCGCCGCTGCGCTCTTTTTAATCTGCTTGGGGTTGATTTTAGTGTGAAAATTGTCCAAATCTGTCCTAAAATCGAGGTGAAATCAAGAAAATGTTGTGCTTATGTGTCATTTTTAGCTAAAAATATTTGCATTATTCTAAAACCCCTCTAATTTTGCCCCTCGGAATTCAATCTAACGCCAGGAAGTCTATCGTTCTAATACCTTTCAGGACTTTACTCTCTCCCTCTTTTTGAATACCCCCTTCCTTACTGTGACTACTTTATACACTAATACACATTATTAACTATCAAAATTAAAAAACTATGAGAAAACATTTATTCTCGTTTATTGCTGCCGTCGGCGTGTTGTTCGCCGGGGCAGGGACCGCGTGGGCGGAAACCGGTCAAGTTATCTATAAAATCGGTGATTCCGGTACAGGCTTCTCAACGGGAAGCACTACCAGCGTAACTTCGAGCACATCAAGTCCTATGTGGACGTCTACAGACAAGTCCATCAGTCTGATGTTTGGTATTGATACGTGGTCTAAAATAGGTAGTAAGTCGGCTACCATTGGGACTACTTCCTTCTCGAAATATGTTGCAGGTACAACTAATCCGACAAATGCAAGTGGATCAACAAGCGGTTTTTCAGCTACTAATTTACCCATAAAAGGCGCCTATATTGTGCTGAATCCGGTCTATGACGGCACAATTACAGTCGCTCTTGCCGAGGTGGCTGGAAAACCTGCTTGGGCTATTAAATCTGGAGATGATCCTCAGTTGTTGGATCTTGTATTAACTGCAAGTAGTAATACAACGATTAGTTCCGGCACCACGGTAGGTTCATCTACGTCAAAGTACTCTGGAGGACTTCAATTTACAGTAGAAGGTGGTAATGAATATTATTTCTTCCTCTCAGGATCTAAAATGTCATACTGCGGCTTTGTTTATGACTACGAAATCGTAGATGAGAATTCGGTTAAAGTTGAATGGTCTTGGACCTACGACGATACAGTAGGAAAATATCGTTTAACCTTGACAAGTGATCCTTCTAATGCCACGATTGGCTATAGGGTTGGTGATGCTGAAGATGCGCTAGAGTACGATGG
>CAYSOW010000154.1:0-2656 GCA_964432715.1 uncultured Bacteroides sp.
ACGCCAAAGCGCGATCGTAGATGAAGGAGTTTATTTCAAAGTTATGCTCGAAACTGCGGAAGTCCATATTGGTGGAGCCCACGGTGGAGAGTGAATCATCTGAGACCATCAACTTGGAGTGGAGGAATCCTTTGCGATAGAAGTAGACCTTCACGCCTGCCGCCAGCATCTCTTCCACATAGGAACAGGAGGCGAGACGCAGGAAGCGCCCGTCGGAACGTTCGGGAATCATCAACCGCACATCCACTCCCGCCAAAGCGGCGGTCTGCAGGGCGGAGATGATTTGCTCCGTCGGCAGGAAGTAGGGCGACTGGATATAGAAGTAGTGCTTGGCGCTGCTGATGGCCAGCAACAACCCTTGCATGATGGGCTTCCAGGCGCCCATCGGTTCTGAGGTGACGGTCTGCACCAATGCGGAACCGGCATCTGGAATTTCCGGATAATACTTGGAGGCGGTGATGAGCGAGCCGGTGATGAAGTACCAATCCATCAGGAAGTTGCTCTGCAAACCATAGACGGCCTTGCCTTCCATGCGCAAGTGCGTGTCGCGCCACACGGCGAACTTCTTCGGCTTGACATAGCGCTCGGCGATGTTCATGCCACCGATATAGCCGATGTGTCCGTCGATGATGGAGATTTTGCGGTGGTTGCGGAAGTTGACGCGACTGGTGAAGAGCGGGAAGCGCACCTTCAGAAAGCCGCGTGCCTCAATGCCTTCTGCCCGCATCACGTCATAGAAGCGGGTGGGCACATTCCAACACCCCACATCATCGAAGAGCAGACGTACTTCCACGCCTTGGCGCGCCTTTTCTATCAGCATATCGCGCACCACGCAACCGATGGGATCTTCTTCGAAGATGTAGAATTCCAGGTGGATATGGTGTTTGGCCTCACGAATGTCGCGCAGCAGGGAGTGAATCATGGAGTAGCCGTCGGTGAAGATATCTACGTGGTTGCCGTCGTAGAGTTGGGCACCGTTCAGTTTCTTAAAGAGGCGAATCAGGGGGAGATGCTCGGGAGGAAGTTCCGAACTCGGGGGCGTCACGCAGCCCACCTTTGACTTGCGTGTCAGTTGGTCGGCACTTTTCCGACTGATGAGTCGCATTCGCCGCGTGCTCCGTCCGAAGAAGTAGTAGAACACCATGCCGACCACCGGCAAGAAGATGAGCACGACCGTCCAGGCCATCGTCTTCACGGGGTTTCGATTGTCGAGAATCAGCATGATGACCAATCCCAACACGAGCACGATATAGAGAATGAGAAACAGTATAGACATGTTGATTGCGTTATTTCATAAGTTTAAGAACAAAGTTAGAACATTTACGTTTAAAAGAAAATAAAAAAGGAACAAAATAAGTGTTTCACCCTCAAATTTTTAACAAAGATGATTAAAGCGATGATTATTGCCGGTATCGGCGGATTCTTGGGCACCTGCGGCCGCTTCCTGACGGGAAAACTGGCGCAAATGCTTTTCGCTACCTCCTTTCCGCTGGGTACGATGGCTGTCAATTTAGCAGGTTGTTTACTGATTGGTGTGCTCTACGGACTGGCGGAGCGGCATCAGCTGATTAATGCGCAGATGAGTCTGTTGCTCATCACCGGCTTCTGTGGTGGCTTCACCACCTTCTCCACCTTTGCCAACGATGGCTTGCTGCTGTTGCAAAACCGCCACTGGCTGCACGTGTTGCTCTACGTGGTAGGCAGTGTAGTGCTGGGCATTCTCTGCGTGTGGGGCGGCAGAAGTTGGGTAAAATAGCATTTTCTTTGAACAAAACCGCCGTCCGGTTCGTTGTTAGAGGCAGAAAGTTGAACAACTTTCCAACGATTGTTTCACTATTAAAACAAATAAGTTATGCATCTAACCCCGAAAGAGACGGATAAGCTCATGTTACTTTCGTTAGCCCTGATTGCCGAGCGACGCAAGCAGAAGGGACTGAAACTGAATCACCCGGAGGCGGTGGCTTACATCACGGCCGCTGCCTTGGAGGGTGCACGTGAAGGAAAGACTTTGGAAGAGGTGATGACCGAGGCTTCACAAGTGCTTCGCAAGGAGGACGTGATGGAGGGAGTGGCGGATATGATTCAGCTGCTTCAGGTGGAGGCGGTCTTCACGGATGGCTCGCGCCTGGTGAGCATCCATCAACCCATCCAATAACCACACCCCAATCAGCTTAACCCTAAACGAATCTATCATGACTACCCCATCCAACCCCGAAAAGAGTCATCAGCCTGCTGTGGCTGTGGGCGGCGTACTCTTGGCCGCTGCGCCCATCGAGTACAATTTGCATCGCCCCACCGTGAAGATTAAGGTGCGCAACACCGGCGATCGTCCCATTCAGGTGGGCTCTCACTTTCATTTCTTTGAGGTAAATCGTTACCTCCAGTTCGACCGACGACTGGCGTTCGGCTTCCATCTGAACATTCCTGCCACCACTGCGATTCGCTTTGAACCGGGTGATGAGAAGGAGGTGGAGCTGGTGACTTACTGCGGTAAGAGTCGCCTCATCGGTTTCAATCAACTCACCTCGGGCTACACCGGCCGCGAGGATGAACCGTCTTACTACCCCATCCGCGACCGTGCTTTCCGACGCCTCGCTCACTTGGGCTTCCATGATTGCGGCTGCCCGCACTGCGGTTGCTCTCCTTGCACTTGCAA
>CAYSOW010000155.1:0-2650 GCA_964432715.1 uncultured Bacteroides sp.
ATCCCTCTCTTACTAAGAGAACCCATTCGTCTGCTTCTATAAACCACTGTTAATTATTGCGTGATGATAAAACTTCCGCGGAAAAAGTCTCTGAAATTAGGAAAATTCAAAAAATACTGTTTCCTTTGCATTATATAATAGAAACATTTTAGAAACCGATGGAACTAAAAGAAACACACTACGTGAATCCATTTTTGGATTCATCGTTTAAGCGAATCTTCGGACAAGAAGCAAACAAATCGCTACTTATTGACTTTCTGAATAACTTGTTGGTAGGTGAACGTCATATTGTGGATTTGGTATACCGCGATAAAGAACAGATTTCAGAGTCTAAAATAGGTCACTCTACCATTTACGATATATGTTGCCAAACTGATACCGGTGAATACATCATCGTAGAGATGCAGAATCAGCATCAACCTCAGTTTATAACTCGTACCATTTATTATGCGGCACAGGCTATAGAACGACAAGGTAATGTGCAAGCTAAGTGGCACTATGATGTGAAGGCGGTCTATTGTATCGCTTTTATGAACTTTACAGACCCAAATTTGGCGCCAAAGTTGAGAGTGGATGCGGTGCTTTGCGATCGTGAAACAGGTAAACAGATAAGTGACGTCATGCGGTTTGTCTATCTGCAGTTGCCTTTCTTTGATAAGGAGGCGGATGAGTGTGAAACATTTTTTGAACGTTGGATATATGTATTGCGTAATATGGAAGTATTGGATGATTTACCCAAAGCTTTTCAATGCGAGGCATTTAAAAAGCTGAAAGAAGTTTCAGATGTCGCTATGATGTCGGAGGACGAGCGTATCGCGTATGAAAGAGTACTCCGTGAGTATCGGGATACGTCAATGATGTATGAGAATGCTATAAATAAAGGTGTAAATAAAGGCTATGTGAAAGGTCTTGCAGAAGGACGCGCAGAATGGCACCAAAAAGCAATTCAGTCTGCCCGTGTGATGAAGTCACTTGGCGCAAGCATAGAAACAATCAAAGAAAGTACCGGCTTGACGGATGAGGAGATTAGTGCGCTGTGATATGCTTTTCCCCATCGCGCGACCTAGCTTTTAACCCCTTTGGGGAATCAATTTACCTGCATGAATGAGGGCATTTCCCCTTTCATTCTTCCATAATAATTCGAAAATATTGACAAAAACATAAGGACGAGTGAGGCAACTCGTCCTTATGTTTTTTAAAATCGTCCCAATGAATGAGCTCATTCGTCCTTATGTTTGGAACGACTCTTCCTTATGTTGAAAAATCAGGGGTGGAAGAGGGTGTTTGGAAGGTGGAAGCGGCTCCGAAAAGGCATGCGACGGACCGCTTCAGCAAGAAGGCACTTGCTGAAGTCCGGAAATTTTACTTTTGCTCTGATTTTCTACAGTTTTACCACACAATACATGTTGGCTGCGCTGGTCTTCTTGGGCTTTTGATAGCTACTCAAGAGCTTCGCGAAGGGGTTGCTGCCCTTCGGCTTCAGTACCGAACGGTGGTGCTGGAGCATGGAGTTGTAAATCTGCGTAGATGAGAGATATACTGCTCCTTCTTCCTCCGGTGTAGCAAAACGATACAAGGAGAAGAAGATCTCTTCCTCTTGTGAACGGTGGTAGAACGCGCGGTTGTCCTGCTCCAATAGCGTCTCTTCCTCCTTGCTGAGCCAATAGCTTGCGCCGGACTGCAGCTCCTGCTTCAATTGTGCATAGAGCTGTAGGTGTTCGATGGGCGTGTTGTTGTCGATGAGTCCCTCTACTTCCACACAGATGAAACGACGGCTACCGGTAGGGTCGGTCATAATCTCACGCTGGTTGGTGGTGCCGATGAAGGAGGCCAGACGCGGAGCAACGGTGGCCTGCTTCTGGTTACCCATGCGGTAGGTCAGCACCGTCTTCTGCATGTGGTTCTTCAGATGAATCACGCCCTGCTTCGTCAGACTGTCGAACTCGTCAAGGTTGATGAGGCCGCACTTCGCCATGGATTTGTCGCAAGCGCTGTTGTTGAGAACCTCGAAACTATCGGTGTAGTAGAGGCTCAACTCCTTCGGAAGTAACGATTTGCAGAAAGTCGACTTGCCACAGCCTTGGATGGGACTGATGAGGATGGGTGCCAGCGTATGGGCATGAGATACCCCATCGCCCTGATGGAAAAGTCCCATCCATTGCGCCATCATGCCGCGCATCCAGATATGGAAGAAGTTCACCCAATGCTCTTTATGTGAAACACGTTGCGCCAACGGAGTTACACGGTCGATGCCGTCCCAAGCGGGTAGGGTGTCGATGTATTGCTTGAAGGGGTGGTAAGTGCCCACGTACTCTGAACGAATGCAGCGATTCACATCTCTATCCAGACAGCCTACTCCTGCGGCTTGCGCCTGGATACAGATGGTGTTCACCTGTCGATCGGTGATGGGTTGGTAAACAATCTCATTATCCACACGTTGTCCCAGCTCCGTGATGTCACTGAGCACATTGTAGCGCAGCAGGTGGTGGGTGCCGAGGTAGAGCACGAGCTTCTTAATCATGGTGCCCAGCAGTTGGTCCCTCTTTGAGGTGGTTTGCTCCTCGTCGTCGTCCAATGGAATGGGCGGAAGTGCTGCACCCTCCGGAGCTTTGGCTGCTTGTTCTCTTATTATAATAGGTGTAGTGGTTGC
>CAYSOW010000156.1:0-2596 GCA_964432715.1 uncultured Bacteroides sp.
GCACAGATGATACCGGTGGCCATTGCTACATTCAGCGACTCACTGGTGGCGCGATCGGTGGGGTAATTGGGAATGTAGAGCTTGTGCGAGATGTGCTGCTCCAACTCCTTGCTGATGCCGTTTCCCTCATTGCCCATCACAATCAATCCACATTCACTCAGTTCCTCGTGGTACATATTGCAACCGTCGAGGAAGGTACCGTAAACCGGTGTATCGCCCAAAGAGGCAATCAACTCCGGCAGCGGACCGTAGTGCACCTGTACGCGAGCCAGTGCGCCCATGGTGGCCTGCACCACTTTGGGCGAGTAGGCATCCACGGTGCCCTGTGAACAGTAGACATGCTCGATGCCGAACCAATCAGCCACGCGCAGAATTGTTCCCAAGTTGCCGGGGTCTTGCACATCATCCAGTGCCAGACAGAGCGAATGGCGTGGATAGTCGGTCGACCCATCGGCGGGGCGCTGCTCAAAGAGGGCCAACACCTCCTGCGGATGCTTCAGAAAGCTGGCCTGCGTCAGCTCCTCCTCGCTCACCTCAATCAACTCGTCCGCACGGGCTTCGGGATGTGCCTGAAACCAAGCAGGTAAGGCTGCCAACAACCGGCAACGGAAGTGGCCCAGCAAATCGCCAACCACCTTCGGTCCTTCCGCCACAAACACTCCTTCTTCCTTTCTTTTCTTCTTCAAATCCAACGAGCGGATGTACTTTATTTTTGCCTTGCTCAACATATTTCTACTTTGTGAATAAAATAATAACAAAACTACGAAATATTATTGGTTTAATTCCTATCTTTGTACTACTTTTTGCACAAGCATAAGCCGATTTTGATGAAACTACTTAAACAGATATATCTCTTTTTAATGGCCTTGACGGGCTTGGTGGTGACTTCCTGCTCTGTCTCGAAGTTCATTCCAGAGGGTGAGTACTTGCTGGACGACGTGAAGATTGTGTCGGACAACAAGCTGGTGAAGCCTTCGACGGTGAGCCCATACTTGCGCCAGAACCCCAACAACCGCTGGTTCAGTACGGTGAAGGTGCCTCTCTACATCTATTCGCTTTCGGGCCGTGACACTACGCGTTGGGGCAATCGTGTGGTACGGAAGATTGGTGACGCGCCGGTGCTCTACAACCGTGGAGCAGCGCAGCTGTCGTGTGCCGATATGCGCGCTGCCTTGCAAAACCTGGGATATATGTCGGCTTATGTGGAGACGAAGGAGGAGGTGAACAAGAAGAAGTTGACCTTGACCTACCTGCTTCATACCGGTCCGCTCTACACGGTGCGCAACGTGAAGTATGATTTCCGTGACGATGCCATAGCGCGGCTGTTGAGCGACTATCCCTTCACGCTCCGTCAGGGGATGGATTTCAATGTGAATGAGCTGAACAACGAACGTCTGCGGGTGACCAACTATCTGCAGCAGCATGGCTACTATAAATTCAACAAGGATTTCATTACTTACACGGCGGATACGACTCGTAACGTGACGGCCATCGACCTGACTTTCCACTTGCATCCTTACCGCAGTAACACGGCGAAGGAGACGACGCATCCCATCTATACGATTCGTAACGTGCGGGTGGCGCTGGATAGTGTGGACAATGCTCCGTTCCTTCGTGCATCGGTGTTGCGTGATAACATCCACATGCATGGCGGCGAGGTGTACGACGAGAGTAAACTGCAACAGACGCAGCGCTCGTTGGCGCGTCTGCATGCCATTAAGTTCAGTGATATCCGTTTGTCGGAGGTGGCTTCGGACTCCTTGGATTGCTTGGTGCAGTTGGCTGCCAACAAGCCACGTTCCATCAGTGCCGAACTGGAGGGTACCAACACTTCAGGCGACTTGGGTGCGGCGGCTTCGGTCTCTTTTCAGAATAAGAACCTCTTCCGTGGCTCGGAACTCTTCACCTTCAAGTTGCGTGGCGCTTATGAGGCAGTGACCGGCTTGCAAGGATATTCCGGCGAGAACTATGTGGAGTATGGTGCGGAAGCGGGACTCTCTTTCCCGCGCTTTATGTTCCCGTTCCTCTCGCGCGAGGTGAAGCGCAGGGTGGCGGCCACTTCGGAGCTCTCGTTGCGCTTCAATGCACAGAAACGTCCGGAGTTCTCTCGTCGAGTAGCCTCTGTGACTTGGGGCTACAAGTGGGAAAGCCGTGACAAGAAGAGCCAGCACACGGTGGATCTGGTCAACTTCGACTATGTTTACATGCCGTGGATTTCGCCCACTTTCAAGAAGAATTATCTGGACAGTCTCGGCAACCAAAACCCGATTCTGAAATATAACTACGAGAACCTGTTGATCATGAAGACCGGCTATAGTGTGAGCTATCACTCGGCCGGCAGTAATCTGCAGAACGCCTTGCGCAATTCTTACTCGGTGCGCTTCAACATTGAAACGGCGGGCAACTTGCTCTACGGCTTGTCGGAGCTCCTCAAATCCTCGAAGAACGACGACGGTCAGTACAAGGTGGGCAATATTGCCTTTGCGCAGTATGTGAAGGGAGATGTGGATTATGTGAAGAGTTTCCGACTCGATACCCGCAACTCCATCGTCTTCCATACCGCTCTCGGTATCGCATATCCCTATGCCAACTCCAC
>CAYSOW010000157.1:0-2577 GCA_964432715.1 uncultured Bacteroides sp.
AGCCACCATGCCGGCCTGCATCGCGACCTCGATCCCGTGCTGCCCGAGGGCGTGCATTTGGCGTATGATGGACTCATCAAAGAGGTGGATTTATAAGATTTCAAAACGATGGTCTTTACGGGTCGTAACGATGGTCGTTGCGGGTCGTAATGATGGTCGTTGTGGGTCGTAAAGACGGTCTTTATTCTAGCGGTGTCAGGGAATAGTTTTTTTCGCCTAATCCCGTCTTTTGGGGGAGGAGGATGTGTGGGTTTCCCTTCGAAAAAGTGAGGGAATGAAAATCGGAAAAGTGAGGGAATGAAAATCGGAAAAGTGAGGGAATGGAAATGTTAAATCCGACCGAATGTGATGGTCTATTCAAATAAAATGCGTAGCTTTGCTCCCAAAATGATCAACCCAATATGAAGAACGATAAATACATGCCCAGATTAGTGGATGCAGAGATCGAAAAACTGCTCTCATTGTTTGGGGCCATCTGCATAGAAGGGCCCAAATGGTGCGGCAAGACATGGACATCCACCATTCATTGCGCAAGCCGTATTATGCTGGGAGACCCCTCCGGCAATTTCCAAAACAAGCAGTTGGCCGAAATGTCGCCCAAACTGATCCTGGAAGGCGAAGTACCCCATCTCATCGATGAATGGCAAGAAGTGCCTAGACTGTGGGATGCAGTCCGCTACGAAGTGGATGAACGTGGCTCCAGAGGCCAGTTCATACTTACGGGTAGCAGCACCCCTAAGACCAAAGGCATACAGCATAGCGGAGCCGGACGCATCAAAAGGTTACGGATGTATCCCATGAGCCTATGGGAAAGCGGAGACTCCACCGGGCAAGTATCCCTTCTGGATTTATTTGAAGGGAAAGCCACTCCCCGCATGATGGAGCAACCCGACCTCAGGCATCTGATTTATCTTTGCGTCAGAGGCGGATGGCCCGGTGCCATCGGAGTGGATGTCCGTCATGCCGGCGACATCGCCCAAGCATACATCGAGACCATACTGGAGAATGACATTTTCAAGTTGGACGAAAAATCCTACGACACCCGCAAAATATCCCTCTTGATGCGATCGCTGGCCAGAAACGAAGCCACCACCGTATCCATCAACACCTTGGTGAAAGACATCACGGAAGTGGATGATGTAAAGGTGGATACCAGCACATTGTCTAACTACCTGACCTTGCTCGACAGGCTGTTTCTCTTGCGAGACCAACCTGCATTCGACACTAACATTCGTTCCTCCATACGTGTGAAACAAATGGGGAAGCGCCATTTCGTGGACCCGTCAATAGCTTGCGCGCTCTTAGGTGTGAATGCCGACCGTTTGCTGGTCGACCTGAATACCTTCGGTTTCATGTTCGAGGCGATGGTAGAGCGAGATTTGCAGATCTACGCCGAGTCGATTGGAGGCAAGCTCTATCATTATCAGGATTACGACAATAGCGAAATCGATGCGGTGGTGGAACTTGCCGACGGGCGCTGGGGTGCCTTTGAAATCAAGTTAGGTGCCGACCGTATTGACGAGGGCGCGGCCAGCCTGTTGAAGGTGCGCACAAACATGTTGAGTTCTAATCCAGGCGCTCACGTAGCGGACGTCATGTGTGTGATATGTGGTATGAGTAATTCCGTGTATCAGCGTCCGGATGGAGTCTGGGTTGTTCCTATAACCGCATTGAAGGACTGACGAATTTGTATTCTCTAAGAGGCCGAAATAAGTTTCTTAAAATTTTTGCTATCTCGGAATTAATTCCTACTTTTGCAGAAAAGTATCAACCTTTTTAATACGATATCAAGAATAGAGACATGAAACGTCCAGAAATTATACAGCGAATCAAGACCGTGATGCACTCGCTCAAACCCAAGGTAGAGGTGATGCTTTATGGCTCAGAGGCACGCGGAGACGCTCGTCCCAACTCGGATGTAGACCTCCTGATATTGGTGGATGAACACGCCGTTACTTTTGAGGATGAGATGCGCATCACCGACCCTCTCTATCACTTAGAGTTAGAAACGGGTGTGCTCATTAACGCCCTCGTTCTCCCCAAAAAAGCATGGGGCAAGATTGTTACGCCGTTTTACGAAAATGTAATGAAAGAAGGAATCTTATTATGACGGAAGAACAAAGAAAAAGCATCGTTCAATATCGAATAGATAACGCTAAAAGTACGTTAGCGGAAGTGCTTGACCACTGTGAACGCGGTTTCTACAATACTGCGGTAAACAGAATGTATTACGCTTGTTTTTACGCGGCCTCCGCATTACTCGTGGCTAATCAGATTGAAGCCAAATCACACGAAGGGGTTCGCCAAATGTTGGGGAAGCATTTCGTGCTTACACAAAAGTTACCAGTTCATCTTGGTAAATTTTATACCCTTATATTTAGCAAACGATCTTCTGGTGATTACGAGGATTTTATCAATTACAATCGCAAGGATGTAGAAGAACTATATCCTCACGCTGAGGAGTTGGTGACTGCTATTAAGAATTTGCTTACGGATATGAGCACTATATAAGTTTCTTAAATTTTTTGTATCTCGGAATTAATTCCTACTTTTGCAAAAAGTATAACCATTAAAACT
>CAYSOW010000158.1:0-2510 GCA_964432715.1 uncultured Bacteroides sp.
GGTTGGGGTCGCGAGTTCGAGTCTCGTTTTCCGCTCAAAAGGTTGCTTCTGTTTTTCAGAGGTGACCTTTTTTTCGTATAGGGTAGTTGCTTTTTTGTATACAAGCGTTTATACAAGTTTACTTCTCTGAATCATTCTCTGAATCATCCTCTGAATCTGAAACAATTTAAGTTCTCGGAATAATTGTCTTCTCTACACCCATCATTATTCCAGTATTTTAAGAAAGCTAACAAAGGTAATAATATTTAACACTCGTCGGGGGGGGTAAAAGTGAATATTATATATTTTTGTCCCGTCAGAAATACGTTCCTGGATGGAACAAACTTTTGTTAGGTTAAATAAAACTGTTTGTAAACTAAACGACTAAGGTATGAAAAAGCCCTTTTGTTGGCTCTTAATAGTTGTGCTGCTTTTATGTAGTAGTGTAGAGAGAGCTTCTGGTCAAAACATCGTCATCAAGACGAATGTCCCGCAATGGGGACTAGGGACGGTCAACCTCGCGGCCGAGGTAGGGCTTGCTCCCAAGTGGACTGCAGAATTATCTTACAGCCTAAATCATCGTGACAATTTGTATCATACCCTGGGCGACAAACAGCTCGACCATTGGTTGGCAGTGGGGGAGGCGCGCTATTGGTTGTGCGACCGCTTCTACGGCCACTTCTTTGGTCTGCACGTGATGGGCGGAGAGATGAATATCAATCAGGTACGTGTTCCCTTCGGTAATTACAAGAAGGACTCTCGCTATGAGGGACCGATTTATATGGGTGGTATCTCTTACGGATACTCCTTTATCCTCGGTCATCGCTTTAATATGGAGGCAGAGATTGGATTGGGGGTGGCGCATGCTCGCGTCAAGAAGTTCGATTGTGCCACTTGTGGCGCCTACAAGACCACGGAGAGCAAAACTTACTTCACGCCGACCCGTATAGCTGTAAATCTAATCTATGTGATAAAGTAACTATGGATAACCTCAAAGAATAAAGACTATGATTCAATCCCGCATATATACAACGCTTCTGACGGTGCTTTTAAGCCTTTCCGCTTTTGCTGCATCCACCCGTCCGGTGGAGGTGTCGCAGGTGGATTACAAGTACACCGACGGGCGTTTGGTGGTGAGCTTCACGCTGACTGCAGCACCGACCTCCTGCAAGCGAGTCGTCGTCAATCCCAGTTTGGTGGGACAGGGAGGAACCGTCTCCTTGGATCCTGCGGCTGTGGTGGGAAATGAGCGTGTTCGTATGGACAAACAGCGTAGGCTGATAGGAGAGCCGGTGGAGCAGATAGCACGTACCGGACGCTCCGGCATCG
Source organism: uncultured Bacteroides sp. (assembly GCA_964432715.1). Classification (GTDB taxonomy): domain Bacteria; phylum Bacteroidota; class Bacteroidia; order Bacteroidales; family Bacteroidaceae; genus Phocaeicola_A. The sequence continues at coordinate 1,309 of CAYSOW010000158.1, forward strand.
CCTTGGCTTATCGCGATACGGTGGCGGTGGCTCCCTGGATGCACCAAGGATTCACCTTGCGCTGCGAGCTGAAAGAGGATGGCTGTGGAGAGGTGAATGAGCTGGCTTCGCAGGAGTTTCCTTCCAAACTGCCTCAACTGTTGCTGGCGAAGTTGCCCACCCGGGTGGCTCCGCGTGACCCGCTGGCACCCATCGTAGCGCGCTATCCCTTTGTGGCACGCGAGGGCTTTAAGGTGGATTCCGTGCGAGGTGCTTCCGTGAAGTTCCCGCTCTCAAATATGGAACTGAATGCTGACTATGGTAACAACCGTGCCGAGTTGGAGAAGATAGAAGCTGCAGTGCAAGCGGTACGTAACGAACCGCAGACGGAGCTGAGCTATATCACCATTCGTGGATTTGCTTCGCCCGAGGGACCGGACGCCAACAATCAACGTCTTTCCGATGGTCGTGCGGCTGCCCTGCGCAACTATCTGAAGCAGTCGCTCACGCTGACCGATGCCGACTTCAATATTGCCGGTAATGGTAGTGACTGGAACGGTCTGCGGGAATTGGTGGCGAAGAGCAGTATGAGCTATCGCGAGGAGGTGCTGGCGATTCTGGATAACACCCCTGCCGAGCAGCGTACGGATGCCTTGAAGCAGTTGCATGGCGGAGAGCCTTACAAAGCCATGTTGCTGGTACTCTATCCCCAGCTGCGTGATGCCTGCTACATTAATGTATGGTGTCGTGTGCTGCCCGATGAACATGCAGAAATCATTAATCGCGCTATCGCACTGATAGAGCAACAGAAATATGAAGAGGCGAATGGTCTGCTGGAGGGAATCTCCGGAGATACTCGCGCTCTGAACCCACGTGCTGTCGCACTCTATTATCTCGGTCGTTTGGAGGAGTCGCAATCGCTCCTGACAAAGGCGGCGGAGGCAGGAGATGAGATGGCTGCGTATAATTTAGAGTTGCTATATAAATAAAGAGAGGGGGCTAACGTATAGCAATTGGCATATATCACTATGAAATCAAAGAAGAAATAACATTTAAAAGGTAACTTGTATGAGAAACAAGAAGAATTATTTGATGTGGGCACTGTGCAGTTGTGCCGGTGCCTTGATGAGTCTGTCAGCTTGCTCTGACAGTGAGAACCTGGTGGATGAGGAAACGGTTGGATCTGAATCTGCAGTTTATGCGAAGGTGATCATTACGGTCCC
>CAYSOW010000159.1:0-2431 GCA_964432715.1 uncultured Bacteroides sp.
CAAAGTAAAATCTTTTTACTACTTTTGTCGGGTAATTATGAATTAAGGTATTGATTTTAAGGTATTGATAAGACTATGGCAGCTATTCTGATTGAAAGTGTTATCGCGGCAATAGCCATATATGAAGGCATTGTTGTGGTAAACAAACAGCGAAAGAAGAGGAAACACCCGTTGACCCACCAACTCTTGAAAGAAATCAACAGATGTATCATGGCTCCCTACGTCAGTAAGGAGATGGTGAACCGTGCGTCCATCGTTTATCGTCAGGCGGTGCGCGAAGAGGGCTCTTGGAAGGCTTCTCACGACGCCATGATGGGCGAGATGTACCTACGCATCAAAGGTCCACTGCGCAATCCGAAGCTGGCGGCACAATATCTGCTCGATGCTTATCGTGCCCTCTGCAAAATGAAATCCAAAGCGGAACCTTTCGATAATTACGTGCGGAAGGAGTATGTGGCCGGTCTGCTGGGCGTGCTCTACTTCCAAGGAGAAGGAGTGCCTGCCGACTATGAGAAGTCGCTTGCCTTCTTCCACGTCGCTGCACAAGTGCCCTCCCTGGGCTACGAAGTGTGGTTGGGACATCTGCATTTGCTCGGATTAGGGGTACGGCAAGACACCGCCAAAGCCATCGAATACTACCGCCGCAGCCTCAGCTATGACCACCAAGTCATGGCGGAGTATCTGCTGCATGCCGAAGAGGAGCATCAAGACGAGACGCAGGCCTACCGCGACTTTTGCGAGGGGTTCCGTCATCTGCTGGAGAATACCTACACCATGAATTTCGACAGCGCCTATGCACTCTTCAAACGCGCTGCCCATGCCGGATTCACGCCTGCCGCTTATCAGCTGGGACTCTACTACGCCCGCAACTATCCGGGCACGCTCAGTGAGGAGGAACGGGTGGAAGGGGCTCGTTCCTGGCTGGAATCGGCTGCCGAGGAGAACTATGCCCCCGCGCTCTACGAACTGGGACTTTGCTACGACGACTGCGGTCTCTTCCATCGCCCCAGTGCGAAGAAGTTCCGCAAATGCATGGCGCGCGCCAATCAGTTCGGCTATCTCCCGGCGAAAGAGCTCATCACCCTGCATTAATCATTCTCCGGCAAACGCAGCTTCTGGAAGTTGTATCGACTGACGAAAAAGAAGAGCAACACGCCTGCCAGTTGCATGGCGGCAGCCACCCAGAAGGCGGCGTTGTAGGAGATGTATTCCAAGGCAAAACCGCCCACCAGAATACCCAAGCCCATGCCGCAATCCCACGAGGTGAGGATGGAGGAGTTGGCGGTGCCTCGCTGGTCGTGACGCGCCACCTTGATAAACATATTCAGAAAAGCCGGATACATGTGGCCGTTGCCCAAGCCTATCAACGCTGCGGAGAGGTAGTATGCCCACAACTCGCCCACCGCCGCGAAGAGGGTGAAGCCCACCAGCGACAGCAGCACGCCACCCGCGGCATTCTGCAGAATCAATCCTTTGCGCAGCGCGGCAGAACCTTGAATACGCGAGAAGAAGAGGCCGAGGGAGAGAATCATAAAGAAAGTTCCCGTACCGTTCGTGATGCCCAGTTCCTCCTTGCCATAGATGGCCACATAGTTGGACATGATGCCCCAACACATGCCGAAGAGACCGATGTTGAGGGCCAGGATCCACGCTTTCGTCAGGAAGAAACGGTCGAAGCTCAACTTCTGTTTCTTCTTCACCAACGGGCGTTGCGGCAAGCGGATGGTGGATACGGCCAGCAGGCCCACCAGAGCCACGGCCAATGCCACCCAGAAGAGCAGGGAGAAGTTGTCGGTAACGCCGTAAATCCAGATACCCACCGAAGGAGCAAAAGCCATCGCCAGGTTGTTGCTCAGTCCGTAGTAGCCGATGCCCTCGTTGCGTCGTTCGGGATGCAGCGAGTCGATGGCCACAGTGGAGTTTGCCACTGTCACCGCGCCGAAAGGCAGTCCGTGGAGGGTACGCACGATGGCGAACATCAGCAGGGTGCCGGCTGCCAGATAACCCGAGAAGAGGGCGAAGAAGCAGAAGAAACAGACCATCAACACCTTATGTCGATTGAAGCTATCTACCACGAATCCACTAAAGGGGCGCACCAGCAACGCGGCAATCACGTAGCCGGAGAGCACGATGCCCATGGTATCCTTGTTGGGATGAAAACGGGCATCCAGATAGATGGGTAAGAGGGGGGTTAATATGTAGAAAGCGAAGTACAACATGAAGTTGCCCACCATCGCTTTACAATAGTTGGCGTTCCATAAACGAGCTCTTTTTTCCTTATTTTCCATAAACGAATCCTTTTTCCGCTGCAAAGTTACAAAATTCGTTGTTCATCGTAAAAAAGAAGGACAAATAAGTGGTCTGTACATACCCACGAAAGAAAAGCGAACCCCGTCGGGAAGCGGTTGTTAAAACTTCCCGATTGAGGTTC
>CAYSOW010000160.1:0-2399 GCA_964432715.1 uncultured Bacteroides sp.
CGCCCCAATTTTATTCCCGAAATCAATAATTTTTGTGCAAAAACGGGCGATGAGAGCGAATCAAAGCGAAGTTTCGCACAAAGCGTGTAAAAAAAAGTGCGCGATTGCAACGTCAGTATGGCAAATAGTTGTACATTTGCAAGGAAGAAAAATCTGTACTAAAAATATACGATCATGGATTTAATAAAAGAAATTGTAGAACGTGCGAAAGCCAACAAGCAGCGCATCGTTCTTCCCGAAGGTACCGAAGAGCGTACTTTGAAAGCTGCCGACCAAATCCTGGCCGACCAGGTAGCCGACCTGATCATCATCGGTAACCCGTCTGAAATTCAGTCTCTGGCTGATCAGTTCGGATTGAAAAACATCCAGAAGGCAACCATCATCGATCCGGAGAACCATCCGAAGAAAGAGGAGTATGCCCAGTTGCTTTGCGAGCTCCGCAAGAAAAAAGGCATGACCATCGAAGAGGCTCGTAAACTGGTGCTCGACCCCTTGTACCTGGGCTGCTTGATCATCAAATCAGGCGATGCTGACGGTCAGTTGGCAGGTGCACGCAACACAACAGGTAATGTGCTCCGTCCTGCTTTGCAGATCATCAAGACTGCCCCGGGCATCACTTGCGTATCCGGTGCCATGTTGCTGTTGACTCAGGCTTCTGAGTATGGCGATAACGGTACGGTAGTGATTGGTGACGTGGCTGTAACTCCGATGCCGGATGCCAACCAGTTGGCTCAGATTGCCGTTTGTACCGCACAGACTGCCAAAGCTGTGGCAGGCATGGATCCGCGCGTAGCGATGTTGAGCTTCTCTACGAAGGGTTCTGCTAAACACGAGGTGGTAGACAAGGTGGTAGAGGCTTTGGGTATCGCTAAAGAGATGGCTCCCGAGTTGAAGATTGACGGTGAGTTGCAGGCAGATGCAGCTTTGGTTCCCCGCGTAGGTGCCAGCAAGGCTCCGGGTTCAGAGATTGCAGGTAAAGCAAACGTGCTCGTTGTTCCGTGCCTCGAGGTAGGTAACATTGCCTACAAGTTGGTGGAGCGTCTGGGTCACGCCACTGCCATCGGCCCCATCCTTCAGGGTATCGCTCGTCCGGTGAACGACCTGTCACGCGGTTGCTCCGTTGACGATGTTTATAAGATGATTGCCATCACGGCCAACCAGGCTATTGCCGCTAAAAAATAATCACTCCACAACGAATAAGACAAGATGAAAATATTAGTACTCAACTGTGGTAGCTCGTCTATCAAATATAAATTGTTCGAGATGACGAGCAAAGAGGTACTGGCGCAAGGCGGTATCGAGAAAATCGGTTTGAAAGGTTCTTTCCTGAAACTGACTTTGCCTAACGGCGAGAAGGTGGTTCTGGAGAAAGATATTCCGGAACACACTACGGGTGTGGAGTTTATCTTCCAGACTTTGACCAGCGAGAAGTATGGTGCGTTGAAATCTCTCGACGAACTGGATGCTGTGGGTCATCGTATGGTGCATGGTGGCGAGCGTTTCAGCCAGTCGGTGCTCCTCAACAAGGAGGTGCTCGATGCTTTCACGGCTTGCAACGACTTGGCTCCGCTGCACAACCCTGCCAACTTGAAGGGTGTGAATGCGGTGTCGGCTTTGCTGCCTAACTTGCCGCAGGTTGGTGTGTTTGATACGGCGTTCCATCAGACGATGCCGGACTATGCGTATATGTATGCCATTCCTCACGAGTTGTATGAGAAGTATGGTGTGCGTCGCTATGGTTTCCACGGAACGTCTCACCGTTATGTGTCTCAGCGTGTGTGCCAGTTCTTGGGCATTCAGCCGGAGGGCACGAAGATCATTACTTGCCACGTAGGTAATGGTGGTTCTATCTCTGCCATCAAGGATGGTAAGTGTGTGGACACGACGATGGGTCTTACTCCGCTGGAGGGCTTGATGATGGGTACTCGTAGCGGTGACATTGATGCCGGTGCGGTGACGTTTATCATGGATAAGGAGGGCTTGAACACGACGGGTGTGTCTAACTTGCTGAATAAGAAGTCGGGCTTGCTGGGTGTTTCGGGCATCTCTTCGGATATGCGTGAGATTCAGGCGGCTGTGGATGCGGGCAATAAGAACGCTATCCTGGCGCAGAAGATGTATTACTATCGCATTAAGAAGTATATCGGTGCGTATGCGGCTGCCTTGGGTGGCGTGGATGTGATTGTCTTCACCGGTGGTGTGGGCGAGAACAAGGATGACGCTCGTGAGGTGTCTTGCGAGGGTCTGGAGTTCATGGGCGTGAAGATTGATAAGGCGCTCAATAAGACAATCCACGGTGACGAGGCGGTGATCTCTACTCCGGATTCTAAAGTGAAGGTGGTGGTTATCCCGACTGATGAGGAGCTGATGATCGCTACGGATACTTTGAATATTCTGAG
>CAYSOW010000161.1:0-2388 GCA_964432715.1 uncultured Bacteroides sp.
GGAAGTAATGGCGCAGCTGCATGGTTTCCAGCATACCTTTGTACACCATGCTGCGTGTGCTCAGCGACACCACGTAGAAGTCGCTCTTTCCCTCGATGTCCGAAGAAGCTATCCTGCGTTCAATCTTCTTCCTTATAATATATAGTTTCAATTCCAGTTCGTCCTGGTCGGGACAACCGGTGATGAATACTTGCTTGATGTCCGGTTCGGTAGCCAAGGCCGACTCGCCCAGAATGTCGCTGTTCACAGGCACCTTGCGCAGATGCATCAGCGTGAGACCTTCGCGTTCAATCTCCTCAATCATGATGCTGAGGATGGCGCTGCGCGACTGTTCGTTCTTGGGGAAAAAGACGAGTCCCGTGCCGTACTTACCTTTTTCGGGCACAGGGATACCTTGTAGGAGAATAAACTCATGCGGAATCTGGATAAGAATACCGGCACCGTCGCCCGTCTTATTATCCGCTCCTTCCGCACCTCGATGGCGCATGTTCTCCAGGATGCGTAGTCCTGAAGTGATAATCTCATGCGATTTAGCGCCATGGATGTTTGCCACCAAACCCACGCCACAGGCGTCATGTTCGTAGGCGGGATCATACAATCCTTCGTTGCTAAAAATTTGTGTTCTTTTCATTGCTTTACCTTTCTAATTTCTCACGCAATGTGATGTTTTTCTTTCATTGTGCAATGCAAATATAGCAAGTAACTTTCATTTTGGCTATATAAAACAAGCAGTTTATGCAACCTAAAATATCTTTTTCAGAGCGAAAGTTATAATTTGTAAGCAAATCCACAAGGAATGATTACATATTGTATTATCTACACTATATTACTTTCATATATTGTAAGCATCTCCCAATAATTCAATTCAAAAAGCACGGCTTTTCGCCTTGATTTATATCAAGATGACAGAGTTTGCACCTGTTTATCGTACAAATTGCAAGCAGGAGGGGCGCTTCGTCTTGATACTTTTTCCGGTATCGGTGAGCAGGCCGGTCTGCTTGTCCACCTTGAATATCTGAATCAGGTTGCTGTCTCGACACGCCACCAACAGGTAGTCGCCCTTGGGCGAAAGGATGAAGTTGCGCGGATGCAGTCCCGTCTTCTGATAGCCCACCTTGGTGAGCAGTCCGGTCTCCGGCTCCACCGAGAAGATGGCGATGCCGTCGTTCTGCAGGCGCACCGAAGCATACACAAAACGTCCGTCACGCGACACATGGATGTCTGCCGAGCCCTGCGCCCCGCTCTCGTCGGCGGCGATGGACTGCTTCTTCCACAAGTTGCCCTCGCTATACTCCAGCACAGTCACCTTGCCGGACAGTTCGTTCATCAGGTAGGCATACCGACCGTTGGGATGGAACTCCAAGTGACGGGGACCGGAACCGGGTTCCAGATGAAAGTCCTTCTCTCCGTCCTCTTCTATCAGCGTGTGAGCCGCGCCGTTCTGCACATTCACGTTCAGCGGGAACATGTGGATGCAGTCCGTGCCAAGGTCGTTCACCAGCATATAATGATGGTCGGGCGTGAAGGTGATGCTGTGGGGATGCGAAGTCCGCTGACGGGCGGCCACCGGACCGTGTCCCTCGAAAGCCACCACTCTGGGGTCCGCTTTCAGTTTTCCGTCGATGTCCATGGCGAAGATAGAGATATTGCCGCCGGAGTAGTTGGCCGTGACGGCGAAGTGGCACGAGGGGTTCAGCGCCACGTGACAGGGATCGGAGCCCTGTGTGCCTTGATGGTTCAGCACCGTCAGGCGCTGCGCTTCCTTGTCGAACAACAAGGTGTGCACCGCGGCGGTGTCGCCTGCGGCTTCCTCCACCACGTAGATGCGGCTTCCCTCAATGGCAGGGGCCAGATACGAGGGATTCTTGAGGCCTCGTATGCCGGTCACAAAAGCGGCCTCTCCTTTCGACTCGTCAAAGCGGAACAGGCGGACGCCCTCCTGACTGGAGGAAGCATAACTGCCCACCAACAGGTAGAGAGGCAGTTCTTCGCTCTTGGCGTCATGGGCAGCTTGGGCGGTAAAGTGATAGCAGCCAGCCGCTATCAGGCCCAACAAACAACTGAAAAAAACAATCTTTTTCATCCCTTAATCAACATTCTTTGCTTTAAGTGCACAAAGTTACTGATTTTCCTGCAAAACCCACGAAAATTAGGTGCTAAAAATTGCATATTTCGGAAAGTATACCTATTTTTGCAGTCACTAAGCGTAGTGACACTAACTTTGGGGTTGACTGGATTTGACAGCGAGCTGAAGTGGTGGGTAAGCATGCAGTGCGTCAGTGATTGGCACTATAATCTCAGTTACTCAAATTTTATCTGGCAACGATAACATCGCTCTCGCTGCTTAATCGAAGTATAGTAGATTAGCTTTATTTCCGCCACAGTGGC
>CAYSOW010000162.1:0-2235 GCA_964432715.1 uncultured Bacteroides sp.
CTTCCTCGATTTCACAAGGATTTAAGACCGATGAAATCATATTGAAACAATATAAGCCGTCCTTTGCTGCAGAAAAAATCGCATAAGCATGGACATATTGTTTTTGGGTATCATCCTCTTTTTATTCGTGCTGGCAATATTCGACTTGTCAGTGGGCGTGAGTAATGATGCCGTGAATTTCTTAAATTCAGCAGTGGGCGCACGGGCCGCCTCCTTCAAGAAAATCATTCTGGTAGCTGCCATTGGCGTCTTCGTGGGGGCAGTGATGAGCAACGGCATGATGGATATTGCTCGTCACGGTATCTTCCGTCCGGAACACTTCTCGTTCTATGAAGTCATCTGCATCTTTATGGCGGTCATGGTGACCGACGTGCTTCTTCTCGATCTCTTCAACTCCCTGGGAATGCCCACCTCCACAACAGTCTCAATGGTTTTTGAATTGTTGGGCGCTGCCTTTGCCGTGGCTTTGATCAAGATTGCTGACGGCGACCAGCGCATGGGCTTGGCCGACCTGCTCAACACGGAGAAGGCGCTGTCGGTGATTCTGGGCATCTTCCTGTCTGTCGCCATTGCATTCTTCTTCGGAACAGTGGTGCAGTTTATCTCCCGTTTGATCTTCACTTTCAACTACCGACGTCATCTGAAGTGGAAGATTGGCCTCTTCGGCGGAGTCGCTACCACTGCGATCTTCTATTTCCTCATCATCAAGGGAGCCAAGGACCTCTCCTTCATGACACCCGAGATGAAGCGCTATATCGCCGCTCACACTCCACAAATCATCCTGAGTTGCCTGGTGCTCTCCACCCTGCTGATGCAACTTTTGCACGCATGCAAGGTGAATGTGTTTAAGGTCATCGTACTGATGGGTACTTTTGCCTTGGCGATGGCTTTTGCCGGGAACGACCTGGTCAACTTTATCGGTGTGCCGCTGACCGGATTCTCGGCTTATCAAGACTACATGGCTCATGGCGCCGGAGATGCACAGGGATTTATGATGGAGTCGCTGAACGGTTCGGCCAACACGCCGATTTACTTTCTGCTTGGAGCCGGTGTAATCATGGTCTACTCTCTAGCCACCTCCCGTAAGGCACGGGCGGTGATTAACACCAGCGTAGGATTGAGCAGTCAAAAGGGGGGCGAAGAGATGTTTGGTTCATCCCGCATCGCCCGCCATTTGGTGCGTTCCTCGTTGACGATGTATAACCGGGTGCTTCAGGCCATTCCCTTTCGTACCCGCCATTGGCTTTGCAGACGATTCAATACGCATCAAGCGATTTTGGAAGAGGGGGCAGCCTTCGATTTGATTCGGGGCTCGGTCAACCTGACCCTTGCCGGTGCTTTAATTGCCATCGGTACCTCACTGAAGTTGCCACTCTCTACCACCTACGTCACCTTTATGGTGGCAATGGGTTCTTCGTTGGCCGACCGTGCCTGGGGGCGCGAGAGTGCGGTGTTCCGTATCACCGGGGTCATCTCGGTCATCGGCGGTTGGTTCATCACGGCAGGAGCTGCGTTCATCGGTGCTGCATTGGTGGGCTCGCTGATGTATCTGGGTGGTTCTCTTGTGCTGGTCTTAGCGGCGGTAGGTGCCATCGCTTTGCTGATTCACAACAACTTGAAATATCGGAAGAAGAAAGCGGAGGAAAGGGAGGATGTGCTCTTCCAATCGATACTTACCACCGAAGATAAGGCGGAGACTTGGTCGCTGCTCAAGAGCTATCTGGCAGAAAAGCAGAGTGAGTTCTTGGAGTATTGTTTGCACAGCTATACCGCGGGGACAACCGGTTTTATTCAGGACGATGTGCGTACTTTAGGAAAACTGGACAAGGAGTTGGCGCGTAAAAAGTCCTATCTGAAAAGCGTTCGTCGCAAAGAGACGCTCTGTTTTCAACGGATTGACAAGGTGACGGCGATTGAGCGGAACACTTGGTTCTACCTGTCGAACAACTGTTTGATGGCGATGCTCTATAACTTGCGACGAATCAACGAGGTGTGTCTGGAGCATGTGGCAAACAATTTCCATCCGTTGCCCCATCGCTTTGCGGCTGATTTCGTTCCCATCCAAGCACACATCGAGGAGGCCTTCAGTCAGAGCATCGCGGCCATCAGGAATCGGGATACGGAAGAGGTGATGCAGCTGCGCCGTTACTGCGATGAGATCAAGGACCAATTGCGCCAAGCATGTCATCAGGTGTACGACTTTCTGCAATCGGGTGACAATGAGCGATTGTCGGT
>CAYSOW010000163.1:0-2232 GCA_964432715.1 uncultured Bacteroides sp.
CGCGATAGATTTCATGATGCAATGATTTTCGGTGATACAAAAGTATTATTTTCGATTGACATGTTATGGCAGTTTGGTGAATAAAATGCTCTTCCAAGGAATAACACGCTCTTCCGGAGCCTATTAGAGAGCAATTAGAACGTCATCAAACTGTACTTGATTCAATAATTCTTTCAGTGTCATAGGCCTTTAATCTTTATGAATCGGTGGTAAGGTTACTTCGTAGGCAGGACATTGAGATTGAGGCTTCCCGATTCGATGTTCTGCCCAAAGATTGCTCATGACCTTCTTGACACCCTCTTGGGGCACCTCTGTTGTTTCCAAGCCGAATAAGGCATCTTTTACTTCCATTAGTGCGCCATTCTTTCTCGCTTCAATCTTGATACATTGAGCCTTTTCGTAAGCTCGTACCTCCGGATCGGCGTAAGAGATAAGCAGCCTGACAGCCAGCCAGTAGACTGGAGCCAGCTCCACTACGGGTGCATCTCCGTAAGAGTCATCTACAACAAGCAGGTCTTTGAGAAGAAAGGCGATTGCCTTATTCATCTCCCCCATTCCGACTTTGGGCAGCTTGTCGTTGTACTGTGTGATGATGATATCACAAAAGGGTACGACCTTCTCTCTTGTCCTCTGTGCTTTCTCGGCATGCTTCGCACCCTCATACGCCATAGGGTGCGTGAAGAGACCTATCACCTTCTCCGCTTTGAGGCGGGCTTGTCTTGCAATCGACTCCAGACAAATAGCTCCGGTCTCACCGCCTAAGCCACACACCATGACTACGGCTTTGTAATGCTCTTGTAGCAAAGAAGCAACCGCTCCGCTGTTGTCCTCCGTTCGGCTGAGTAACACATGGCGGTCTGAGGATTGACCATGGCTCATCAGCGTGGACGATTGAGTATCTACGAAGATGCACCCCACACCTTCATACGCCTGCAACTTGAGAGCATCGTCAACGATGTTGGCGGCCCCATTCCCCACGGCTACCACACACGTATTATAACGCGTTGTGGCAACCTCTTTCGTAACTTTTTGCTCCATATCATTCTTTGGTTTTGAATTTCGGTGCAAGATTACTACTCGAAGTTGCCACAACGCGGCAGTCTGCGAATAAATTTACTCCATGGGGTAAACTTCTTTGTGCTGATTGAGGTATTCACGAAGTTCCTGACACAACTGCTCGATGTGTTCGGCCACCTTTCCGCTACGCAAATCCTCGTAGGTGTCGGTGGTGATGTTTTGGTATTGATAGACGTCTTTATTTCCGTAAGGCCACCAAGGGCCGACGTGTTTAAACTCTAAATCGGAGATGCATGGACCGGTATAACCTGCTTCAAAATTCACCACGCCATAATAAAATCCTCTGTAGCCGTTCTCATAAAACGAGAAACCGATTCCCCGTTTCCATCCTTCCTCATAAAATCTGAGGCTGTTCCATTTTTCGCCTCTGTAAAATCCTTTGGAATAGTTACAGGTCAAGCCAACGGTCTTGGCCCACTCCGCTAATTTCTCGGCCAGATACTTTCGGACCAGGTATCCCGAAAAGGCGTCCAGGTGGTTCATGATTTCGATGGTTGCATCCAGGTTTTCCTCCATGAGTTTCAGCACCTGTTCTTTGTTCTCGGATTCCATACGTTGATTGGTTAAACGGTTCAGTGTTTTGATATATTGCAAAAGTATTTCGCGGGTAGGAGGACAGGCCTGAACTTGGGCAAGACACGCCTCCAACCAAAGGAGAATGTCCTTCTTGTAGCTGATGGGGCGATAATCGACCTGTTCATTTCCGAGAGATTTGGCGGATGCCTCGTGCCCATCCAATGTCAGGTACAGCAGCAAGTGTGGCTTGTCGCCGCAAAAGTTTTGGTAGCGGATTAACTGATTCTCCTGATCACTCGCATATATCTTGTTCTCAATGACGATTCTTCGCGTCCCATCGGTGATGAGGAGGTCTATGCGTCCTCCCTCTGTATGGTCCTCGTTGATTGGACCGATGTAATACTCGATGTGAACCCGAGCTTTATTCACTTCAAAGTCCGGTAGTGCGTCATTGCATACCTCCTTTAAGAAGAGGCGCAGGGGCTCGCTTCCCAATCCATGCGAACCCTTTGGATTGAGCAACTCGCCCAACAAGGCGGAATGGAGATGCGTTTCATTAGATTCCAGTCTAAGCACATGGAAGATGTTGAACCGCTCACCGCGTCGGAATGCTTGCGCCTCCCTTTCCTTTCGGGCTGC
>CAYSOW010000164.1:0-1962 GCA_964432715.1 uncultured Bacteroides sp.
GCACGAATCAAGTTCATAAACTCCTCGCGCGTTGTGGCACGGTTGAACGCACCGGTGAAGTCAGAAGTCGTAGTGATGGCATTCTGCTTCTCCACCCCACGCATCTGCATGCAGAGATGTTGCGCCTCCACCACCACCATCACGCCCAGCGGGTTCAGCGTCTCCTGAATGCACTCCTTAATCTGCAGCGTCATGCGCTCCTGCACCTGCAAGCGGTGAGAGAAGACATCCACCACACGCGCTATCTTGCTCAAGCCCGTGATGTAGCCATTGGGGATATACGCCACATGCACCTTTCCGAAGAAAGGAAGCATGTGATGCTCACAGAGCGAATAGAAATCAATATCCTTCACAATCACCATCTGCTGATAATCCTCCTTAAACTTCGCCGAATTCAGAATCGCCTTCGGATCCATCCGGTAGCCGCGCGTCAGCGTAGCCATCGCCTTCGCCACCCGCTCCGGCGTCTTCAGCAATCCCTCGCGCGAAGGATCTTCGCCCAACAACTTCAAAATTTCAAAGTAGTGACCTTTCAAGGCCTCCAAGGTAGCAGCATCTACCTCACGCTCTTCTGCCTGCATCATCTAATATCTTTATCAATAGGAAATATTTACCTGTCCACGCACGATGGACATCTCTTTAAACATGCCGGTGGCCTTCAGCTGGCGCATCACGGCATCTGCCTCCTCAATGCTCCGGAAGTCGCCCACGCGACAGAGCCAACGGGGATTGACAAACTGCGTGTAGACCGTCAGCTCAGGGAACTGACTACGTACACGTTCCGCCATGGCATTCGCCTCGTTGCGCGCCACGCGGGAGTTGTTACCGGCATAGACCTGCACGCGGAAGCCCGTCACCTTCATGGTGGTGGGTTGCCCCTCGGCAGCGCCGCTGTGGGTGGTGCTCAACGGTCGCCCCAGCAAGCGCTCAATGGCAGCACTCTGGTGCACGGTGACCGTCCCCTCCCCCGACTGGTTGGTGCGCAACTTCTCCAGCAAGTCACTCTGCTGCGCCGAAGCGGAGAGCAGACCCGCACACAAGAAAGCCACCACGAGGAGGCACTGTTTCCATCCAACAAATGAATTCTTCATCTTTTCTTCTTTCATGATTGCTTCTGAGGGAAGCGATAACTTAAAGTCGGGGGAGCGAGCAAGTCCCTACTCCCCCCGACTTTCTTATTTACTTTTGGAAAACAACGAATGCTTATTTGAATGCATCGATGATGCCTTTGAAATCAGCAGCCTTCAACGCAGCGCCACCAATCAAACCACCATCCACGTCGGGGTTGGCAAACAACTCCTTCGCGTTAGAAGGCTTGCAGCTACCACCATAGAGGATAGAAGTGTTCTCAGCCACCTCTTTGCCATATTTCTCAGCGATGACAGAGCGGATGTACGCATGAATCTCCTGAGCCTGCTCGCCCGTAGCCGTTTTACCGGTACCGATGGCCCAAACCGGCTCGTAAGCCAAGATAATCTTAGAGAAGTCCTCTGCAGAGAGGTCGAAGAGAGAGCCTGCCAACTGAGCGAAAACCACCTCGTTCTGTTTGCCTGCCTCACGCTCAGCCAATACCTCGCCGATGCAGAAGATAGGAGTCAAACCGTTGTCCAAAGCCAAACGTACTTTCTCTTTCAAGATTTCCGGAGTCTCGTGGTAGTAAGCACGACGCTCAGAGTGGCCCAGGATGACATATTTAGCACCGGTAGAAGCTACCATCTCGGCAGACACCTCACCCGTGTATGCGCCCGATACCTTGTCGGCACAGTTCTCAGCACCCACACCAATCAACTCGCTGTTCACCAACGGAGTCACTGATGCCAAGTGGATAAACGGAGTACAGATGATGACACCGCAGTTGGGTTTGTCTGCGCTCAACACTTCATTCAACTCTTTTGCCAAAGCAATACCTTCCTGAAGATTCTTATTCATCTTCCAGTTTCCTGCAACAATGTTTTTTCTCAT
>CAYSOW010000165.1:0-1819 GCA_964432715.1 uncultured Bacteroides sp.
GTGACGTTCCGAAAGACCCACGACCACGGGGAACTGGCCTTCAACCGACGCACCAACCGCGAGAAAAGGAAGATTGAAGTGACCACCACCTCAGTGTTGCTGACGGGTACGCCCGACCAGGCACAACGATTGGTGGGGGAAGAGGGCAATGGTACATCCTCTCGTTTCATCTTCAAGTGCATGAAGTGCGACAATGATTGGGTTAATCAGGTGCCTGATGCCGATCATCCGGCGGACGATAAACTGGCCATGGAGCTCTTTCGAGAATGGGGCGAACGGTGGGAACAGGTACGTCGGGCACTCTCCAAAGAGTTCTCACAGATAGAGTTCTTCCTAGACAAGGAGCAAACCATCCTCTTCAACGAGCGTATGGCACAGATACAAGCCATTGCCATCGCCTCGCTGGGAGATGCCGGACGCAGTATCGCCCGTCGTCTGGCCATTCAGCTGCAACGGTTCATGGCGGTCATCGCACTACTGCGTCCGCTGGATGAACTGCTAGTAATGCCCGTCACCACCGAGGATCCTCCGGTACGCAAGGCACTGCTTGCGTCCTCTTCCACAGGGCTTCCAAAAGGGCTAAAAGAGGAGAATCTGAAGGATGGTGTCACATCCAGTCTCCGTCTCGCCATCAACAATGAGGATTTTCAGGCGGTTTTAAGCTTGGCGGAGCCTTTTTACCGTCATGCCGCCTATGTTTCCTCACTGGTTCCAAAAGAACGGCTGAAACCAGCGAAAAGAAGCAATATGGAGTTATTGGTAGATGCACTGCCCAATGAGTTTTCACGCAAGGAGGCGGTGGCGTGTGCCTCGGAACTGAAGATTACCATCTCGTCCATGGACATCTATCTAGGGCGGCTTTGTGATAAGGGACTGCTGGAGAAGGTGCAACGAGGAACCTATCGTTTCACTTGTACCGTGAAATCCTAAGTCACCCTACACCGGATTTCTTCACGCGCGCGTACGCGTGTGTGAAGAGAAAGGGTCCAGTGTTAGATTGTAAGATTGTAAGTTTTTTAAGACCTAAAATAATATCACACATGAACCACTCAAACAAATATATGGGGGAACGACTGCGCCCCCTGGCCATGCAGAAGTCGGACTTGGCCGCACAGTATTTTCCCGACAGTCTGCCTAAAACCGCCGTGCGCCATCTGATGCGATGGCTGGAGCTATGCAAGCCACTGATGGAGCAACTCATCGAGAGCGGATACGACAAGCACCAAAAGATGTTCACCTCCCGACAAGTGGCGTCCATTTATGAATTTTTGGGCGAACCGTGACACAAGGTGACATAAGGCGCAAGCGACTTAAGCTCATGTAGTATCTTTGCATCGTTCTTTTGAGGGAGAAAGGTCTTCCGGAGGTTCCGCCAAGAACATCCCGTCGATCCGGACAAAACTATGCAGTGAATGGAGCAAAACTATACAGTGAATTGGCTCATTCATTGGGACGAATGAGCTCATTCACTGTATAGTTTTTGCCGCCCCAAACCGTCGCTGCAAACCGTTGATTCTCCGCTGGTTATACGGAGCGTCTTTGAGTGGATGCAGTCATCGGCCGAGCGTTCGAAAGATTTTCTTCATCAAAAGGCAAGAGAGATTATTAAGAAAATTTATTAATGTATTAAAAGAGAGAATTATGATTAATTTTAGTGTGAATTTGAGACGTAACTTACAGCATCCTGAAGAAGCAAAAAAAGCTTATGCCAATGCGCAGTATACCGAAGTAATGGATTTGGACGCTTTCGCGGAGCATATTTCAACCCACGGCACCACCTACTCGCGTGCCGATATCTACGCGGTGCTGATTCTGGCGG
>CAYSOW010000166.1:0-1727 GCA_964432715.1 uncultured Bacteroides sp.
ATTCAATGAATCTTCAGTCTGCAAGATAAGAAAAAAAACGCCCATGACCGCATGAAAAGGTCACAATCTGTTAAAATACTAAGATTTATTAAATTCAGGAGCAAAATATGCTAGAATTACCGTTCAAACTTCTACCTTTGTATGTCTCAAAAGAAACGACAAATCAATGGAAAGAAGTAAAGAACGACATCTCGTATATTTAGGAATTCTTGTGGCCCTGCTGCCCGTGATTCTGCTTCGGGATTTCACCCCCTTGAACGAACTCAGGTTCTTAAGTATTGCTGACGAAGCGATTCGTGACCACCACTTTTTCGCTTTCGCCAATCATGGTGTACCCTATGCCGACAAGCCGCCTCTCTTTCTCTGGCTGGTGATGTTGTGCCGATGGATAGCAGGCGCCCACTATATGTGGCTGCTGAGTCTGCTTTCTCTGATTCCGGCCTTCGGCATCACGCGCATCATGGACCGCTGGGTGAAGCGCGAGATGGACAGCAGCAGTCGTATAGCCGCCATCCTGATGCTCTTCACGACGGGTTTGTTCACGGTGCTCTCCGGCACGCTGCGCATGGATATGCTGATGTGCTACTTTATCGTCTTTTCACTGCGCACCTTCTGGTGGATGTATCGCTCTACGGAGCTGAAGCCTCGCCAACGCTGGCTCTTCCCGGTATTCTTGTTCCTGGGCATCTTCTCGAAAGGACCGCTCGGACTGCTCATTCCGCTCTTCTGCACCACTGTCTTCCTGGCGATTGAAGGTAAGATAAAAACCTTTGCACGCTATTGGGGCTGGCGCACGTGGACAGTGCTGATAGGTTGCTGCGCCCTTTGGCTGGGAGCCACTTATCTGGAGGGAGGCAAGGCCTATATGCAGGATTTGCTCTTCCATCAGACCATCGACCGATGCATCGACTCGTTCCATCATAGTGAACCGATTTACTACTATCTGCTGAACTACTGGATTTGCCTGGCTCCGTGGTCACTCTTTATCTTCTGCGTCTTCGTGGCCTCCCTGCGTCGAAAGGTAGTGCGCAGCAGTCTGCAGCGGTTCTTCCAGACAGTGGCTGTCGTAACGATTGTGGTGCTCTCTTGCATCAGCGAGAAGATTCAGATATATCTGCTTCCCGCCATCCCCTTCTTCGTCTACGCCACTGCCTCTTTCCTGCCGCGTCTGCACGAGCGGATGCGTTGGACCAAGTTGACGCTAATAATTCCGGCGGCTGCCTTTGCGGCTGCGCTGCCCACAATGATTTGCATCTCGTCGCGTGCGCCGCTGCACTTCATGCACCACGGCATTATCTATGCCACGGCAACGGTGCTCACCCTCTCGGGCCTCTACGCGCTCTATCTACTGATTCGTCGCAAAGGTAGAGGCGATGTACTGGCTGCGGTGAAACAGATGGGTGTGGATGTGTTGATTGTGGTCTTCGTGGCAGGCTTGGCCATTCCGAAGGTGAACCCGATTATCGGCTACGGCAAGTTGTGTGAGCGTGCATTGGAGATTTCTGAGAAGGAAGGTATCACGGAAGTGGAGACTTGGAAGCTGGAGCGTTCGGAGAATATGGATGTCTACTTGCACCGCGATGTGACGGTACTTCCCGAGGAGGAGGTTCCCGCCCCCACCGGCAAGCCTCGCCTCCTGCTGACTCGCAAGAAGGATTTGTCGAACTTCCCCCATTGCGAGGCGGTGACTGTGGGTAAGAATGCTATTGTGGTGCTGAAATAAAGAT
>CAYSOW010000167.1:0-1657 GCA_964432715.1 uncultured Bacteroides sp.
TCCATGTAGCATGGAAAGCAATGGAAAGCATGGAAACGCACTACATCTTCTCCAGCTCCTCACGCAGTAAGGAAATATACGAAGGATCCGTACCGCAGCAACCACCCATATACTTCACACCCAGCGGCAGTGCCTGGAGCGACTCCTCCACGAAAGTAGCAGCATTCTCGCCGGAGATCGTCACACCGTTCACCACCTTCGGCTGACCCGCATTCGGCTTAAAGATCAACTCCTTGTCCGTCTTCTCAGCCAACTGCGCCAACACCTTCGCCGCCTTTGCCGGCGTCAAGTTACAGTTCAAGCCAATCGCCTGAACCAACGGATGCTGATTCATCGCATTTGCGAAATCCTCCACCGAGTTACCCATGATCGTGTAACCCTCCTCAGAGAAACTCATAGACACAAAGATAGGCACATTATACTGCTCAGCCACACTGATAGCAATCTCCGCCATTGCCAAGTCGATGAACGTCATCAAGAAGATACCGTCCGGCTTGTACTCACACTCCATACCGGCAGAAATCTGCTCCTGATAAATGTCGCGCACCTCCGCCTCAGAGACCGGACCGTAAGGCTCCATCATCTCCATGATCGGACCCACGTCCAACATCACCTTCACATTGGTACCCTCCACCGCCTGGTGAGACAGACGAACCGCCGCCTGAACCACACGAGCCACACTATAGTTACTCTCGCGGCTCACGAAAGAACGGTTGGCAGCAAACGTATTCGTCTCAATAATCTGAGAACCCGCAGCGATGTACTCCTTCTCCAGCTCCACCACAATCTCCGGATTCTCAATGTTATACTTCCATACCGGTTGCTTGTCTGAAGCCTTCTTCCAAAGACTGGTGCCGGTAGCACCGTCCAGCAAAATCACTTTCTGTTCCATATATTTAGTCCTGTTATATAAAATTGTTAGCAATAAACTCTACCCACAAAAGTAGGCAAAATATTTGAACCCACTCTTCTTTTTCTTACTTTTGTCGCTCACAAACTAGAAAAACATCCGTTTTGTTATGAAGAAACTTTTACTCTGGTTCCTGGCAGCCACATTGGCCTTCCCGATGACTGCCCGCGAACACACCCCCGTCTCCCTCGCTTGCTCGCCGGATACGGAACATGCCGTGCTGTTGACCGGCAACCAAATGCAGTATGAAGGACAAACCATCGTACTCGGTAAGAAAACCTTCCTGGTGGCAGGTAGCCTCACGGAAGAAGAGGCGGCTGCCAGTCCCTACCTCTTCCGCACCTTTCAGGAAGCCATGGCGGCCCTCACCCCCGGCACCGAAGCCGAGCCGATGACCGTCTACATCGCCCCGTATGTCTATTGGATAGATGACCCCGATGACCCCGCCATCCGCGTAGGTAAACCCGGTCGCGAGCCCTTCGGCATGGAGATAGAATGCCCTTACCTCCACCTCATCGGACTGAACCCCAATCCGGTGAACACCGTGCTCGCCTCCAACCGCGGACAGACACAAGGCGCAGTGGGCAACTTCACCATGTTCAACTTTACCGGCGACGGACTCCAGGTGAAGAACCTCACCCTCGGCAACTTCTGCAACGTCGACCTCGACTATCCCCTGAAGCCCGAACTCAGTCGCCCGAAACGCATGTCCGCCATCACGCAAGCCCATGTGGCCTATTGCCACGG